>NZ_JBQDNB010000012.1:0-114565 GCF_052096715.1 Providencia sp.
AAGAGGTGGCGTCAGATAAATCTAACTGATAAACCGCTGCCATTTTTTTCGGTAGCAACGCTTCTAGCTCTTTATCTGCTGCTGGTTGGTTTTTAACAGGACGGATTACAAAAACGCCCGTTGCTTGAGCTGTTTCTTGTTTAATACCATCCGCTTTACTTAACGCTTCGGTAATACTCATACCCGCACGGTCAATGGTGAGCGTAGTTGGTTGACCGACTTCACCCATCACGAATACTTTTTGCCCATCATTGCGCGGTACATAAAGTACATCACTTGGTTGCATCAGGTAGTTTTGGGTTAAGTCACCATATTGCACCAAAGATTGCAAAGAGACTTTAATTTCTTTGCCATTACGAGTCAGTACTACGTTATCCCAATCGGCTTTTTCGGTTAGACCACCTGCATTATTAAAGGCTTCTAAAATAGTCAGTGGTACGTTGGTAATTGGTAGGGTTCCCGGTTTAGCCACTTCACCTGACACATACATTTTTTGTGAGCGGAATGCGGCAATACTAACATCTACTTGTGGAGACTCGATATAAGTGGCAAGGCGGTTACTGATTAGAGTACGGATCTCTGTAACGGTTTTACCAATAACTTTCACTTTACCAATGTAAGGGTAATAGATGGTGCCATCTGAGTGTACCCAGTTACCGGAGTCTTGTGCACTACGATATGAACCGGCCGGGATAGTTAGCTCAGGGTGATCCCATACAGTGATAGTTAATACGTCACCCACACCAATGCGATATTCATAGGTTGAAAGCTGTTTATCGAGTAATGGATTTGGTTTGGCGATAACTTGTGGGGTATACATTTCATCTAATAATTTAGGTGAAATAGGGTAGATATCAACCAGTTTGGTAATATCTTTATCACCCGTATCAACAACATTTTTACCTGATGTTGACATATAGGCACCCGGGGTGATGGTGCAGCCCGTGAGAATAGTTAATGTTAGAATAGTTAAAGGGATAAATTTCATAATGTAATGGATTCTATGGCTAGTTTAAGAAGAAAACCTAACTAAACACTTGTATAGTTAATAGGATATTATCGTTGTGTATATATTTTTAGCATGTTCTATGCTCTAAGTTGGTAATAAACTTTGGCTAATAAGTATGAAGGTAATAATCTAGAAGCGCTACGGAGTATGAATATAGAATATGCTGAAAATCGATTGTCAATATTATATTTAATTTTTAACTTAGCTAATTTGAATTCACTTTTAATGTAAATGGAACCTTTTCTACGCTTGATCATAGAGGTACCGGAGCGTACATTTACTAATATTTCATCTACATTGGCAGCATTGAATCCAGACGAAAGCATTCTTATCCATAAATTATAGTCTTCCATGTATAAGTGATGTTGATATCCACCTGCGGAGATAACATCATTCTTTTTGAAAGCAACTGAAACATGATTAAATGGGCTTCTACTTTTGATTAATTTTTTTATTCCAGTTAAAGAACTAGGTAAATTCCTACAACCTAAAGATTGACTCATAGATTCATCAAATTCTTCTATATTTGCGCTTAGTAAAGATATTGTAGGATTATTTAATATAAACTTAATTTGTTTTTCAAATCTATCTGGTAAACTGATGTCATCAGTATCCATTCGAAAAATCCAATCGTAGGTACAATGAGATATACCGATATTTAAGGCATTTCCTAGGCCAACATTACTTGGGATAGAAACTATTTTTAGAATATCATGTAGCTCTTTTTTCCAATGATCAATTATGTGGTATAAGTTATCAGTTAAAGGACCATCCTGAACTAAAACTATTTCATTAGGTTTTAAGGATTGAGAATTATATATACTTTCAAAAGCATCATTGAAAAAAAATGCATTCTCGTTTTTGTATACAGATAATAAAACTGAAAATTTTAACATGTCGCCACCAAATTATAGTGAAGTATTAATTTAAGTTTAAGTAATTTGCTTATATTTATTTAGGTGATAGATATTTTAAATTTTCTGCTAATTAGGAATTTAGATTAAGCTTAAACCATAGTTATAACGTATGTGTATTAATTGCAGGCACCTTAATTTTTTTATACTTTTTATATTCTGATCCCATTAAAAATATTGGTAGATTATTTTGTATGATGTGAATTTAATTTTATTCTAAGGTTAATATGTTAGCTATATATCACTCTTTAATATTTTCAAGTAAAATTACATAAAAGTAATGTAGTGCCGGTTAATTTTTGCTAATGAGCCTTAAGGAACTTTAAATAAACAATAGTAGGTTTAACATATACACTAGTCTTCTTTATGTTTTTTATACAGAAATATATATTTATTTACCCAGTCATCATAATCAAAGTTCTTTAAATATGTATGGAGCGCATTTTTATGATAGTTTGAATAGTTTTGATATATATGTTTTATTGCTGAGGATAATGTATTTCCATTTAAATCAGAAATAAAAAAAGTCTCACTTTCGGTAAAAACATTTTTATAATTATCTAAATTCATTAAAATTAAAGGAACACCTCTCGCTATAGCTTCTATTGCGACTAAAGGTACTCCTTCAGCAAATGAGGGTAGTATTAGTATATCTATATTATCCCAGAAATATGTCAAATCATCTTGATGGCCAAGAAAAGAGATATTTTGGTAATTTTTAGAATTTTCTTCAAGTTCAAAACGAAGTTGCCCATCTCCTGCAATCAATAGGGTATATTCCGGAATTGATTTCATAGTAAATACAAGATTTCGAACATTTTTCCGTTCGATTAAAACACCACAGAAACCAATTTTATGCTTAAGAAGTATTGGAGAAGTTAATTTTTCACTTATTAGCTGAGGGTTTATTAAGCGGCTATTGTGAATAAAATATTTATTGTGATTTTGTTGTTTTGAATAAATGTACTCAGTCAAATACACTGCATGCTCAGCCCTAGATAAAATTTTTTGCCATAAAAAACAGATGAGCATATATGATTTAGGATATAGAAACTTTAAATCTTCCTGTGGGTCTGCATGTATAGTAGAAACCCATTTGAAAGAAAAAAAGAATGATAGTATGAAGCAAAATAAATCAGGAATTATTCCATGAGAATGTAATACATCAATTTTTTTAGATTTTAACATTCTAGTAAGTTTTATAAAATTATGTAACAACCCTTTACGTTTAGCATCCCTTAGAAAGAAAATGGAGGAGCTCCAATTGAGGTTGTTTAATCCATAAACTAAATCTTTCGCAACATTAATTGGCCCTGCGTTAACATCGCTAGGTACGACATGAATGATTACACTTGATTTTGTATCCATTAATAAACCTATTTTTATGGCTAAAACTACGATAGATAGAGGTCAGACAAATGATTTTATGCTAAGTAAATTGTTAGAATGGAAATTTAGTATAAAACTTAATAAGTTTTATTAATTGATTTTTTTAGACCGAAAGAATTAAATATAAAATATAATATAAAAATATCAGTAAAAAAATTATTATATGAAACAGTATCTAATGATAAACGGACTATTAGTATAAAAAACAAAAGAAACAATTTGAAATTTACTTTTAGGTAATTATATAGAGAGTAAAATAAAAAGAAGACATAAATCATTACATTAAATCCAAAAAGCATATTTATATGAATGAATGAGTTGTGTGGATTTGAGCCAAATAGATATACTGTAGGTAATTGTTCAAAGTTCATACCAAATAAAAAGTGATTAATGTCTAGTTTTTCAATATATTCATGGAGCATTTGAGTTCTAGGTGTTTCTAAGCCTTGATTGAAATTCGTATGACTTAGAATATAACTCTCTATGCTATCAGCAGAAAATAATGTAATCAACAAGATTAAAAATATTAAAATCAATACCTTAATATTATCAACCAAGCATGTTAATAATATTAAGATTGATAGTATTAAAGCAGTTCTCGACCCACTAATTAGACAAAAAAAACAAAATATAAGTAGAGGCAATATACTTATTTTTTTCCTATTCTGTATGGAATTAAATAAATAGAAAAGGCATAAAACAAAACAAAAATAAATTACAACATTGCGACTGGTGTTTGTAAATATTTTATTGATGTAATTTCCATAATCAATATGCAGAAGTTGTGAAATAATGAACAATATAAACAAAAAGAAAAGATAAGAAAAAAATAAAATTTTTGACAGAGGTATGGTTATATGTGGCCTCTTAATTAAATAATCAGCAAATAAAAAATAAGCCATGAAAGTGAATGCTAATCCCATCCAATTTCCCGGTCGTACTCCTGAGTAACCCAAAATAACAGGAACTAACAAGGCAGAAATAAATAATAGATATGAGATTAATACTTTTTTATCGGATTTTTTTTTCAAAGTAAAAATAATCACATAAATTGAGACTATTATTGAGGATACAGTGAAAACTAACTCTTTTGTGAAAGCACAAATAATAAAAAAAGATAAAATCACAATGAAAGGGTGAATAATTTCTGTTCTATATTTTAGTTTCATATTGCATTTCTATTTTCGAAATTTATTTAATGTTACTATTAATATACATGCACATTTTAATTTTATATTACCTAATGAAGATAGCTTATTTTCCTTAAGGTAAAAAACGGATTGATTTAATCTAAATAAAACACGAGCTAAAAGTAATGGTGATGATATCCATTGAATAATAGGGGCATCAACTAATAAGGAACTATAAGCTAGAAAATATCCTTTGCAGTGTTTAATTTTTGATGCATGACTTAACCTTGTAATTTTAGGTTGATCGTTAAATGATACGCCTACAGCTATATTTAGATACACAAATTTATAGTTATGGTTACTAGTTTTATTATAAAAATACAGTTCAGGAACGAATTTCATATCTGATGCGGTTGGATATGGTAATGTTCTAATAATATCAGTTTTAAATATATCTATTTTATCCCCATGCTTACCACTGAAAAATTCATTATACCAATTAGCTATTTCATTATTTTTAGGTATATATCTGCTAGCGAATGCATTAGTTTCTTTTACTAAAGATTGACATCTTAAACCTATGATATCTTTTTTTCTTAATTGTTTTTCATAAATATCTACTAATTGTAAGGCATTTTCTGCTAGACAATCATCCGAGTCCACTCCAATAAAATAGTCACCTTTAGCTATGGATATAGCTCGGTTCCAACACGACTGTTTTCCTGCATTCTCTTGAAATATATAATTTATTTTAAAAGGTGCTATTTTTATTAATGTTTGAATTAATTCTTGAGTATTATCTGTAGAGCCATCATCGATAACAATCCATTCAAGATTCTTGTTTTTTTGTTCAAGAATACTTTCATAACAACGATATAGACTCTCTTTCCTGTTAAATGTAGGTGTAAATATAGTGAATTTATAATTAAACATATATATCCTTCTTAAATATGTATTTCTATAAAGTTAGATGAATGAGTTGATATGCTTTTAACTAGGTTCAAATATGTTTGATTAAAAATATTTCCTGTTATTATATAGCAAGCTTTTAAATCTAAATTTAAAATAGAGCTAGATGAAAATGAGAATATGTTTATAACTTCATATTTTTCACTTAATTGAGAGTAAAAATCTTCAAAGATAAGGTCTGTGCGTATATATTCATTTTTAAATTGTTTTATTATTTCTAGGTCTCTAGGGTGAGGTAAGTAAATTGTATCTCCATTAAGTTTTTTAAACCTATCTTTTAGTTTATCAAATAAAATATTTTTCATATTAGGGTCTGATAATATTGCTGCATATACACTACCTAGAATTAAATTACATACTTTTCCATTGTTATTGTTATTGTTATTGTTATTGTTAATTTTATTAAAGAGATCTATATTAACTACGCTATCAATAATGTTTTTTTTATTGTATATAGAGTAATGAGTGTTAGATAATTTTTTTATTTTTTTTATGTTATATCTATTCCGTAATAAAAATGAAACTGTTCTCATTCTTACGTTTCTGTTATCTATGTAGTAGCTAGATTGTGGGTTTATATTTGCAGTTCCATCGTCAAAGGTATATAAATTATTAAACTTTAATTTTGATAATATAAGTTGTGTATATATGCTATCAATTGAGCTTAAATAAATTGAGTCATAGTTAAGACACTCTATTTTATTTATTTCAAAGGGAAATAATATTGTTTTTATATCACAATTGAGAATGATACTTTTGTTTGCTGATTCAGAGACTTTTTTAAAATAATGTATGTTTTTTTCATTATTTTTATTTCCAATAAAAATAATATCATAGTTTTTTATTTTTTTATACTCTATTATTTTTAATAAAAAATACATTTGGAATGTAGTATTGCAAATAAATAAATTCATGTCTAAATTCTCTCTAATAGATTAGTCCATTTTTTTATAACTAAATCTATAGAAAATAAATTTGCTTGTTCTAATGATTTTTCTTTATATAATAAATATGAGTGGTTATTGGTTTCAATCATTTCAATCATTTCAATTATAGAGAGTGCTAATTTTTCAATATCATTTTGTTTTACAAGAATACCATTGCCATTAATAATTTCACTAGGTCCAGTTAAACAATTAAATGAAACAATGGGTAAACCATATGAGCAAGCTTCTAAAAGAACCATTGGAAATCCCTCAAATCTTGAGCTCATTACATAGAAATTTGAATTCTTATATAAGCTATCTATATTTGAAGTGAATGGTATTAATTTTATTACATCACTCAAATTATTTTTGTAAATTTTGTTTTCTAGATTTTCTTTTTCCTCACCATCACCCACGATCCAAAGACACCAATCTGGATATGCGGCTTTAACCTTGAACCATGCTTTAATTAATAAATCAAACCCTTTTTGTTCTGTGAGTCGACCTACAGATATTACAGTTTTTTTATTACTAGTAGTAATATTGTTTTTATTAATAATGTTTAATGTTGGATTAGGAATTGTAACTACCTTTTTGCTTGGAAATATTGATTTTCTTTCCCACATATTCTTATCTGTATCTGTTAATGTTATTATATAATCTGCAAATAATAGTGCTAAATAGCGAGATATAACTCTTGTTTTTTTACCCAAACTTACACTAAAGTTAAAATGCTCCCAATTAATATGTTTGGTTTTAACTAATAGTGAAGCGGGACAAACAAATAGGGAGAGTGTACTTTCAATGTTGATAATACAATCAATATTTTCTGATTTTAAAAAATTTCTTAATTTTAAGGTTAAGCTAATATAGTGTTTACTCAGTGATTTTTTTGTTTTGCTTAGTGTGAAAAATTGTATGTTACTATTAAATTTAAAATGGGGATTTAGTCCTTCAAAAAGACTTAAAAATATTATCTCATAATTCTGAGCAGAGAGATGATTTGCAATAATTGATGCCACTCTTTCTGTTCCACCAGAGTTATTTATATTACTTGAAAAAAAACAAATTTTCTTCTTCATTGCTGTTTCCCATTATGCAATTTTATATTTATCCAATTACTACTTATAAGCAAAATAAAACCAAGGCATTTTTATATGTATTGATGCGAGTCGCCATGTTAAAATAAATTGCATAAATCTTGAGAATGCGTAGGCAATACCTGCTCCTAATAATCCAATTCTAGGGATTAATATAAATAAGATGATAATGTTAATTATTCCGCAAAAAAAAGTAATAATAGCAAGCTTATTATTTTTTCTTGAATAGAATATATAATTCGCTACCATCAGATACATTCCACCAAATGCTTGACCTAGGCATAACCAACCGATTAATTTTCCCGCCTCGGCATATTTTTCACCAGCAATAAATATAATAAAGGATGGGCCTATAATAAAAGCACATAGGACAATAACAAGTGCAATAGCAAAGTAAATATAAGTATATTTAACGATTTTTAGCTTTTCATTATACTGATTTTCTTTTAGTTTAGAGAATAGCCATGGCATATAGGCTTTATTTACCGCATCCACTAGAATAGCTAATGATGTACTAATTTGTGCTGCTACCATATATATCCCAGCAGTTGCCAAACCTAATTCTTTGTTAATGATAAAACGATCAATTGATGTTATAAGAAAAAAACCTAGGTTATGTGGTATTAGTGGGATACCAAATAAGAGAGCTTCCTTTAATTGTTTCGGTCGCCAAATAAATAAAGTAAGAAGCTTATCTTTATAAAGAAGAAAAATAGATACAATTCCAATGATTATTGCTGTTATTAATTGAGCATTTACTCTACCTTCTGAACCATAACTGAAGAATACAATGAAAATTATAGATAACAGCATATTAATAAAACTACTATTAATTTGTAAAAGTCCAAACTGCTTAGCGTTTCCTCTTATTTGCCACTGCCCAAGGCGTATGGTTGATAAAAAGGTAAGTGTACTTATTATTACGGATATATATAACCAAGAACTTGGTATAGCAAAAAAGTAAGTCAATTTTTCTGAAAATAAAAAAATCAATAATAATGGTATAAATGTACTACCAATTAAAATTTGAATGCAACTACCATTGAATTCCTTAATTATATTTGGAGTTATATCATCATAGTATTTACGATTAGCTGCTCCTGCTGAATTGATACCTACAAATAATGTTAATCCTGATAGAACAACTTGAAACATTGCAATTTGCCCATATTGTTCTAAGGTAAGGTATCTAGTGAGTATCGGCAATAAAAAAAATGGAATAGCTGCATTTAGTATATTAGCTAAAAGATATATAGAAGTGTTTTTTATTAAGCTCATAGAATTTTTTAGGAACTAAGTTTAATCGAATATATAATAATTATATTAATAGTTAAGTGTTCATAGTAACTATGAGCCTAAATATCAACTTTTATTTAAAAAATTCGATAGCATAAGGGCTATTTCCCAATCTTCTTCGGTATCTAAATCTACAACTCTTTTTCTTGGAATAATCAGTGCTACGGAATTATTTGAAAATGTTGGAATTATGCTGAGATATGCATTTGGCCTTCCCCAATAAAATTGACCGGCATCATGATATGATTTTTCTAAATCTTGTGAACGTTTAGCATAATTTTCTGGATGAAACATTTCAACTTTATTATTTTCTGTAAGTTTTATTCCTCGTTGTATAGGGAATGGAAATTCGCATACAGGAAAGCAATAGTTTAATGTAGGGTCAGAACTTATTTTTTGGTAACCTAATTTAATATCGTTTGTTGAAATGAGTGGAGCGGTTGCATAAATACAGCAAACGTAATCAATTTTTTCACCTAAATTTATGTAGTACTCTATAGCATGAGCAATAACTTCACCCGTATTAGTATAGTCATCAGATAATTCTTGAGGCCTAATAAAAGGAGTTTCTGCCCCTAAAGCACGAGAAATTTCGGCAATTTCTTTATCATCAGTTGAAACAATAATCTTATCAAAACAACCTGAGTTTTTTGCGGCTTCAATTGAATAGGCTATAATGGGTTTTCCATTAAAATCCTTAATGTTTTTCCGAGGGATTCTTTTGCTTCCTCCTCTCGCAGGAATAATTGCTATATTCATTTTGTCCTACAATTTTTTAGATTTTAAAATTAGGGTCAACATGTTCTGTAATTAGAGTTCGTAAGCTTTCTATGGTTTCCCAATCTGTATTTGTTCCAGAATTATACTTAAATCCAAATGGAACTTTTTGGGCTTTATGATGAGTTATATAGTCATTTTCAGAGTGAGTCATGGAAATGGAAGGTAATATTGCATAAAATTTACCGAGATCTATAGTATGTAGGGAGTCGGTATCAGTAATCATTTCTTCATGTAATTTTTCTCCAGGTCTCACCCCTACAACTTCAATTTCGCATTCTGGAGCTATAGCTTTAGCAATATCTAATATATTATAAGACGGTATTTTCGGAACGAAAATCTCGCCACCTAAATGTTGATCAAGTGCGAACATAACTAAGTCAACACCATCTTGAAGTGAGATATTAAAGCGTGTCATATCTTTATGTGTAATAGGTAACTTACCTGTTTTTTTCTTTTCAATAAAAAATGGTATAACTGAGCCGCGAGAACCCATTACATTACCGTACCGAACTACACTAAAACGAATCTTTTTTGATCCTCGAATATTGTTGGCTGCAGTGAATAGCTTATCGGATGCCAATTTTGTTGCACCATATAAATTAATTGGAGCACATGCTTTGTCTGTTGATAATGCTACGACATCTTTTACACCACATTGCAAAGCTGCTTGAATTACATTTTCAGCTCCTGTTATATTAGTCCTAATACATTCAGTTGGGTTATACTCTGCAGTATCAACTTGCTTTATGGCGGCAGCGTGTATGATAACATCTACACCTTCACATGCTTGGATCATCCTAGCCTGATCTCTTACATCTCCAATAAAAAACCTCAACTGAGGATATCTGTTGTGGGGATACTTTTGCTTTAATTCAAACTGTTTTAACTCGTCACGAGAAAATATAATTATTTTTTTAACATCAGGATAGCGTGATAGTATTGTTTCAATAAATTTTTTTCCAAAAGATCCTGTACCACCGGTAATTAGGATTGATTTGTTATTTAACATAATGGGTGTTCTCTTTATTTATGACGAAAGGAGTATTGCAGATTATAGCAATTTTATTATTTAGAATAACGGATCGTTTTAATAAGACTTTTTAAAATTCGGAGATTTGCCTTGTAGCTATTACCAAAACGAGGTTCATCGATTCTATCATTAAGTTTAATATCTATTTGCTTCATAACTAAATTATTTTGATGAGCAAGAATGATAAGTTGAGTTCCAATTGAATCATATGTTTCGAACGTATTATTTATACAATATAACCTTTTACTATATGCTTTCAAGCCACATAAAGGATCTTTGATATTGTATTTAAATTTAAAATAGATTGAAAATATATATTCAGAAAATCGTCCATAATATGGTCTTTTTCCAACTATAATATCAATATCATTTCTGATTAATTTGATCACTTCCATTACAGATTCGGTAGGGTGCTGTCCATCAGCATCCATTGTAATTACATAATCAGAATTATAATGTTTAAATGCATGATTCATTCCCGCATTAATTGCGCCAGCATAGCCTTCATTATTAATTAAATTTAGAACGGTAGCACCTGATGAGGTTGCCACTTGAGATGTATTATCTTTAGAGCAATCATTTATAACTAAGATATTTAAGTTTATTGGGGTTGTACTTATTATACCATTTATGACATTACCAATTGTTTTTTCTTCATTATATGCAGGAATTACAATTGTTATTTTAGGTGGTTCCATTTTAAATATTCACCATTTCCTATGTCTTCGATTAAAGTTTTACCGATAACTGAATTTATTAAATTAGGTGTAATTGCATTAGTTGGGCATGGGCGTAGACAAATTAGATCATCAGCAGTGATTATATGTCCTGCTTTAAGTATGAGATCATCTTTTACTCTGATTGAACGGCGCTGAACCACAACAGTGTCTTTTTCATTATCTTCAACTTTTTTGATACTGCTGCCTAGTGCTAGATATAGCTCCATTGATCTATTAACCATTTCACGCCAACTGGAAGGATTCATTGCAAATTTATGATCTGGACCTTCATTGCTATTATCATCAGTAAAATGTTTTTCAATAATGTTTGCTCCTAGTGCAATTGCGCCTAAGGTTGTTGCATGGCCAGGAGTATGATCACTTAGCCCCAAAATAGAATTAGGATACATTGCTCTTAGTGTTTTAATTACATTTAAATTTATGTACTTAAAGTTTTCTAAGGAAGCGGTATAGTTAGTATTACATTGCATTATAACTATTTGATTTGTATGTTTTTGTGCTGTTTTAACGGCTAAATCAATTTCATCCAAAGTTGAAGCGCCACATGCAAGCAAAATGGGTTTTTTCTTTGAGGCCATTTTTTCAATAATCTGTAGCCAAGTAATATCTCCTGAGCCAACTTTATAGGCAGGGACATATGGATCTACAAAGTCAACAAGATCCATTGAATAAGGGCTAGTGAAAAAATCTACACCTACATTTTGACACGTTTTTACTAGTATATCTGTCCATTCTAAATTTATTGATGCATCTTTGTATACTTCAAAGACTGATTTTTTCCATGTTGATTGATGAGACATTTGGTCAGTTAATGTATCAAATCCTGTCTTACTCACAATAGTACTAGCATTAAAATGTTGAAATTTTACAGCATGGGCTCCTGATTCAGAAGCTAGGTGAATTAATTCAATTGCTTTTTCCAAACTGCCATTGTGGTTTGCTCCAATATCTGCAATAAAATATGGAGCTCCATCCTTTTCCAGTGTATTTGAGCCTATTTGAAAGGAGCTAGCAAAATTTGAAATCATTAGATACGTTCCTTATTTCTTCATCTAAAGTGGGCAATATAAGTGAGAATACATTTTGAAATTTATCAACATTCATTCTCATATCATGAGGTCGATTTATATCGTTATTATGTGGCATAGGAATAAATGTATGATTGAAATCATTAATGGATGAGTAATTCAAAAATTTATAGATGAAATCACCTTTAGTCATTCCATTTCTAGAGCCTAAATTATATATTCCTGTATGTTTTTTTTGTATAACTAGCTCAATGTATTTAACTAGTGAATTTATTGATATTGGGGAAAAAAATACATCATTAAATAGATTTAGGTGAGCGCCTTGCTGAGCTGAATTATATATAAAATCACATAGGCCCACTGAGTTATTACTTTTTGATTTTCCAAAAAAATTTGTTCTAAGTATAATTGATTTTGATAAGTCGTACTCTTTCTCTCCTAGATATTTAGTTTTGGCATAATTATTTATGAGAGAAATTTCTGTTTCATCTGCATTATTTTTATTATAAATGTGATCTGTTGAGATATGTATAATGAATGCGTTTTGATAACTAGAGTTAGCTATATTTTTAGGTATATTTATATTTAATTTTTCAGCTTTGTCTGTTTCTAATTCGCACTGTTCTACATTTGTTAATGCTGCAAGATTAATAATGATTTCAGGTTGTTCAGTTTGAAGGATCGTATCTAAATTTTTTTTCTCTGAAACATCAGATTGATAATCGCTACCTAAAGATGTATGAGTGACGGTTACTACATGGTAGCCTTTATTTTTTAAAGTGCATGATAATGTACTACCGAGTAGGCCATTAGCGCCTATAATAACTACTTTTTTATAATTCATAATATGTTTTTTATTTAGTGACTCATAAGTTTAGTATAAAGAAAATAGTGTTATTTTAACGTGACATTTTTTTTATTTTATTAATGCCCAAAAATGAATTATTTTAAATACATCACACATAGCTACCGCACTGGGTTGTCGGGTCCCAGAGCACCTTTTAAATTGTAAATCAACGCTTATCAATTGAAATTGTTGCACTTTTAGCTGAATCGCTCAATTGATAAACATTTCTTATTGTTTTTAACCGATGAAGGTTAATCCTGCTAGCTAGCAGGGTCAAGCAAAAAGCGATTAATAATACCATTAAATATACATAGAGACTATATCTTAAATAACGTTAGAGAATAGTCTTAGAGGTGAGTATTAATTGGATAAATTATTTTAAATTATCAGGTTATAACTCTTAAAATGACGTCGAATATTAACCCGAGTTTAACTTAAGTTAACCTATTAATATCATTACGCTTATTATGGATACATTTTATTCATATTATTTAATATGCTAGCAATACACTGGTTCGGCGTAAAATAGGATTGATAACAGCTGAAATTGATGATTTTAATTAACTTAATAATTGTTAGATTTAATTACTTTAATCAGAAAAAGTGGAACGAAAATTAATATTTAATCAAAAACACGGACGGCGAGTATCGCTGTCCGTGATGAGAGACTATTTATAATGCGGGCTTTAAATAAGTATTACCACTTAAACGGCACGTTCACTGTTACTGACGCACCGAGATCGTCGCGAGTGTCATAGTCAGTTTTCGAAACCCACACTTTGGCGTCTGTACTAATGTCTCTATCAAAATTATGCCACCAACCTAAATCGACCCCTTTGATGGTTTCAGATTCTGGGAAGATTCTATTTTGTGGGTAGCTCTCTTTATTTACTTTCGCATAAACTAAACGGGTACTGACGCGGTTATCATCATCAAGTGTGTATTCAACTTTTGCAGATAACATACGACCATCGCCGCCCATCGCATGGCCTAATGGCGCGCCTTGTTGGTAATAACCATCTTGGTAGATAAAGTGGCGGTACATCACGCCATTTTTATTCCACTCCGTATGGGTATTGGCGCCTTCAATATACCAGTTCAATGGTTGGCCCCAAGCGGTATGATATCCCTCGATACCGCCCATAAAGGCATTTTTCGATGGGAACAGATTGGCTTCATCTTCACCGACCATTTGCCCGTAAACACTCACTGGCAAATCAATAAGCGGATAAAGTTTTAGTTTAAAATCAAGGCCAGCAAGTTGGTTGCCGGGGTCGTCATTGTAGTCACCGGTATTATCCTTTCCACCCATGGCATTCCAGAACGAGTTCCAGTTATTTGGGCGGCCATCGCCTCCCCACATCACCACACGAGAACCACCAAGTTCAAAGAAGTCAGTTGGGTTCATTGTCATGCGTAGACCAATCAATTTAGTATTAGGTTGGGATGAATACTGTTTGATTTGGCCTGCGGTAAGCTGGTATTGCCATGAACCAATCCATGAAAGCCATGGTGTTTCAAATGGGCTTTGGTCAGCACGTTGCATTAAGAAACCGGTGACAGGGCGTGCGGCATCGGTGCGGATTAAGCTACCATCATGACCCGGTCCCCACCATTGCGGGATTTCACCAAAGCTTATCCATTGGTTCCAAACTTTAACGCCACCATAAGAGCCGTTAAGGTTGTAGTCAGAGCCATTTTCAACGCGCAAAGCACGTTCGGCATTGGCTTTGAGGTTTAAATCAACGTCATCAGTGCTGTAGTTACCGGAAACAGTATAGCGAAAATCGCTGTATTCACTTTGTCCAAATCCTTGTGGCATTGACGGTTTGCCAGAGGCTAAATGGGTTTCTAGTTGAACACTATTTTTGCTGTTCCCAAGCTTTTTCTTGATGCGTTGAATAATTGCTTGCTGCTCATCATTGGTGATGTTGGCATTATCCAACGAACGCGTAATTTCTTCCTGAGAAAGGGGCCATGTTGAAAGGCTGATTTGAATTACATTACGTTCTGAAAGCCAAGCGAGGTCGCTGCGCAAGTTGTTATCGGGTACAACTAGGCCGCCAGCGAGACTGCTGCTACTGAATGCGCCTAGTACTGCTAACATGATCAGCTGAGTGAGCTTGTTTTTTTTCATTGATAAGTCCATTTGAAGTTAAGTTCGGCTAATATTTAAATGGGTTATAAAAAATAAAATTGTATTTATTTTAAACTCCTATTAGGAGTATCTAATTGTTTTTTTTTATTATATACGTATGAAATTTAAGTTGGCTTGGGAGTGCGTGCCATTTGATTTTAATTAATCCTGAAATTTACATTTAATAATTTTTTCTCTTTAAGAGTATCAGATTAATACATTACTCACTATATGAGTTAACTAGTTAATAATTAAAGTAATACTTATTAGCTATTACTTTATGTTTTGAATTGAACGCCTTTAATGCGTTTTTGTTCGATCGCATCATTATTAATTAGAGTAAAATAGGGTTATATATTGATGAGTTATTTTGGTGGTTGATGAAATAGGCGATTATAAGAATATTCTGATGAATAAGCGTATTAATAATATGGTTTGTAGTTATATTAAATAATGAAATAAAAAAAGCCTCCAACTTTTAATAACTATTGTATTAAAAATTGAAGGCTTGCTAACGATTTAAAATAAGGGCTAGCGACCGTGTTCGGGTAACCAAATTTGTAAGCGTAATCCCCCTAATGGGCTATTATCGGCTTTTACCCAACCTTTATGCTGAGTGATTGCGGTCTCGACGATGGCGAGACCTAAGCCTGTTCCACCGGTTTCTCGCGCTCGCGCTTCATCCGTTCGGTAGAATGGACGGAAAATGTGCTCACGGTCGGCTGGGCTAACTCCTGGGCCGTCATCATCAACAGTGATTAAGACACCGTTATTTTCTTCTTTAAAATCAACTGCAATATGTGAATGAGAATAGCGTAAAGCATTTCGGACGATATTTTCAAAAGCACTACCAACAGCGGATGGATTACAGTACAGCGACCAAGGTCCCGGAGGCGAGGTGACGTCCAAGGTTTTGTTCATCTGTTCTGCTTCAAAGCTAGCATCGTCAAGAATGTCGCCCCAAAGTTCATCGGCTTTAATGTTTTCTCGAAGAATTTCATTTTTGTGTTGGCTACGCGATAGCACGAGTAAATCGTTGATCATGCTATCTAAACGGTGTGTTTCGGTTTCAATTCGTTCAAGTTCTTTACTTTCCCCATGGCGACGACGTAATAGGGCAGTTGCCAGTTGTAAACGGGTGAGTGGAGTTCGTAATTCGTGAGAAATATCAGAAATTAAACGTTGTTGGGCGCTGACCATGCCATCCAAGGCGCTGATCATTTGGTTAAAGCTGTTACCTGCTGAGAGGAATTCTTGTGGGCCGGATTCAAGTTCTGGATGAGGCCGTAAGTTACCTTTCGCGACGTCATCTGCCGCCATTTTCAGTTTTCGCGCAGGTCGTGCCAAGCTCCATGATAGCCAGAGCAATAATGGCGCACTGATTAACATTGTGGCAATCAGTAGTAAAAACGGTCGGTCAAACAGTAGGTTGATAAAATCAGATTGTGGGCTACTGGCTGGACGAACTAAATAGAGTTGATAGTGATCTTCACCATCACGAATCGAGAATGGGCCAATAATTTCTGCTCGGCCATATTTTTTCTTTTTCGGGTGGTCGGCGTTATCCGATTGACCAATAAAGTTACGAATGACTTGCATTTCACTCGGCATCGCACCAATTACGCGACCTTCACTGGTCACAATAATAAGGCGTTGACCGGGTGGTGCCCATTTTTTGATGGAGTTTGAAATACGACGCCACCAAAGGAGGTCATTCATCGGCGCTTGTGCGAGTTCTGCTTCTATATGCTGTTCAAGCATTTCTCCTTGGCGCTGCTCACTTTCCATCAAAACAGTGAGCTGCCGTGAGTCTAGCTTGGGCACCATCAACACTAGCATGAGCACTAGTGCGAGGGTGAACCAGAAAATCGCAAATATTCTTGCGGTTAAACTGTTGATCATGTGGCTGAAACCATCAGGTATCCGCGGCCACGTAGGGTTTTAAACCACGGCTGACCGTCTGTACGCTCTGGGAGTTTTCGACGTAAGTTTGAGATGTGCATATCAATGGCACGGTCAAACGGTGTTAAGCGTTTTCCAAGAACTTCTTGGCTGAGGTGTTCTCTCGAAACGACTTGTCCTAAATGTTGTGCTAATAAATACAGTAGCGTGAATTCAGTTCCAGTTAAATCGAGAATTTCGGTATCGAAGCTCGCTTCTTGGCGGCCTGGGTTAAGTTGCAGTTTATCAACTTGCAGCACAGGCGTGTTGCTATTGTCACCTTGGTTCTGCTCGCTCCAAGTTGAGCGGCGTAGTAAGGCGCGAATACGAGCGACAAGTTCACGGTCATTGAAAGGTTTAGGAAGATAATCATCCGCCCCTAATTCTAATCCCAATACTTTATCGAGTTCACTGCCACGGGCAGTCAACATGATCACTGGGGTCTGGTGTAATTGACGCAGCTCTTTTAATGTCTCGATACCATTTTTCTTTGGCATCATGACATCAAGTAATAGCAGGTCAATTGATGAGTCTATTTGCTGTAATGCCTGTTCACCATCATAAGCGATGACAACATTGAAGCCTTCCATTTCCAGCAATTCTTTTAATAGCGACGTGAGTTCACGGTCGTCATCAACTAATAGGATTTTATGCATTGTTTAAGTCCTCCGGCTACCAAAATACGATAACAATCTTCACGATTCCATGACTTTACGTTCTTTTACAAGCTCTGACGCTAGTTTGCAGCCACCAGCGTATAGTTGTCCACATTGAATCACGAGCACAGTTCGGAAACAAGGTGTCTAAAATGCATAGAACAGCACATAAAACAGCAGTATTAGTTTTAGCCTCTGCATTTGTTTTCGGACCCGCAGTCGCTTTTGGGGAAATCCCAGCAAACGATGCTAGTGTCCGTGAAGGGGAAGCCCCTTTAATGTTACAAATGCAACCTGAACAATCTGCCTCAGCAAATTCTCAAGTTGTAGTTCCATTTCAAAATCATGAAATGTTTAGTAATGAAGAGCGCGCAAGTACTTTCCTGTTTAATGGTATCACGTTAAATGAAAAACAGCGCCAGCAATTACGAGATTTAATGGCTACACAGCGGCATTATCGCGTTGATAACTCGGGTTTAGTGCAAGAACGTGAAGCACTACACAAATTAATTATCGCAGATAGCTTTGATGATAAAGCTGTCCGTGAACAAATCGAAAAGCGATTGCAAAAAGAACTGGAACAACGTGTGGAAATGGCACGTATTCACCATGAATTATACCAGTTGTTAACGCCTGAACAGAAAGTTCAACTTGAACAGATTCACCAGCACAAAATGGCTGAATATCAAGCGATGCAATAGCAAAAGAATATAGCAGTGAGATAAGTAAAATTTAAGTCGTGAAGTGAGTTTCAAAATGTAAGTAGTGAAGTAGCAACAAATGAAGTTTTTCCTTGCCATAGACACCATCCCTGTCTTTTAAGCCCCTTTTAGGGGCTTTTTTTTCAATGAGTTATGTTTTCATTCCTTTAAAAACAGTTACTTATCAAAATTTAAAAGGCTATGAAAGTTCATCAAAGTTCGCAGAGGTGGACGGAAACTGGACGGTCGCCCACCTCGGTTTAATTAAATTTTCATGCCATTTAATGGATTAAGTTTTATTGCTAGCTGTAAATAATCAGGTGCTAAATGAGCATAGGCCATTGTTTGGTTAATGCTCGCATGTCCTAATATTTCTTTCAGTGCAACAATATTTCCCCCATTCATTACAAAGTGGCTAGCAAACGTATGACGTAAAACGTGTGTTGCTTGTCCTCTTGGTAAATCGGGTTTTATTTCCTTTAGCTTTTCTCTAAAGGTGTTGTAATCCACTGTAAATAATTTTCCTGATTTTTTGGTTTTGATCTGTCCTACCAATTCATCAGAAATGGGAATTACCCTTTTCTTACCATTTTTTGTTTGCAAAAAAGTCACGCGCCCATTTTGAACTTGCTCACTGTGCAGTGTTTCAGCTTCGCTCCACCTTGCTCCGGTACTTAAACAAAGTAGTGCTATGAGTTTATAATCACCAGATACAGCATTAAGCAATGTTGCTATTTCTTGCTCATTTAAAAAGGTAAGCTCTGGTTGTTTCTCTTTAAGTGGCGGTAAGCCCTTTAATGGATTTTTGCTCTTGAATAATTCTAGTTTTTCAAGGGCGGTTAACATTCCTGATAAGCGATACAAATCTCTGTTAATTGTTGCTGGGCTAATGCCATCAATTAACCGTGAGCTACGATGTTCAAGTAGCGCGTGCTTATCCAGTTGATTCACTGTCGGATTTCCAAGAGATTTTATTGATTTCAATAAATGTCTTTTTTCAATGAGTCCATTTTTCAATGTTTGACCATGATATAACCACCACTTATCAAGTAATTCATTCAGCCTAACTTTTCCAGCAAGTTCTACGTTACCTGAAAATTTCTTTGCATTAACAATTGCGTACTTTTCGAATGTAACAGCTTCTACTTTGCGATCAAAAATCCGTCTTAATCGCTTTCCATCTTGCCCGTTTGGGCGCATATCCACTTCGTATCGACCATCATTGAGCTTCTTAATTGCCATAAGTAAGCCCTCCGATGTAGCTGACTGACTGTGACCAGCAGTAATCAGAATATAGATATAGGACGTCTAACCAGTTTTCTTTTCTGAGCGGCGTAAGGTTTCTTTCTCTAGCCCATCGTGTGCGAGAGCCGGAGCAATTTGTCCGGCCTCGGGGAGTGTTTTATCGCTAATTATCCATAAGGCGTATTTTTCAAATTTTGGATGCTTAATTATTTTTGAAAGTGTCGTAACGCTAGGCTCTTGATAGCCTGCCTCAATTTTTTTAAGCGTACTGATAGATATATCAACTAAATCAGACAATTGAGATTGGCTGTATCCTTCTGCTTGTCTTACAGCCTTAATTTTTTGAGGTATGTCCATTGACTTGGTTCTCTTATCGAACTAATATTCCGTTATCGGTTCCTTATTTGAACCGATTGACGCGCGAGTTACCTTATAAAACCAGAAATAAAAGGCTTTAAAAGGCTTAACCAAACGAGGGTATCAAATGAGTAAAGAACAAATCAATGTGAAATATCCGGTTAGCGCTGTCCCGCTTGCTAGATTTGCGGAGTTGATCGGTAAAAATCATGAAGCTGTAAAGACAATGGCTAAGCAAGGTAAGTTGCCGATTATCGAATTTCGAGATCCAACAAAACCAAAAAGCCGCGCTGGTGAAATTTGGGTAAGTATTACTGAATTTAATCGCGGGATGGATGAGGCGTTTTATAGCCGAACGGAAGATCAGCGTAAAATGTGGCTTCTGTGGGTTGGGCTGTAATATGCAAATATTGCAGCTTAAATCCCATTGCTTTATTTATCGTGGTTTCACTATCAAAAAGTATCCACGAAATAAATTACGCCAGATAACGCGCTATCAAGTTTCACAGAATGAACAATCATTCGGGTTATTTGATGCAATGGCGGAAGCAACAAAATATATAGATGAACTTTACGGGGTTTAATAAATGGATATTTCAGGAAAAATAAGAAAGAGAATGATAAATAAAGATGTAATTCGTCTTTCTTATTTTAAATTCGGTAGCATTCTAAAAATTAATGCTTCTGATTATTCCCGCCAAGTAATTTTTCGGCGTCAATATAATGTTGCAGGAAAGCAACCAGATCCGTTGCTTGTTCAACAGTGAGACCAGTAAATAGCTCGCCATTTTTAGGTAATTTATGTGGTGGTTTTAAACGGTAATCGAATTTAATACAGGCTAGCTGATTATGAATAACGTATTCAACACCGGCAGGAATAAATATAGGAACTTCTTTTTTAGACATGAATCTTCCTCTTTTGAGTGGCTGTTACGCCTGATTCCCTTCAAGAAATCACAGGCGAAGCAAATATACCACACGCCATGTTTTCGGTCATGGATAAAAAACCGTCAATATCGATTCTAAATAATGAGGGTTTGATTATGGGTAACACGGCAATGAAAGAAATAGATAATACAGGCAAGAAAGTAAATACAGCCGAGATTATTAGTTTTCAATCAAAGCTGGTAGATGCCCCTAGTATAAAAAGAAAGTCTTATGAGCGGTACTATAATGATGGAGGAACACTCACAGAACGCACCGCAGCACTGAATAAAGCGGCAGAGCTGAGAACTCAATTACTACAATGCCGTAATGAAGAACCAACAAATCAACAATTATCAGGTTTCATTGATTACTTACGTAAACAAGATAAAAGAATATTAGATATGATTTTTCATCTTGCAAATCTAAGTGATAAAAAAGAAATGAGATTTGACGATTTAATTATTAGCGAACAAAAACAGTTTATTAATGCACTTAATCAAATAAAGGCATTAAATGCATTGTTACCAACACATATAGTAATGCCAATCTAATTTAAATTTAATTATTAAAAATAATGACGTTGATTCGTCAGGACTTTTTACAATCTAAATATAGGTAATAAATATGAGAACATTCCCCGACCCAATATTTACCCCTGTTGCAGAAAACATAAAAGCGAACCGAGAAGATGAGCGCAAATCACTTGTTAGTGGATTCGCTGATCGTCAGCGTTCACTTGCATACAAAGTTTTAGATGAAAAGCTTAATTACGGTGAAATGCATCAATTATTGATGAGCGAAGCTGAGTATTTAGAGAATCAAGCAGCGGAGCTGAATCATGTCTAAAGAAATTGATCGTGCCAGTGACCACGAAATATTAATGAGAGAACAACAGATAAAGGCAATTACTAGCCGCCCTCGTGGTGTTTCTTCTTTTTTTTGTGAGTGTTGCGGAAAACCTATTCCCGAAAATCGCCGTATTGCATCCATTGGCTGCACGTTGTGCATTGACTGCCAAACGGTATCAGAACTTAAAAGTAAACATTATCGGAGCGTGTGATATGGCTAATAAAACCATACTCAAATGGGCTGGCTCTAAAGTTCGCATCATGGAACAACTACGCCCACATTTACCAAATGCAAAGCGTTTAGTTGAACCGTTCGCTGGTTCTTGCGCTGTGATGATGAATACTGACTATGAGCAGTATTTAATTGCAGATGTTAATCAGGATTTAATTACGTTATATCAATGTGTTTCTGACCCTATAGAGGATTTTTTCGAATCATTATCCTTTATTTGGGAGCGATTTAATAAAAGAGACATTTATTACGCTATTAGGGATAGATTCAATAACAGCAAAGGGAGTACTAGCCCATACAATAATGCGGCTGATTTTCTAATATTAAATAGGCATTGCTATAATGGGCTATGTCGATATAACCAAAGTGGTGGCTTTAATGTTCCTTTTGGAAATTATAAGAAGCCATATTTTCCTAGAAATGAAATTATTTCATTTTCTGAAAAAGCCCAACATGCTGATTTTGTTTGTCTTGAATGGCAAGACACCCTTTCATTAGTTGAAGATAATGACGGTGTTTATTGTGATCCTCCATATATGGCTGGTCGTGATGGTTTTACTCAATATCACACAGCCGGCTTTACTGATGCTGACCATGAAGCGTTAGCGATTGCCTTAAAAGATATTAATGACAATCAAGGTAATCCGGTAACTGTTTCTAATTCCCCCCAGGCTAAAACACTTTACGCCGACCTTGGTTTTACTATTCATGAAATAGAAGCACCTCGCACAATTGCAGCAAATGGTTGTCGTAAGCCAGCAAAAGAAATTATCGCTGTATTGAAGGGGGTTAAGTAATGATGCTTGATCCTATCGATGGTGTTTATATCAGCGGTACACGCTTTGCTATCCAGCGCCATGTTGATACAGAAAACAATAAAATCATTTGGCGGTTGCTGTCATTTAACCGCCGTACTCGTTGTTATAGCCTTGTTTGCTGCCATTCTGATCCGTGGATGTTAGCGATTGACTTAGTTTCTTATCATGTTCAAAACGTTAAAGGGCGGGGCATTAAAACGTTAGATGTTTATCGTGAAGCGGTAGACATAATTTCTCGCCGGTGTGAAACCGCGATTAATCTATTAAGACCAGAAACATTAGGCGGGGCGCTTAATGTCTAAGATATTAGATTTTTCTACGTTACCGCTGACTTATACCGCGGATATGGTATTTCCTTATCCGTGGAATAAGCCAAAAGAAAATAATTACTATAAATCCGATATAGAAAGACCGCTTACCCGTGAACAAATTGTTCAGGGGCAAGCGATTTTAAGTGATATTCAAACCTTGCCGCGCGTTCTGCGCTATCGCTATCAAAAACACTATGACAACTTATTAAAAGAAAGTGGGCTACGTAAAGCCCATGACTTTTTATATTACCGTTTTCATGAGCAAGTATGGCAAAGATTACTTGTTATCAATGCACGATATGAAATTGAAACAAAAGCATTATTAACAATCTCAACTCGTTTATCGCCTGATGTTAGCCAATATAACCGGTTGTTTGATTTGAATGATAAGTCGGTGAAAAAGTTGGCTGAAATTATTGCTGTCGGTTTCTCTAATTTGTATGAAACCTATTGCGATAAGTTTACAGAACAGAATAACGGTGATCGTGAAGTTATCTATCAAGATTCAGTACAAACAGAAATTTACGGGCGTTTGGCTGAGTTGGTGAAAGGATTACATATTGCCCCGCTTCATTATAAAGCCTACTGCCGAGTTTTGAAAAATCGCAAAAAAGGCAAAGGTAAACAAAATCTAGAAATTAGAAAAGTGATAGCGGCTGTACAGCGCTTGGTTAATGCAGACTTTTGGTGTCGAAAGTTAAAAGCCCACCGCACTCAATGGCTAGAAGCCTTAATGATTGCCAATATGGATGTTTGCCAAAATCGCAACCCATATGCGAGTAAACAAGCTATTCGCGCAGTGCAAGCGCAGCGTTTATCTAATATGCAATACCTGCAAGGCATGGATATTCAAGATGTTGAAACCGGCGAACGTTTTGACCTATTTGATAAAGTTATGGCGAGTGTTTCAAATCCTGAAATTCGTCGGATGGAGCTTATGGCTCAAATGGCAGGGATTGAACGCGTAGCGAAAGAACGTGGCGATATTGGTATGTTTATTACACTAACTTGCCCGTCAAAATACCATCCAACAAAGCTACGTAAACGTAAAAAAGATGTGATCGCAGTACTTAATAGTAAATGGAAAAATGAGGCCTACACACCAAAGGACGGGCAACAGTACTTAGTCAAAGTTTGGTCGCGTATTCGTTCGGCATTTAATGATAATAACATTGATGTTTATGGTGTTCGTGTTGTCGAACCGCATCATGATGGCACACCGCATTGGCACATGTTGTTATTTGTTGATAAAGCAAGTCGGGCAAAAGCCATTGAGATCATGCGCAAACGTGCATTAAAAGAAGATGGTGACGAGGCCGGTGCACATAAATACCGTTTTGAATGTAAACACATGAATCGCGGTGGTGCAGTAGGCTATATCGCAAAATATATTGCTAAAAATATTGATGGCTACGCGCTTGATGGTGAGATAGACCACGAAACCGGCAAAGATTTAAAAAGTATGGCTGCGGCAGTTACCGCATGGGCTTCAACTTGGCGTATACCCCAATTTCAATTCTATAAACTCCCATCAAAAGGCGCTTACCGAGAGTGCCGTCGTTCTTGTTTACGTGGCGTTTCTATTGCTGAAAAACTTGGTGAGGTTGCAGAGCGAGTACGCGCAGCAGCAGATAGCGGTGATTTCTTTGAATATGTTATGTCACAAGGTGGCCCGTGTATTCGCCGGCGTGAAGAAACAATCCGTGTTGCCCGTGAGATCAGTGACGTCAATGTTTACGGTGAAGATGTTCAGAAAGTTGTCGGTATCTATAACCAATTGAAAGCCGGTACGCCAGTCATTAAAACGCGCGATAGAAAGTATCAAATCGTCAAGAAAAGCGATGTTGACGTTGACCTTAATCTTTTAAGAAGCGACAGCGGAGCGCCTCGGAGTCCTGTCAATAACTGTAGATCACGGATCACATCCAATCTATCAGATGTACAATTTTACGAGCCTGAGCTTGGTTCAGGGGAAGTATGCAACATAAAGGAATACGGTTTCGCGTTTATAGAAACAGACGCTAATAACGCCGCAGGTAGCGAAATATCACAGAGTAATCAGCAAAGACAGATATCAAAAATTGAATTAAGCGAGAGTGATAAAGAAATTCAGTCGGAAATAGTTACTTTTGCCAATGAAGTCGGTTTTGAATTCGATATTCCACAGGTTGAAACCATGTTTACTAAAGGTATGGGGGTTAGTGACGGTAACTATTATCTGAAATTAGATGGGGAACGGCTGAGGTTAGAGTTAACCGAGGATGGAAAAGAGCAAAGAAAACAAGAAATAGCAGCACAAAAAGAGCATAGAAGTCAGAAGTATAAACAACGGTGCGCTGATGCATTGGCGCGAATCACAAAATTGAGGGCAAAAAATGCTAACTAAGTATCTAGTATTCGTCGGTCTTTGGTGCGCTTTCGCGTTATGTGTTGGTTTGGTTTATGACTGGGTGAATGTTTGAATATTGATATAAAAGTAACACAGATGGACATAATAATTTTACTTCATTCATGTTAGAAATTAGACATGTATAATTATAAATTAACTGTATATATGTACAGTATTTGATTTTGTGCTATACTGTGACCTATAAAGAAATGGATAGTGTTATTGTATTTCGTATAGTGTCACTAGGTAAGGTCAAAGCACAACATGTAGTAACTGATTGTAAAGATGTCACAAAGTTTGCTCAGTAAGTTGATAAAAAAATCTTTTTGATATACATAATGTGTAATAGATTTTTGTGGTAAAGACCACAACCAAGAAAAACGATATGTAGTTTTTATGGAAAGACTGAGTAACTTAAGGAGTGACTCGGTTTTTTTTAATTGTAAAAAAAGGAGGTATCTATGTCACTAGTTCTAGGATTTGACCTTGATGTAGGTATGTTTAACTCTCAAGATAGATTAAAAAAAGTACTTAAAGATAACCGTGGTCGTTACACAATAACGAAAAATGGTTATGTCGAACTTGACTTATCAAATGATAAGGTTAAAGAAGCCATCAAAGAACAGATAGATCAACTAAAAGGTATTAAAGAAGAGTCACGGGGCGAATAATTAATGAATACGATTATTTTCGTCATTGTTCTTATTAGTGGTTATCTATATGTAAATACTGCAATTTCTTCCAAATATATATTTAAGCGTTCCGCTGGTTGGGACGCTTATTTTTTTGTGGCTGTTTGGGGCGTTTGTTTTACTGTTGTAGCGTGGTTACTTTGTTCCGCATTAAGCCTATTTGGTACTTTTCGATATCTGTATAATATTTTACTATCTAATGGATATATTGACTCAGAAACTATCAATCGTATGTTTCCTTTATCCTTGTCTGATAAACTAAAATTTGCAGATCTTAAATTTGCTATCTTTGGTTTGGTGTCATTATTTTTGGCTTTTTCAGCCGGCTATTTACAAAGATGGTGGGTGAATCGTGATGAAGATAGAATGATTGATGCTCTAGCTAGAGCAGTTAATAATGACCCGCTAGAAAGCATGCTGATAGAAGCGTCTGTTAGGAGTTTTCCTGTAATTCTTACTTTAAGCTCTAGAAAAATTTATGTTGGGCTCATTAGTTGTCCTAAATTTGAGCATGGAAAAGCTGAATATTTGCAACTTTTGCCGTTGCTTAGTGGTTATCGTGATAAAGATGACTTAACTGTAACAATAACAACTAATTATAGACGACATTATATCGATAGCGGTATAGCGAATGGATTAGGGGATACTCAACTTTCGTTATCTGATTTTAGAACATTAATACCAAAAGAAGAAGTTGAAGGAATTTCATTCTTTGATGCTAATACATATTCTAACTTTAAAGAAAAAGAGCAGAGCGATAAGAATAAATGTACTTCATTAACAGAATCGTTCATGCCAAAAGATAAGTAAGATAATATTGTTTATTAAGAAACCGCCATTTAACAGGCGGTTTTTTAATGCCTAAAATAAGGTCACAATTTCGCATCAGATTGCACAAATTTAACCTTGATTGATTTTCTGCTCAGTGCCTGTACTGGTGCGGCTTGCCCCCATCGGCACAAATGCACAAAAAAGCACACCTTTTGTGTGCGGGCGAGGCGGGGGAGCAATCGCGCGCAATGGGTTGTAGGTGGGGTTATTTTTTCGCACGTTTGAGGCGTAAAAAAAAGGCGCTTTTAGCGCCTGTGTGAGGTAGGTTGAAGTGTTTTAATTTAAACTGCGGCTAGGTATAGGTAATAATTGAAAGCCATGTGATAGCGTACAGTTTGATACAGAGGATAAGTATTTTTATCTCGTTATCACTTGCTACCCAGGGCATCTAACAAAGCGTACTGATTGAAGCGTATGACTTCCTCACCTAACCACTCATTGATAGACTTCAAGCTTTCAATGATGGGTGATAATTCATTGATAGAAAAGACTTTAGCTGCTTTCTCTATGTCACCAAAGTTACTCGAACCACTTGGAACGATACCCATTAGTTGCGGTGGCACACGGTGCATTGCGAGCAAGTCATCGCGCGTTGTATCTTTCACGCTCATGAATTCATCTTTCGCGGCAATTTGGCTGAACGGTAATATTTGAATACCGTCTTTCTTACCGCCTGCCGCATAGACAAACAAATTTTTAAAGGCGCCGCCCTGCCGTGATTTTTGCAATGATTCTTTTAAGTCGTTGACACCGTTGGGATCGGCGAGTGTGTCATTAAGATAAACAATCACGCCAGCGTGTGACCCATTTTCATAATAGTTAACACGAAAGGTTGTTGCTGACCGATTCAATTTTGCCGAGATAAGGCCAGATAGATACTCAGGTAAGCCATATATTTCTTGGTTAATATCAGGATTGATTAAGTGAAACACATCGCCGCGTTTAAATTCGTGGGCTTCACGAAAATTTTGGACGAAGAAATAATTATCCAGGTCAACACCACGGCGAGTATATTTAGCCGGTGAGCGCTTAAGCTGCAGTAAGCCGCCAAGGCGATTGCGCCGACGTTCAAAGTACGCATTACCAAATACTAAATAATCAAGAACATAAGCGCTCATTTCTTTATAAGTCAGTGAGTTATGAGGAATGAAGCAACTCATAATCACATTGCGTTTAAAAAATAAGGGTGATTGATGATGCACTGCAGAGTGAAAGGCGCGCGCAATACCATAAAAATCAAGCGGCGTTTCGTACCATTTTCCATTTTTGGCGCATTCCATACAATCAAGCAAATCATAAGCGCCCATGACTGGGATCGGATTATCAAAGGTAAAAGCGGCACACTGGTTTTCAGCGGGTAAATTAGTTGTATTGGTCACAACGGGTAATTCTGTTTGCATTTTAAAACTCCGATATACACGAACCTTCGTTCGCGGTTTCGCTGCCAATAGGCTCGCCATATAAAACATTCATGATTGACCAGGCAATATCACCATGATCAATGCCGCGTGTTCTATCTGATGTATAAGTAACAATGCCGCCTGGTGTAATCACTTTTTTGATTGTCATGAATGATGATGCGATATGCTGCGCACCGGCATCGTATTCAAGGCGACCGTTACGAATTAACATTTGTGCTTTGAGCACCATCAACCGCTTAACGGGCGCTGAATAACCAATCATTGTTGCGGCAGGATAGAATTTTTTAACTAACTCATAAACGGCTTCACCTGTACCACCTGTACCATCAACGGTGATCCCTATGACGTTATAGCGCAATGTCAGTTTTTTTATTTCCTCAGCTTGCTTTTCAAATGCCATACCTCGAAAACGTAATGCTTCAACCACACGCCATTTACCGCCAGTGACTGCAGGTGGAGATAGAACGGCAATGCCTAAGCCGTCACCATTGCCACCGGTTCCTGTAGGGTCAGCTCCAATATGCACAGGTTTATTACCAAGAGGGCGATGTGTATAAGGTTTCCAATCAGGCCAAACGTCACGGTTATACCCGTCAACACCACGTGCAATAAGGGCGTTGTAATCAAAGGCACGTTCACCGGCTTTAACAAACTGGCAGTTATATAGATTTTCAAAATCATCAGGGGTGTTTTCGCTTTCGATTTCTTCCAGGGAAACGAGGTCAAAACCAGAGTTAAGCGCATCATGAATAGTGACGATTTGACGCCAGATGTTATCACCGCCTAACTGACCGTTTTTTAGTGTTTTATGGCTGGTATCAATGAGAATTTTTTTACTTTCAGCGCGCGCATTATTAAAAAAGTCACCTGTCCAAAACGGATAGGCTTCATGCTCTTCTGATGATGGCGTCGAAAAGTAAGTACGGCGCAAGCCTATTTGAGTTGCCATAGCTGCGGCGACTTTACGTAGGTTCATAAAGTTAGCTGTCCAAAAGAACTCATCAAAATGGAGATCGCCAGTGTATGACTGCGCCGTAGCTGCGGACGTACCAAGGAAAAATAGTGTCGCGCCATTGGCTAAAATGATTTTATCACCGCCTTTTAATTCAACGCCGACAATCCTTGCAAGTGCTTGAATGAAGACTTTAAATTGTAGTGCCTGGGCGCGACTTGCTGATAGAAATATTTGGTTATTACCTGTTTCTAGCGCATGGATTAATGCTTCCCTGGCAAAATACCAGGTCGCTCCAATTTGCCGTGACTTTAAAATCATTCGATTGCGGCGGTGTTTTTGCTTGTACCATTTCTTTTGATGTTCATAGAGCGAATCCAGCACAAGTTCGCGTAATTGGTCTATTTGATCGTCAGTGAAATGATTTTTCGGGGCTTTCGGTTTCTTTTCTGTTTCGTGCTGTTCATTCGACTTGTTAAAGCGTTCTAGCTGGCGACCTAAAAAATCAAGAACTTTGAAGTCATGGGCGGTCAAATTTTCTTTTGACATTAAACGTAAAATACGGACATGAGTTTCACTGCTAAGGCGCTGCATGGCCTCGGTTTCATCCCATTTATCCCGCCGGCGCCACGAATAAATAGTGTTAGCACTCACATTTAAGTGAGTGGCTATTTGTGAAACGCTGTATGCCTGCCAATAGAGGCTTTTCGCTTCCTGTCTCGGATCGCGTAGTGAGTCTGTCATCATGTATCAACTTTCCCACATCGCGCGCGTACACCTCCATAATTTTAACTTGTCACATCGACACGACAAGGCAAAGGTTTTGAAACTGAAACAATCACTTGCGAAGATATAAGCACACGGAATTGTCGCTATCTTCGGAGTGAAAACCCAATGTCAAAGGACAATAAAACACTACAAGTCATCGTCTGCACTGAGGGCGGAACACTTAACGGCTTTGCTGTTACGCGTGACCAAATCAAACAGATGGCTGATAACTACAGTACGCAACTATATGCGGCTCGCATCAATTTAGAACACATCACGAGTATTTATCCTGATAGCCAATGGCGTCACTTTTCAATGGTTGATTCTGTTCGTGCAATAGAGCTGGAAGATGGTCCATTAAAGGGAAAATTGGCGCTAGAAATTACCGCCACAATCGACCCTATTAAAGACGCTGGATTAGTTGCACTCAATCAAAGCGGCCAAAAAATATTTTCAAGTATCGAATTCTTACCTGATTGCCCGAATGATGCTGCTAAAGGTGCGTACTTAACAGGCGTTGCATTGACAGATACGCCGGCAGCGTTTGGTACACAGGTTATCAAGTTGAGCAACCGAGAACGTGGTTTACCCGTAGATGCGAATAATACCTATACGGCATCACTTGAAACGATGGTGAAGCTAACTGCAGCGGCAATACAGGAAAAAAATGACCAGCTAACGCTATCAGATCAATTTGTTGCAGGTATTAAAAAAATACTTGGTATTCAGAAAGAGGCCGGAAGTCAAGAAGTCGCCGCCCTAAGAGAGGGGATTAGCCTGACTGCAGATACCTGTGCAAAAGCACTAAAAGAGGTAGAAGCGCTCAAGGCTGAAAATGAAACTCAAGCCAGCGATATCAATAAGTTGACGCAGGAACTTGAAGCCTTGAAATCACAGCTCACTAATACTGATGCAGGCGGTGAACAACGTCAACTTTCCACCGGTAACGGCGGGTTTGTTCAGTCTGAATATTAATTAAACCCGATATTAAGGAATGACCAACATGTCATATACACCAGAAGTACAAAAGGCGTTTTTATCTTACCTAGATAATCAAGCGCGTTTGAATAATACCATTCGCACCGATGATAAATTGCAATTTACAGTTGATCCGTCTGTGCAGCAAAAAATTGAAAAGGCAGTGATGGAACATCACCCTTTCTTAAAAGAAATCAATTCGTTTGGTGTGACTGAGCAAAAAGGTGAAACCATTCTTATCGCAGTTAACAAACCAATTGCGAGCCGTAATACCTCAACATCTGATCGTCGTGAGCCTCAGTCAGTAAATGATTTAAATGCTAATCGTTACTCATGTGAGCAAACCAATTTTGACACGATGATCCCCTATACACAGTTAGATGCCTGGGCGGGTCACCCTGAATTTCAAAATCTGATTAATCAGCAAATTTTACAGCGTGAAGCACTAGACCGTCTGATGATTGGTTTTAATGGTGAAAAATGCGAACTGAAATCAGACCGCCTAGCAAATCCATTATTACAAGATGTCAATATCGGTTGGCTGCAGTTGATGCGTGACCGAGCACCTCAGCGAGTAATGAAAGGGGTCACACTAACTTCACGCGATGAAGATGGGAAAATCATTACAAAAGGTCAATATGCCAATATTGATGCTGTTGTTTACGATGCAGTAAATAGTTTGATTGATCCGTGGCATCGCAATGCGGCTGGACTTGTTGCGATTGTAGGCCGCCAACTGGTGACACAAAAAAACTTCAAGGTTATCAACCAGCATAGCCAGCAAAATCCAAACATGGAATTACTCGCAGGTAATGAACTATTAAAACTTAGTTCAGTAGGCGGTATTCCTTCTGTTCAAGTGCCTTATTTACCTGACGGCGCTGTCTTTATTACGACCATGAAAAACCTATCGCTTTACTGGCAGAAAGGAAAATTAACTCGTTTTATTAAAAATGAGCCAGAGTACAACCGAATCGCGACTTATGCACAAAGTAACGATGGTTATGCTGTAGAAGATTACGGTTTAGCTTGTTTGATAGAGGGTGTGACGTTTGCTGGTGCTGAAAGCGGCGAGTAACAGTAAAACCACCGGTATCGCTGTGATATCGGTATTTTCTCGGGGGATGTGTAATGGAACAACTAACACCGGCGCAGCAACATTGGCGTAAAACAATGGCAGAGCGCCGAGGCGACGAACAAACAACCGAAAATATGACGGCATACGACCAAATTTTACACCGCTTACGTCATGACCAGACACGGCTTAGCTATATTCAAGGCACTGAATTCAAAATTGAGTACAAAAAAACGATTCTTGATCAGTACGAGCCTTGGATTGATGGCGTGTTATCTGCCAACACAGGGCAATCGGATGAAGTTTTTACAACCGTTCTTGTTTGGCAAATTGACTGTGAAAATTATGATCGTGCGCTTGATATGGCGGATTACGTTCTTGCTTATAACTTGCCATTGCCAGAACGCTATAACCGCACACCGGCAACAATGGTGATTGATGAAATTTGTGATAAAGCGCTGACATTATTTGCTGCAAGTGTTGATAAAGAAAAATTAATTTCTATCAATGTGTTAGAGCGTTTAAACGAGATAACCAAAACGTATGATGTGCCTAATGAAGTCCGTGCAAAACTCTATAAATCATTAGCTTATACATTACGTTTAAATGACAACATTAACGACAAGTCGCAGGCCGTTGAATTGATGCAAAGCGCATTGTTATTGCATGAAAAAGTTGGTGTTAAGCGTGATATTGAATTACTGCAGCGTGAAATTAAAAAAGTTTCAGTAAAACAAGACGACACGCCGCCAGTAGAGCCTGTAAACGTCGAAAAGTCAGAGCCTAAAAAGGCGACAGCGACGAAAGCCACCACGAAAAAGACAACAACGACACGGAAAAAAGCCGCGTCTTAACCAAATGCACCCCCGTGTGCCACGGCGGCACGATGAGACAGGGCGAATAACTTTGTTTTCATCGTCCACCGCCGTTTTTTATTGAGGTGACAAATGAACGGGCTAGTTGCTAAGAAAACCATTGCGCCAACAGATGAAACAATCGATATCAATGACCAGGGTGAAGTCGTTAAAACAATCCCGTTTTACCCAGAAATTAGGCTATCTGATCTCCGTTGGGCGATGCGTATCAATGGAACGGTAACAACGGCAAGGTTGAAGCATGCAACAACGAATTCAGTTATTTATGTTAATGACTTATTAAATCAGTGGAAAAGTGAACAAGTGGTTGATTCATTGGGAAAAATACCTTCACAGCCCGTAAATAACGAAACTAAGCATACATTTTTATATCGTCATGCAGTGTACAGCTACACAAAAGCTTATTTGATTGAAAACTATCGTGATATTGACACAACACGCGATGGAGAAAAGCACGCAGAGGCATTGAGTACTCAAATTGATGATTTGAAGCGTGATACACAAAACGCAATCCGTGATTTGACCGGCGAGAAACGCATGATTGCGGAGTTAGCATAATGAAATTTCAGGCACATCAAGGTGATACCGTTGATTTATTGTGTTTTCGCTACTACGGACGAACACAAGGCGTTGTTGAGCAAGTTTTAAATGCTAACCCTGGTTTGTGTCTGACAACTGAATTAAAAGCTGGTCAATGGGTTGATATGCCAGACATTACCGAGCCTAAACAGAAAGACATTATTCAGTTGTGGGATTAGGAATGGACGAAGTAAACAGCAGACTTACCTACTTTTTCGCCACAGTTGGTGCGTTTTTTTCCGGTTTTACGCTTTATGAAATTGGTTTTCTATTTGGGCTTATTGTCAGTGTGGTTTTGGGCGTTTTGAATTATTTGCTTAATCGCCGTTCACAGCAAAAAAGGACGGAGATATGGGCAGATTATGTGGACACCTTAAAAAGACAAAGCGAATTAGGCAACGCCACTGAGTCAGTGAAAGAATTTATCACAGCACCTAAACAGGACTTGTAATGCGACAAAATAACTTGAATTTATTCAGTAAAGCAATGATTGGCTTGTTATTGAGTGGTGCCGGTGCAACTGCAATTCTTGACCAGTTTCTTGATGAAAAGGAAGGAAATTTACTAACGTCTTATCAAGATGCCGGCGGTGTTTGGACAATATGCCGAGGTGTCACGCAGATAGATGACAAGCCAGTAAAAAAAGGTATGACAATGACGGATGAACAATGCGCAAAAGTAAATCGAATTGAAGCTGAAAAGGCGGTTAATTGGGTGTTGCGTCATGTCAGAGTGCCATTAACAGACGCTCAAGTCGCCGGTATCGCCAGTTTCTGTCCATACAATATCGGTCCTGGTAAATGCTTTAGTTCGACATTTTATAAAAAGCTCAACAGCGGCGATAAAAAAGGCGCTTGTCAGGAAATTAAACGCTGGATTTTTGATGGTGGTAAAGATTGTCGCCAAACCAAAGGGCAGAAAGACGGCTGCTATGGGCAAGTACAACGACGTGGTCAAGAGTCAGCATTAGCGTGTTGGGGGCTTGATGATGAATAAAAACGGTCTTTCAACGTATCTCATTATTGGCCTGGCATTGTTGGTGATTGTGGGTAAATGGCATTACGACAAAAAAATAGCGGTACAAACGGCTATGCATGAAACGACTATTACCGCGATAGCCCTTGAAGCAAAGATGCACAGTGATGCCGTGATTGAGCGTATGAAATCAGCGCAACGTACCGCCGCTACATTGGATACGGAATATTCAGGAAAACTTAAACATGCACTTAATGAAAATGATCGTCTTCGTCGTTCCCTTGTTAATGGTGATAAGCGGTTGCAGTTCGCCAAAGCCGACCTTGCTACCTGTGAGTTGTCAGCAAGCCGAAATACCGGCAGCGGCAGCGTGGGCGATGGAGCCGAAATCCGATTCTCTACAGAAGCTGGACAGCTTATTTACGATATCAGAGGCGGAATTATTAGCGACCAAACAAAATTAGATTATTGGCAGACCAGAGCGATAAAGCTTGAAAAACAATGCAGGTTAGTGCCATGAAAAAAGCATTATGTTTTATCGCAATTATTTTATATCTGTGTACATTTTTTTGGTTTAGTTTTTATATTTCAATAGATAACAGTTGCAAAGTGGATAAGCCAAGCTTGGAAAAGCGTTGTCTTCGTGCCATTGAACATTATCGGGGGCAGTGATGTTAAAACCGAAATTGTTAAGAGAGTTTATCGCAAAAAGCGACCTGTTTTTTCAGCAAAGCACCGAAGCACTCGAAGTCTATGTGACTGAGGGGCAAGTCATTGCAACCGGAACGGCGAGCAATTCATTTTTGTATCGCTACAAATTGAATGTATTGGCAATGGACTACCCGAACCCGCTGGATAATTTAACGTTGCCAGTGATGAAGTGGGTTCGTGAGCAGCAGCCTGATTTGATTTTTAACCCTGATAAACGCGAAGCCGGTATTCGTTTTGATGCTGATATTTTAGATAACGATACCGCCGATATTTTGATTGTTTTGCAAGTGACCGAGCGAGTCATTGTTGATAGTTCCAGCGGTAAAGATGTGATCACCCATCTGCCGGAACCTAAATTTCAGCCTAGATAAAAGAGGGGGTAATCGTGAGTAATGAAAATTCACTATTTGCACAGTTAGATGATGAATTATCGCGGTTGCTTTCAACAGCAAGCCCAGCTTATCGCCGCCGGTTATCAGCCAGACTGGCAAAAGCAATTAGAACAGACCAGCAAAAACGTATTCGAAGCCAGAAAAACCCTGATGATTCAGCATATAAGACAAGAAAAACAAAAGTATTACGTTCAAAACAAAGCGTTGAATTTTTGTATAAAGGTGAGGTTCGCCGGTTGCGTAGCTGGCGCAGTACAAAAGGGCGTAATGGTCGCATGATCACTGGCTTTGATGAAGAGCGAGGTGCGCTAAGGTCATTTTATCGCAGTGATATTGACAAGTTTTTAGCCATTAATTTATCTGAAACAAAGCGAAGCACTAAGCGGCCTGATCCTATGTTTCAACGATTACGAACCGCCAAATTTTTACGGATGCAATCAACACCTGCCGCTGCCGTTGTCGGTTTTCAAGGGCGAGCCGCCGCGATTGCACGACAGCACCAATACGGACTAAACGGAACAATCAACGAACTGGCAAAAACGCAATATCCAAAACGTGAATTATTAGGCTTGTCGCCCCATGAACGCATTGGATTACTTGAAATTATTTATCAAGATTTAATGAGTGCGAAATGAATATTAATGAGCTTGAACGCCTAATTTCTAATATTTTGCGAGTCGGTATCGTTGCAGAAATCGACTTAGAGAAAAAAGTGTGTCGTGTGAAAACGGGTGAAAATCTCACAGATTGGATCATGTTTGGTACAGACCGAGCCGGTGCGGGTCGCTCTTGGTGGGCGCCAAGTGTTGGCGAGCAAGTGTTAATCGGTGCGATTGGTGGTGAACTCAGTACTGCGTTTATTTTGTGCTCGCTGTATAGCTTCAATCATGATGCCCCAAGCCATTCAGCAGAGGCCATGCATAAGACGTTTAGTGATGGTTCCGTGATTGAGTACGAGCCAGAAACGGGGCAATTATCTGTGACCGGTATTAAAAAAGCCGTTATTAGTGCCAGTGATGAAATTGACGCAACTGCACCAACCGTAATTGTTAATGCCAGTAATCAAATTAATTTTAATACACCGAAAGTGGTGTGCTCAAACAATCTGACGTGTGCCACGTTGAATGTTGAAAAAGGCGGTGAAATGACCGGTAACTTTAATCATACGAAGGGCAGCATTAAATCGAATGGCATCACTTTGCATGATCATAAACATAGTGGTGTTGAGCGTGGCGGCAGTCAAACGGATACTCCTCAATGATGTATGGCGGATTTGATAAAAATACAGGCCGGCAAATCAATGATGATGCGCATATTTGCCAGAGCATTAATGACATTTTAATCACACCAATTGGTTCGCGAGTGATGCGCCGTGAGTATGGTTCTTTCCTGATGGAGCTAATTGATCAGGCTGATAACAAATCATTGCGTTTAAAAATAATGAGTGCGTGTTACATGGCGTTATTGCGTTGGGAGCCTCGAGTCAGTTTGCAAAAAATTGAAGTGAAAAAAAGTGATGAAGGAATTACAACGCTTTATCTGCAGTGTATGAAAAATGACGGTCAACCTTTAGTAACGACAATTCCAGTGAGGTAAACCATGCCAACGATTGATTTAAGCTTACTGCCACCCCCGGACGTTGTCGAAACACTAGATTTTGAAATTTTATTTGCAGAGCACAAAGCGGCATTGATTGAAGCAACACCGGAAGAGCAGCGAGCCGCTATTGCGCGCACATTAGAATTAGAGTCTGAGCCGCTAGTCAAGCTATTACAAGTCAACTGTTATCGCGAGTTACTTTTACGGAAACGTGTTAATGAGGCGGCAAGAGCTTCAATGGTTGCTTTTGCAATGGGCACAGACCTTGATCAGTTAGCCGCCAATAATGGCGTTAAGCGATTAGTGTTATTTGCTGGCGATGAAAATGCGATCCCATCCATCCCGCCAGAGTATGAATCCGATTCAGATTTACGGGTACGCATCCCTGGTGCATTTGAAGCGTTGAGTGTGGCGGGTCCTATTGGTAGCTATGAATATCATGCACGCTCTGCTGATGGTCGTGTTGCTGATGCATCCGTGATTAGTCCAAAGCCGGCTTATGTCACTGTTACGGTGTTATCCCGTGAGGGGAACGGCACCGCACCGGTTGATTTGATTGAAAAAGTGAATGTGGCTTTAAATGATGAAGATGTTAGGCCAGTGGCTGACCGAGTGACCGTTCAATCTGCAGCGATAATGAATTATGAAATCGAAGCCGTGATCTATTGTTACCCTGCACCTGAATATGAACCCATCACCGAAGCTGCAGAAGCACAACTAAAGCGGTATACGACACAACAACACCGGCTAGGCCGTGACATTGTACTAAGTGCCATTTATGCGGCCTTGCATGTTCAAGGTGTGCAGCGTGTTGAAATTAAAAAGCCGGCTGCAGATATCAAACTGGATAAAACGCAGGCCAGTTACTGCACCAATATTAATGTGATGTTAGGTGGTTCCGATGAGTAGCCAATTGTTGCCCGTTGGTTCATCCAAACTGGAAATTGCAGCGGCAGAGGCTTGCGCTCAACTTGAAAAAGTACCTGTGCCAATTCGTGAGCTGTGGAACCCTGATTTATGCCCTGTACATTTACTGCCGTATTTAGCCTGGGCGTTCAGTGTTGACCGGTGGGATAAAAACTGGACAGAAAAAGCCAAGCGCGATGCGGTCAAGGCGGCGATGTTTATTCACAAACACAAGGGCACGATAGGCGCATTACGCCGCGTGGTTGAACCGCTCGGTTATTTGATTCGTGTTGTCGAGTGGTGGAAAACCAACGAAACCCCGGGCACGTTTCGCCTTGATATTGGCGTATTGGAAACCGGTATCACCGAGGAAATGTATCAAGAATTAGAAGCGTTAATTTTTGATGCTAAGCCGGCGAGCCGTCACCTTGTAGGGCTCACTATTCAGCTTGAAAGTAAAGGTGCGTTTTATTGTGCCGCATCAAGCTATACCGGTGATTCGCTCACTGTTTATGCCTATACCCCACCTTTAATTTCTGTTTCTAGCCTTGATGTTCGCGGCGCAGCTATTCACCTAATAGATGAAATGAGGATTAATCCACAATGAAATACTTTGCTCTACTCACTAAGTTAGGTGAGAACTTATTAGCCCAAGCCACCGCGCTAGGCACAAAGCTTGAATTAACCCATATGTCAGTGGGTGACGGTGGCGGTTCACTACCCACACCTGACACCAATCAAACAAAGTTAATTGCTGAAAAACGCCGAGCCGCTATCAATACGTTATTTATTGATGAGAAAAACCCAAATCAAATTATTGCTGAACAAATTATTCCGGAACAAGACGGCGGTTGGTGGATACGTGAGATAGGGCTATTTGATAAAGCCGGGAATTTAATTGCGGTGGCGAATAGCCCTGAGACCTATAAGCCGCAATTAGCCGAGGGCTCAGGACGCACGCAAACTATTCGTATCGTATTAATTGTTAGCCACACCGAATCAGTCACACTAAAAATTGATCCGTCTGTAGTGCTAGCAACACGTGAATATGTTGATGATTCAGTGAAAAAAAGCGTTGATGAGCACGAAAAAAGCCGTAAACACCCCGACGCGAGCACTACCGCTAAAGGCATGGTACAACTTGCTGATGTACTAAGTGCAGACAATGCCAAGGCTGTGACACCAAAGTTAGCAACGGAAATCAATCAACGCGCCCTAAGCGCTCAAACAACGGCTAATACTGCGGTTGACAATGCAGCAACAGCGCAGACGGCTGCAAATAATGCGAACACTAACGCAAACGGCCGTGTGCCGAATACACGCAAAGTCAATAATAAACCGTTAAACACAGATATTACACTGAATGCTGCGGATGTTGGGGCGCACAGCAAAGAGGAATCGAACGCGGAACTTGCATTAAAGTTTGATAAAACGGGTGGAACGGTTACAGGCAAAATTACGGTTAAACGTAATGGTGACGCAATTAATATTACCCCATTAACCGATGGAAGCGCCTCTTATATTCAGTTGGATGAATTTAGTGGTAAACGCGCGGGTTATATTGGATTTGGTAGCTCAGGGGCGTCAGCGGATACCTTTGCCATCCGGAATGACAGAGCTGATACACATCTACAAATTGTCAAAGATGCCGCATTAATTAATGGTACTCGGCTTTTGCCTGTCGGAGAGTCAGGAATTGGCGGCAAAGCGGAGCAAATAACAAACCCACTTATTGATTTACCTAACAAACAATCAGGGTTTTACCTCACTGCCGCAGGGGCAACGGGAGCACCCACGGCCGAGTATTATAATTATTGGTGGATTTCACGAGGTAGCACCACCTACGGTACAGTCATTGCAGTGGGGCGAAAAGGTGACATTTGGACTAATTCATTATCAGCCGGTACTTGGTTGGGATGGGTATCCTCATATACAACACTTAACACCACCAATGATGCCAACGGCTTCATCAGAACGGGCAGCGCTACCGCGCTGACTACAGGTCAAGTTGTGCAAACCTCAGGAACATCAGATTCTTACGTCATGAGTCAGAAAGCAGTTTCAGATAGGACTTTTGGACTTAACCAAGTGTGGCGAGATGTTACCAATGAGCGCACAAAAGGCACTACGTACACAAACTCCCGCAACAAAGCAATAATGATTTCAGTTGCAGGAAATGATTCATCCCCCACGATCACCGTAAATGGGACTGTCGTTAAAAAACCTTTCGAAAAGCATGACTATGGTACAGCGATTGTTCCTTCAGGGGCAACTTACGTTGTCAGCATGTCTGGAAGTGTTCTTCATTGGTCGGAGTTAGCATAATGATTTACTTTAAAAATAAAGATAGTGATGTGTACGCATACACTGAGTTGGATTTAGTGCAGGTGGATAGATTAAATGCGCTGGAGAAAACTCTGCCGGAAAAAGAACCGCTCGTTATTGATGCACAAAATGACTTACATCATGCTGAATCATTGCTTAATCAAGCCATTGCCTCATTTGAGCTTGAACTTGCTCAAATGCAGCCTGATGAGGAATATAGCGAAGAGTGGCACGGTGAGCACGAGGAGAGGCTGCAAGAGCTTAAACTGATTGTTGATGAAAAGGCGTCAATGCATGAAGAAAAATTGACACTTTTCAATCAAATCGACGCAGAATATCAATCTCTGAAAAGCGAATATGATGAAATGTTGCCTGTTTTCTTTGATATTAGAGACAACCTTAGTGTTTCAAAGAAAATGTCACAGAAAGAAATCGACGTGCATTTAAACCCGCCGATACCAAAAGAACAGCTAATCGCAGAAGCAGAGCAGCAAAAGCAGTCATTATTAGCTGAAGCTAATAATGCGATTGCACCGCTTCAATACGCTGAAAATTTAGGTATTGCAACAACTGAAGAATCCGCATCATTAGTTGATTGGCAAAAATACAGTGTTTATCTCAATCGTGTCGATACTTCAACAGCGCCCGATATCAACTGGCCTATAAAGCCAGAATAAAAAAAGGGGCGTTTCGCCCCTTAACTATTTATAAACTAAAGTGAAAGTATATCGTTTAAATCCATACCGGCTAGTTTCTCTCTCGAATCCTCATTTACCCTGGTCAACGTAATCGTAAATTCGATTCGCTTGGCTTTACCGTCACCGAAAAATAACGTTCTACCCTCACTCATGCTGTCCATGACATACATACCATAAATCATTCCTGTACCCTCAATCAGTGGATAAGGGCGCCCACGATAAGCAGATGTGCGTAACAGTTCCAGGGAAATATCACCGCCAGTCACTTCGGGAACAAGAACGCCCGTTAATGTGATCTTATCTTCGCCGGCACCAATGTATTGATAAGATGCAGAACGCCCGATAAGGTCATTTTTAGCATAGCGCCAACTCATAGACCGCTGTAAGTTTTGATACGGTATGGTTTCTAGCATAAAAACAAACATACCAAAAATCATCATCATGGTGATTATCCTATATCGGTTAAGAGGGAACGCCGGCGCGTATCGGTTTCACGTTTAAGTTTTTCCAGTTCCTGGCGAACAATGGACGCGATATTTTTTGCATCTTTCATATCAACACCGTGAAAATGCAATTCGTATTTATTTCCCTCTTGTTTGATATCTTGCTTAACTGGGCGTTGCATTTCCATTTTAGCCGGCTCAATATCAGAACTTGCAATCACATTAGGTACAGATACTCTTCCCATCGTTGGGTCTTGGTAAAGCCCATCAACCGCTTTAATTGCAGGGAAGTTTTTAAAAACAATTTCACCTAATTTATTCGGATCGCGTAGTTCTTTATCGGGTGTCGATAAGCCGCCACCACTACCTGAGATTTTTGATTTATCACCACCAGGTTTATAAACATCAGTACCAAATTCAGGGGCTTTGACTTTAGGTGGCGTGATATTGCCTTTTGCTACATCATCATTATGCTTTTCTGTTTCCTTGCTAGTTTTTTCTTGTACTTGATTGCCCGCTTTGATAACAGAAAATATATTCTGTAATGGTGAGCTGAACGCATCCATTGCGGTCTTAGTTTCTGCAGTCAATTCAACAGGCTTCATTTTATTGATTTGATTGACGGCATCATTGGCAACTTGTGGAGCCATGCCTAACGCTTCAAGTATCCAGCCTATCCCCTCGGCAACCATTGTTATTGGTGTTAATAAAGCCTTAATTGCAATGCCAACTACTTCACCAAACGTTTCACCTGCACTGGTACACGCTTGTAGCGCTTCATCTGAGGCTTTAATCGGAGAAAATAAATCCGAGAGCCATTCCCATACTTTTTTTACAGCTATCCAAATTTCATCAAAAATGGGGGCAACAACAGAAAATGCACCACTAAATGCATCTCTTATAGGTGCTAAACCCGTCATTAGCCCTGTAAAGAAGCCACTAAAAAATGCACTAATATAATCCCAATATTTGTAAATGGTGAGCGCAGCAATTACTAGGGCGGCAACAACTAAACCTACTGGACTAAACAGGGCTGAGAGCGCAACACGTGCAATAGAGCTACCAACTTTGATCACATTGAAGAAATTAGAGAATGCACCTGAAGCACCGAGTAAGCCTTGTCCACCTGTAAGTAGGTTTAGACTAAGCCGCATGGCAGCAAATGGAACAAGGACAGCCGCAGCGGCAAGCGCTAAAGCGCCCAAAGCAGTGACCATCGCAGCAATAGCCATTGCACCAAAGGTTAAAACTTTTGTTAATCCCTGATGTTTTTCTGTCCAGTTTTTCAGGTTAGTAATGAAATTGGTGACGGTTTGCGTCAAATTGCGTAACGGTGCATCAACACTTTCTGCGATTGATATTCGTAGAGCTTCCCAAGCAGAATCTAATTGTTTGATATCCCCTGATAGGTTATCAACCTTAACGTCAGCAACTTTTTTTGCTTCTCCTTTTGCCCCTTTATTCGCGTTATGCAGTTCGTCATATCGACCGCTGAGTGTGGCATCGATAACCGCACCCATGCCAACCATGGCCTCTTCGCCAAAAATATCTTTTTTAATGCGAATTTGGCTAGCCTAGTCATACTTTCGTAATGCTTTACCTACGTCTTTTAATATTTCACCAGTATCGCGTAACTTTCCGTTAGAATCGTTCACAGAAACGCCCAGGGCGGTCATAGCGGCTTGCCCTTTACCGAGTGGGGCAACCAGTCGGGATAAGCCAGCGCGCATTGATGTACCCGCCATAGAGCCGCGAATACCGTTATCTGCCATTGCACCCGCCATTGCTGCCATACTTTCAAGACTAACACCAAGCTGTGCGGCAACAGGTCCTGCATACGTCATCGTTTCACCGAGCATACGCAAATCGGTATTGCTTCGGGTGAATGTAGCGGTAAGTACGTCTGACACGCGGTTCATTTGGTCGGAGTCAAGCTTAAACTGCGTTAAAACATTAGAGCCAATATCTGAGGCTTCACCGAGATCCATATCGCCGGCTAAGCCCATATTTAAAACACCGGGTAATGCCGCTTTAATGGCATCGGGGGTAAAACCTGCCATAGCCAAAAACTTTTGGCCTGATGCGGCATCTGTTGATGTATAGGCGGTACTTGCACCAAGCTCTTTAGCTTGTTCTCGTAGCATGGCAAGTTGTGGCGAGTTTTTATCAAGTCGGGTTAATGCTTGGACGCCTGACATACCCTCATCAAACTGAAAGCCTGGCGCCATAAGACGGGATGCGCCATATAAAAAACCGGCTCCCCCTGCGGTGGCGGCAGCACCGCCCATTGCAAGCTTACCGCGTACTTCTTTTGCTTTTGCATATTGAGACTGTGCGCGAGTAACTGATGTAAGCCGTTGCCGCTGCATTTCAAGTTGCCGGTTATAGGTTTCAGTGCGTCTTGTTATCTGTGCTGTAGCATTATCACTACTACGAACCGAAATACCGTGGCGATATAATTGTGCTGCAGCAGCTTGTAACTTTCGTTTTTCACTATCCAGTGAGCGGCCTAAACGGTCACGGGCAAGCCTTGATTGCTCCAGGGCGCGCTTTTGTTCTTCGGTACGTTGATTTAATGCGGGGTAACTATCACGTAGTGCCTTAACTTTTGTTTTTGCTTCTTCATAAGCCGTATTATTACGCTTAACAGACTGAGAGAGCCGGTCAAATGTACCAGCCTGGCTTGAAAGGCTTTTTATGCTATTTTGTGTGGCTTTGATCTGAGAAGCAAAACCGGCAGCGCTGCGTTGTGCAGCGTTAACCGGTGATGTAAGGCGGTTTACAGCGCTGAGAGATACCCGAATGTTGAGATTGCGATCTGTCATTCGTTTTGTCCTATGCGAACCGCCGCGAGCCTATGCCACTTTATCAATTCTGAAATTGTCATTTCATCAAAAGAGGAGGGTGGCCAGTGAAACACCATCGCAATATCTGCGATGATGTCATCAATATCGATTGCGGGTATTTCGGGGATTAATTTTCCTGTGCGTCCGTCTCGTCGAGAGGGGCACTCGGCGCTAAAAAAGTTGCAATCTCATTGGCGAGCTGAGCAAAGCAATCAATTGGCATTGAGGCAATATCTTGCTCTGTAAGTCGTGGCTGAGTAACGCGAGGTAATAGTGTGATCAGTGAGTTAACGTCACCCGTTGCCACTTCCCACAATTTTAAACCGCGTAAGGCACCTGCTTGGCGCATCGTATCAGTGATCGTCACTTCTTCAATTTCACGACCGCCTTGGATTTTTACCGGGGTATTAAATTTAACAATAGACATTATTTATTCTCCATCAAAATAGGGGGATTAGCGCCACAACGTGACGCTATCAAAAATTAGTGGCCAATATTGGCGCGGTGCTCTGCAAGGCGATCGGTGCCACCGACAATCCATTTCATATTGAGTAAATCAATCTCAATGAGGGTTTCACCGTCAGCCGTGATCTTGCAGTAGGTATTTTTCAGCGTGTACTTGTGCTGGGTGTTATCGCCGGCTTTTGCGGTTCCCTGGTCAAGTTCGTTAAAACGTCCGCGAGTTTGAAGTTCATACGCGGTTGTTTCACCCGTTGAATCATCATAGTAAGAACCGGCGAAACGGAATTGTGTACCGTCGATGGTGCTACCCCAATCTTTGATGAGTTCAATATTTAAACCACCCATCGTGATATCCATATCTAACGCGCCAGCTTCAAAGCCGAATTGCGGTGCAACGGCGCCGAGCATTCCCCCACCTTGGTAATCTTCCGTTTTCAATGTCAGCTTCGGGGGCGTGACCTCTTCTACTTGTCCAAGGTAGGTTTGACCGTTAATGAAAAGGTCAAACATATAGAGTTTTTTAGGCATTCCCATGTGTTACGCTCCTGTGCCTAATTGATTGAATACGGCGAAATACTCATCGGTGAAGGTCTGCTCTAAACCTAGACGCTCAAGCGGTGGTACTGGCGCATATTTATATTTAATGATGGCGTGACCATCACGTAATTGTGTTGTTGGATTGGCTGCAGGGTCATACCAGCAGTTAAAGCCCAGTAAGCGGCCTTGCGTAACCAGCTGATCCCCTTTCTTTTGAATACCATCAAGAATATCTTTCACTAATGATGGGGTAAGCGGTTTGTCTACATAGATAAAATGTGCTTCTGCGATCATTTCAGCTAAAATTTGAGCCGTGCGGGTATAAACTTCAAATACATAGATATCTTCATCACAGGTACGGTTGCCCCAAAAACGATAACCTTGGTACTTAATTAAGGTGGTAATGCCCTTTTCGTTGAGGTCGTTTGAATCAGTATCTTTGTCCTGCAATGACCAATACACATCAGCCGAAATACCCAGTACGCCATTAACCGGAACATTTGATAATGATTTATGCCAACCTTGCTCATCATCAATACGAGCACGCAAGCCTGCAGCAATAGCCGGCGCCGCAATGACTTCGTTTTTACCCGTTTCAGTGTTGAAACCTAAGTAATCAGGATAAATCACCATCACTTCACGCTGACTAAAATCTTTACGGTATTCTTTTGCTTCTGAAATAGTGATGCAGCCATTTGCCGAAACATAAGCAAATGCTTTTAATTTTTCAGCAAAGATAGCCATTTGCAGCGCAACGGGTTTAGTGTCTAGCCAAGGTGCAATAAGAATGCGTGGCTGTTCATCCACTTTCGCTTTAGCAGTTAACCAGGCATACATACCGGTGTAACGTCCGTCTGCACCATTACCGCCAATCACAAGCTGGTCTTGTGTTTTTGTTTCGCCATTTTCGGGTTTCGCATTGGCAGCATCAGCAACGCGAATAACAACTACCTTTGGGCTGCACTGGTCTGAAATGGCTTTGAGTGTTTTATACAATGTGCCGGTTTTACCTGCTTTACCTAACACATTATTAATACGCGTAATTAATACGGGTGTATCGAGAGGAAACAAGCTTTCATCCGCATCATCACCCGTACAAACAACACCAATTGTTGAGGTGTTTAAGTCACGAATTAATGTGGTGAGTTTTGTTGTCTCTTTGACTTCCACGCCGTGATGATAAGTCATAATTGAGCCTCACTAGAATAATATCAGTCACACTATTGTCTTAATAAAAACCTGCAAAATCATGCGGTTTGACTTGTCGTATTGATGTAACAAGAGAAAGCTATATCAACTCGCGCGCGCGATATGGGAAAGTGTCGGCATACGGGGAGAGGATTATGTTTGAGCAATATTTCGATTCTGAGCTAGTGAAACAACCGGCGTTTGATATCACGATAGGCGGTAAGCAAATACTGAGTTTGAATGACCGGCTAATTGGCCTGACGATAACCGACAATCGCGGGTTTGAGGCGGATACATTAGAAATCACCATTGATGATACTGACGGAAAAATAGAACTGCCGCCCCGTGGTGTTGAGGTCAGTGTTGCTATTGGCTGGTTACGAGAGCCATTGACCCACAAAGGTATTTTTACGGTTGATGAAATTAGCCATAGTGGAGCACCAGACCAAATTATTATCACTGCCAGGTCGGCAGATTTTCGCCAAGAATTTAACGTAAAACGTGAATATAGTTGGCACGATATCAAAGTTGGTAAAGTCGTGAGTGCAATAGCAGGGCGCTATAACTTGACGCCTGCAGTTAGTAAACAGTTAATTGATATTGAAATCGATCACGCAGACCAAACAAGCGAAAGTGATATTAGTTTTTTATCGCGCATGGCTGAAATGCTCGGTGCAATCGCGACGATTAAAAATGGTAACTTACTGTTTATTATTCCCAACCGTGGCTTAACACAAAGCGGAACGCCAATACCCGAAGTGGTGATTAAGCGTGATGTGGGTGACAAACACAGCTTTAGAGTCGCAGACCGTGACGCCTACACTGGCGTTAAAGCCAATTGGCTAGATTTGAATTTTGGCAAAAAGCCAGCAACGAGTGTGAAGCGCAAAAAGAAAAAAACGACTAAACCTAAAAAAGAGAAAAAGGCGAAATCCAGTAGTAAAGAGGGTGAATATCTAGAGGGGGCTGACGGTAATATTTATGTGATGCGCCAGACCTATAAGACCGAAGAAACCGCAAAACGGGCAGCAGCAGCAAAGTGGCTAAAACTTCAAAGAGGTGCAGCGGAATTTAATATCACACTTGCGCGAGGGAGGGCTGATTTATACCCTGAAATGCCTGCATCGGTGATTGGATTTAAAACGGTTATCGATAGTCACCAGTGGATCATTTCTCGCGTAGTGCATCAAATCAGCGATAACGGGTTCCAAACACAATTAGAATTAGAGTTAAAAATTGATAATGATAATATGATAGACGGTGATAATTCAGCCAATTGATATATCGTGTTATAATTAGGTTAGGCAAACCCAAGAACCAAGGCTTTACAATGGCGTTTAATTGTCCAAAATGCGGCGCCGCATCTTACACTCGCACCAGCGAGCCAGTAACAGAAGAAACAAAACGCAGTTATCATCAATGTCAAAATGTTTTATGTGGCTGTACGTTTACGACATTACAAAGTGTCGAACGCTATTTAACGATACCCAATCCTCAACCGTTACCATCTGATTTTAAATTACCTGGTGATGCATTTCCGAAAAGTCATTATGGCGAGAATCAACTTTCGTTGATGATATGAAAATAGCCCCTCATGAGAGGGGTTAAGTTTTTTTATTGAGGGATAACTTCTAAAATATCGCCTGTAGCTAAATCCACCTTAACCTTTATATTTTCTTTAACAATTGCACCGTAGGAATTTTTACCTTTGAAAATGGTGCTAACGACTGCATAAGGCGGCTTTGCATCAAAAACAAATCGGTAATCCGTTTCATCGTGCTTGTAGCTACTGTCATCATCCATATTATTTTTAATTAATTTTTCGAGTGGTCTATATGCACCACTAAACTTACTGAAATTTGACATAAAAGTATCAAGGTTTACACGGTCATTTAGTGACTTTGGATCGCGCATAAAGTCAGCATAACACCAACCTAGAGTATCATTAAGGTTTAGGTCAGGGGATTTGGTGTAAGAAATTTGACTAATGCAGTTATAAAAGAGGTCGGTATCTTGTGGATTTAATTGTTTATGTTCTATGTAGTTTTTGATGATTTTCTCACGGTCTTCTTTGTACTCCATTTTATACTTTGATAATGATAACTCATTATATTTAAATGGTTTTTCTTTTATTGTTTCAGGTTCTTTTTTTTCTTCGGTCAAACTGGATTGGTCATTTTCTTTTGGTGAAACCACTGTATTAGAGGGTTTAGGGTATAATACTGAGCCTAAAATAGCTGCACCAATAAAAACCGCTAAATAGACAAGTGATGACACCTTTCTGTTTGGCATTAATACTAATTTAGGTTTTATTAAGCCTAGTATGAATGCTAGAAATCCAAGAGAAGATATTGCAACAATGATTTTTTCCATTTGTTCACCGTATGTTTTAAGTAAAATTTAGCATATGGTCATGTATGAAATTGAAAATAGCAAGCCGCTTAAAAAAAAGCGGCTTTTTGGTCAATAATGGTCGATGTGGACGGAATGTGGACAGTGAGAATTATAAATAACTATATAACAATAAGTTATAACTCAGTAACGAACACCATCCCTGTCTTTTAAGCCCCTTTTAGGGGCTTTTTTTTTGCCTGTAAAATAGATGAGTGTTAACTGTAGTTGACAATTAATGAGGGCTCATTAGTATAGTACCAAAAGACAAGGAGGGTCTTATGATGAGTGTGCTTACAACAGATATCTTTGATGGTTGGATGAAAGATCTTAAAGATATTCGAGCGAAAACAAAAATTCAAGTTCGAATTAGGCGCTTAAAAAATGGAAATTTCGGGGATGTTGAAGCAATTGGTGATGGTTTTTCAGAATTACGAATACATGAAGGTCCAGGGTATCGTATTTATTTGAAGAAAGTGAATAATGTTGTTGTTATTCTAATCAATGGTGGAAATAAAGTGACACAACAGAAAGACATTGTTAAAGCTAAACAAATTTTCAAAGCAATCGAGGGAAAACTATGACCATTAAGCTAAAAGAGTATGATATTGCTGAACATTTAAATAGTGAAGAAGAAATACAAATGTATCTCAATGAAATTTTAGAAGATGGCGATCCTGCTTTAGTGCTTGCAGCGCTTGGTGATATTGCCAGAGCCAGAAATATAAGCCAACTTGCAAAAGAAGTGGGTATGAGTCGTGAAGGTTTGTATAAAGCCTTATCGGGGCAAGGTAATCCAGCATTTACAACGATTATAAAAATCGTTAATTCTCTTGGTTTAAAGTTACAATTCAAATCAATTAAGTCATCTAATCTTTAAGATCATTTTAATGCAAATTATTGATTAATTTTTATCGACAGTATTACTTTTATTTATCTAAATCATTCATCGAAAAATAGGTAAACGTCATGATCCAAGTTTTAACAGAACAAGATTATAAAAAAATGCCATGGAAAAATGGTCAAGGGTTTACTTTAGAAGTTGCGCGTAGTCATGGTGAAGGTTTAGATGATTTTGATTGGCGTATTTCTATTGCAGATGTTAAGGCGGCGGGTGCATTTTCTTTTTTCCCTGATAGGCAGCGTATTATTGGCGTATTAGAGGGAGTTGGTTTGACGTTACAGGTAGATAAAAAGGCACCAATTACCTTACAGCAAAAACAATTTTTTGCATTCCATGGTGAAAGCGAGGTGTATGCGGAGCTTGTTGATGGCGCTATTCGCGATTTTAATCTGATCTATAATCCGCAAAAATATAGGGCTCGCTTACAGTGGTTGAATGCACAATCTGTCATGTCTTGGATTAGCGATGCCAGCCATGTTTTAATTTTTAATCATACAAAATTGCTCGATATAGTCATTAATATGGAGCAATACTCATTAAAAGGGTTTGAAACCTTATTGGTGACAAATAATTGTCAGTCGTTGCAATTTACGACGTCACAACAATTGAATCGTGATTTTTGTATTATTGAATTGTTTATTAAGTGACTTGATTGATTACACGAATTTGGCGTTTTTATTAGTAGCAACTTACTCTAATTATGTGTGATTGGTGAGGTATTTATCTGGTAAATTCTGCTATTAGCGTAAATATGATAACAAAATCATATTATGACTAATTATGGCTTTATTCCTATTGTTATTTTTAACAGAATTCATAGTCTTTAGCATTACTAATAATAATAGTTGTTGTATATATTCTATAGGAAATATGAAACATGAGAATGAAAGCACTTGTTGCGATAGCGGTTTCTGCTGTCGTTTTAACTGGCTGTAAAAATTTAGACCAAGGGATGTTAACTAACTCAGGCATGCAATTATTTCAAGCAGCTACATTGTCAGATTCTGATGTTAAACAACTTAGTGATCAGTCATGTAAAGAAATGGATGCACAAAACAAAATTGCACCAGCTTCAAGTAAGTACGCTAAGCGTTTAGATAAAATTGCTAAAGCATTAGGTAATGAAGTTGATGGCGTTCCAGTAAATTATAAAGTTTATCAAACTGAAGATGTGAATGCATGGGCAATGGCTAACGGCTGTGTGCGTGTTTACAGTGGTCTGATGGATGTGATGAACGATAACGAAGTTGAAGGCGTTCTGGGCCATGAAATGGGCCACGTAGCATTAGGTCACACACGTAAAGCGATGCAAGTGGCTTATGCAACCGTTGCTGCACGTACCGCAGCTGCTTCAGCGGGTGGCGTAGTTGAACAACTGAGCGCATCTCAAGTTGCTGCTTTAGGTGAGAAACTGGTTAATTCTCAGTTCTCTCAACACCAAGAAAGTCAAGCAGATGATTTCTCTTATGATTTGTTGAAAAAACGTGGTGTTAGCACTAACGGTTTAGTGACGGGTTTTGAGAAATTAGCAAAAATGGGTAGCAATGAAACAAGTATGTTTGATTCTCACCCACCATCAACAGAACGTGCACAAAATATCCGTGACCGTATCGCTGCTGATAAAAAATAGTATTTAATTATTCAGTTATACCTCAAGGTGCATAGCTGCTGATTCTATATCAGTGACATGCGCCTTGAATTATTTAGTGTCTATTTATCGAAGAAATAGATTTTTTATACATATTATCTGATTGGCTCCCTCCTATTTTTCCTCTAAATGAATAAATCAGAACTTACCCAGTTGTACTCTGCCGGGCAGCTATCTATCTTATTTAAAATGATGACTCTGAATTGCTGATTTAGCATCGATATTGCGCCTTCGTGACTGACCATTAATTTTTAGGACGTCACTATGCGAAAGCGATCGCAAGGAAAAATGATGAAAAAAGTACAGCGAGTTTCTCTATTAGCTAAAACAATGGGAATGCTGTTGTCGGGGACCTGCCGTCTATTGACTGGGGTACGTACCCGTTGGGTTGGGTGTCAGCCTACAATGGCTTCTCGAATTTATTATGCAAATCACTCAAGCCACCTTGACGGACTGGTTATTTGGTCAGGATTACCGCCACTTATGCGTCACTTTGTTCATCCCGTTGCTGCTAAAGATTATTGGGATAAAACTCCGTTTCGTCGTTATCTGGTGAATAAGGTTTTTCGTGCTGTTTTGATTGATAGAAAAGGGGACAAACCCGCAACAGGGAATGTGCTAGAGCCATTGGAAGCTGTATTAGAATCGCAACATTCGTTAATTTTATTTCCAGAGGGAACTCGCGGTGATGGCGAAGCGTTAAGCGAATTTAAAAGTGGTATTTATCATCTAGCTAAAAAATACCCTCATGTTGAGGTGGTACCTGTGTATTTAGAAAATTTAAATCGAGTATTGCCTAAAGGGTCTAAACTCGTTGTGCCCGTTATTTGCTCTGCGACAGTGGGTCAACCATTGGCACCATTAATGGAAGATGAAAGTAAATTAGATTTTTTGCTGCGTGCCAAAAAAGCCCTTGAGGAATTAATGCCATGAGCCTGTGGGATAGCGAATTATCATTATTATTATCAGGCGTATTTGGCGTACTGATTGTGGCGAGTATCATTGGTGGAATACTGGCTTATCGGTATTCAGGCGAGAAAAGTAATCCAACGATTGATAACTTAAATGCGCGAATTCGGGCATGGTGGGTGATGTGCATTATTTGTGTTCTCGCCGTTGTGCTCGGTAATATTGGCGTTGTGGTTTTATTTGCGTTGATTTCATTTTTTGCATTACGTGAATTTATTACCTTAACTCCTACCAGACGTAGTGACCATGAAGCACTATTTTGGTGTTTCTTTGTCTTTATTCCTCTGCAATATGTATTAGTTGGGATTGAATGGTACGGATTATTTTCTATTTTCATTCCGGTCTTCGTATTCTTATTTTTACCGACCCGAATTGCATTGGCTGGGGATACTTTTCATTTTCTTGAGCGTACTGCAAAGATCCAGTGGGGAATGTTGGTAACAGTTTTCTGTTTAAGTCATGTGCCTGCATTATTGATGCTGAATATTCAAGGCTACGAAGGTGAGACGGTTAAATTATTACTCTTTCTTATTGTCGTAACTCAAATTTCAGATGTACTACAGTATGTCTTTGGCAAATTGTTTGGCAAACATCCTATCGTGCCAAAACTGAGTCCAAATAAGACGATAGAAGGTTTCTTGGGTGGGATACTGTCCTCGGTTGCTATTGGTATTTGTTTATATTGGGTGACCCCATTTAGTTGGTGGGTTGCCGGGCTGATGTCTTTAGCGATTACATTGATGGGATTTGTTGGCGGGTTATGTATGTCAGCAATTAAGCGTGATAGTGGTATTAAAGATTTTGGCGCAATTATTGAAGGGCATGGCGGAATGTTAGATAGAATTGATTCTCTGTGTTTTGCTGCGCCGGTATTTTTCCATTTGACTCGTTACTTTTATACTTAATTCATCATGATGATGATTTTATTTGAAAAGCACCGTTAAGGTGCTTTTTTGTTTGATGGATACAGCGCTAGATTAAGTTCGATGTTATCATTGTCACTTAATTTTTGTTTCGAACTAAGGCGACAATCGGTATATTGAACCCGCGTTTTAAGGGGATTGTTTTAACGCATTATTTTCCAAGTCATGGGTTCATGAGCTAGTATTATGTTATTGAATACATAATTTTGTCTGTTTGTCGGGATATCTTCGCTTGCTGTTTATATGTACTTTGAATTATTTTGAGTATAAAGCGGAAAATCTTGATGGAAAGCAGATGCATAATCCTGTCTTTACCGTATTATGTCAGTAGGTGAATCAATTCAGCTTTGGCGATTTACAATAGGATTAAGTTTAGAATAACTGAGTAAGTCGTATCCTTTTTATAGATTTGCAATTTATATTCATTAATCAGAGGTCATCATGGTCAAACAGATTAAAAGAATCGGGGTTTTAACGAGTGGTGGTGATGCACCAGGTATGAACGCTGCAATTCGTGGTGTTGTACGTGCTGCACTAGGTGAAGGCTTAGAAGTCATGGGTATTTACGATGGATACCTAGGCTTATATGAAAACCGTATGAAGCAATTAGACCGATACAGTGTGTCGGATATGATTAACCGCGGTGGTACTTTCTTAGGATCTGCTCGTTTCCCGCAATTCCGTGATGAAAAAGTTCGCGCCATTGCCGTTGATAACTTGAAGAAAAATCATATTGATGCGCTGGTGGTTATTGGTGGTGATGGTTCTTATTTAGGAGCTAAAGCACTAACAGAAGCAGGTTTTCCATGTGTAGGTTTGCCGGGCACTATTGATAACGATGTGGCGGGAACAGACTATACCATTGGTTATTTCACGGCATTAGAAACGGTTGTTGAAGCGATTGACCGTTTGCGTGATACCTCAACTTCTCACAAACGTATTTCAATCGTTGAAGTGATGGGGCGTTATTGTGGTGATTTGACCCTATCTGCGGCAATTGCGGGTGGCTGTGAGTTCTTAGTTTTGCCAGAGCAAGAAATGGCGTTTGATCGTGAAGAGTTGCTGTCAGAAATTAAACGCGGTATTGAAAAAGGTAAACGCCACGCCATTGTTGCGATTACTGAGCATGTTTGTGATGTTGCAGAATTGGCAAGATATATTGAAGAGCAAACCCGCCATGAAACCCGTGCTACCGTGTTAGGCCACATTCAACGCGGTGGTTCGCCGGTTGCTTATGACCGTATATTGGCTTCGCGTATGGGGGCTTATTCAATCCAATTGCTACTTGAAGGCTATGGTGGCCGTTGTGTCGGTATCCAAAATGAAAAATTAATTCACCATGATATTATTGATGCCGTTATGAACATGAAACGTGTCTTTAAGAAAGATTGGTTCGATACAGCGAAAAAACTGTACTAATTTTTGCCTCTGTTATTGCAAATCAGTTTTATGTACTTCGAGCTATAGCATTGTTGGCTTCATACGCCGCCTTGCTGTAGCTCGAATGATTTAGTCTATTCTCAAACCATTTTTATATTCATATTGCTCTTCGGTTCAAACTTATTTGCCTCCTTTATGTGTTCATATATTCCCCAAATGCATAAGTTTAACTTTTTAATTATTTCCCGTTATCGATACTATCTGTCAGCCTGACCTTGTAATTAATTCGATGAGGGATGGCACAATGGTACATTTATGGCAGATGAAAAAATTTCAATTAACCACCGCATTACTATTCATACTCACCGCAATGGTTTTGGCAACAAGTGCATGGGCGAAGGATATTCAGTTATTAAATGTGTCATATGATCCGACGCGAGAGTTTTATCAGCAATATAATCAAGCCTTTAGTGAATACTGGAAAGCAAAAACTGGCGATACAGTTACTGTGCGCCAATCTCATGGTGGTTCCGGTAAACAAGCAACTTCAGTGATTAATGGGTTAGAAGCGGATGTGGTCACATTAGCATTAGCTTATGACGTAGATGCTATCGCTAAGAGTGGCCGAATAGAACGAGATTGGAGAAGTAAGTTAAGCGATAATTCAGCACCTTACACTTCAACAATTGTATTTCTAGTACGTAAAGGTAACCCTAAAAATATCCGCGATTGGGATGATTTAATTCGTAAAGATGTTTCTGTCGTGACGCCAAATCCGAAAACATCAGGGGGTGCACGTTGGAATTATTTAGCCGCTTGGGGTTATGCATTAGATAAAAATAACCAAGACACTGAAAAAACAAAACAGTTTGTAAAAGAGCTTTATCAAAATGTGGAAGTTCTCGACTCAGGAGCTCGTGGTGCGACGAATAGTTTTGTTGAGCGTGGTATCGGCGATGTATTAATTGCTTGGGAAAATGAAGCGTTGTTAGCAACGAGTCAGTTAGATACGAAAGATGAATTTGAAATTGTGACTCCAAGTATTTCAATTTTAGCGGAGCCATCAGTAGCAATAGTGGATAAAACGGTCGATAAACGTGATCACCGAGAGGTCGCAAAAGCTTATCTTAAATACTTATATTCAGCAGACGGGCAAGAAATTGCGGCTAAAAACTTTTATCGACCGCGTAATCCAGCCATTGCGGCAAAGTATCAACATCAATTTCCACAGCTAGCATTGCTGACTATTGATAAAAACTTTGGTGGTTGGACAGAAGCCCAGAAAACCCATTTTGCGAATGGGGGGGTGTTTGACGATATTATTCGTCGTTAATCTCGAATACTCGTCATACTTCGAGTTACAGCGTTGTTGGCTTCATTCGCTAACTTTAGTCACATACTTATGTATGCTCCTAAAGGTTAGCTCACTAGCCGCCTAGCTGTAATTCGAATTATTTAGAGTATTACTGAGTTTTGTTTAGAGTATTTGTTGGTTGGATAGTTAGATGCTTGAACCGCTCCCCGCCAACGAGGGGCAGTCGAAGAACGGCTTTGTTTTTAAAATGAGATTAACTACCACGATAAGTCGAATATCCATATTGGCTTAGTAATAATGGAATATGGTAGTGCTGCTCAGGATCGCTAATATTAAATTCAACTGGAATTTCTGGGAAAAAGCTACTTTGATTATTGTCAGCAAAATATTTTCCTGTTTTGAACGTGACTCTATAATCGCCGATTTCAGTTTTTGTATTATCAGGCCATAATTTTTTTACTCGGCCATCTTGATCTGTTTTTTCAGAATTTAGAATTTTCCAATTATTAGCTTGTTTCTGTTCTAACGTAACTTCAACACCGGGGGCTGGTTTCCCTGTTTGTTGGTTTAATATGTGAACGCTTAAGCTATCTGCTGCTAGGGCGATAGTGGGAACAGTAACGGCTGATAATATAATGGCAGAGAGTAGATGTTTTTTAAAATTCATTTTGATATGTCCTTTTATAATAACTGTTTGATAATGCATTCGATTTACATTTATTCTATAAAAGGATTTATAAAATAGCCTGACAGCTCTATTACAATTTAGTCATGTTATTTTTAAAATCTAATAAATATAAAAGTCACACCAGACTATACAAACTGTAGTGTGACTTCGTGATTACTTTAAATTAGGCCGTGGCATAATTATTTTTTATTGCCAAGTGTATTTCACACCTAACTGTCCGAGATAGAAAGTTTGACGGTTATTGCTACCAGACGTGATACCTGCATTTTTTGGATTTTCCCAGGTACTTGGCTCAACCGCAAATCCGCCCCACAGTGTGAGTTTTGGTGTTAGGTTATAGAATACTTGAGTTCCTACGCGGTAACCGTCTTTTACTTTTTGTGTTGTGCGTTGATTACTGTCGTAGTTATGCTCATTTAAGTAGTAGCGGAAATAAGGCATTACACTCCAATCTTGATTGAGGGTAATTGGAAAGTAACCACGAATTTGGTTTTGTTCCCACGTCTTATTAAAGTCTTTATCCCAAGTCCAGTCGGTATACATATATAATTTAGCTGTTGCTGAATCATTTACTTTATACACTATACCGTGCTCAGATTCCCATTCGTAGCTGTTTGCGGCATGAAAATTGTCATAATGATAGAATGCATCCCAGAAGTTAAAGGCCCATTTATCATTAAAATTATAAGTACCGCTAGGCATTAGCCAAAAGAGTGTATTTGATGGACGCGCTTGTGTTCCAGGTGCAGAGTCATTGGATTCTTTACGGTAAGTCACGTTAAGATTAAATTGCCCAAGGTCACTTGAATACATTTTGCGCGTTGCCCCAATTTGGGTACGGTTACGAATAAATGAATCTTTCGACGTTGAAAAATTATGGTTGTAGCTTCTTAATGATTCTTTATGTTCAAGGAAAAAACTCCATTTAGATTCAGGATTGGATAAAAATAGTTGTCCAATCATGGTAGTTTTATCATAAACCTTACGATCTTTAGAGTTGTGGTGGCCTTCGAATTTTTCTAATTCCATATAGACGTTAGACGAAATACGCCAGTAGTCGTTATTGACTTGGTCCGCAGCAAAAGCAGATGTCGCAAGCCCAGTAGCAGTGAGGAAAAGTAAACCATTCAGTGAAGTTTTCATAATAACCCTTTAATTTTAATTACTTATATACATTTATTTTTATGAGACACCTTTTTTAAGGATGTCAGAACCAGTCCTTTATACCGGTTGAGGTATAAAGGCTGATTAATGCTTATTTTTATGAGTACGTATTATTAATGTAGAGCGTTGAAGAATTACTGGGCGGTGTTGTATGTTTCACCGTGGCCATAAGGGAACAATATTTTGTCGCCTTTAGGGTTTTTGATGTTAACCGGAAGCAATCCTTTTGGTGGATTGAGTGGTTGTGCATTGTTATCAGCAAATAAAGTGCGTAAGCCACTGCGAATATTAGTTTCCAGTGAGTTACGGTTGTTATTCGTGACATCAAAACCTGTAATACCATAGATGGCAATATTGGCTTTTACGTCGTTCAAATAAGCAATGTCATACGGATTGCGTGATGAAATAACCACTAATGGTGTTTTACTTGCATTCGCTTCGTCAATAATGAGTTGCGCATTTGCGGGTGTATCTTTGAGGTTATAAGTCGTCAGTAGGATTAAATCTTGGTCTTTGACTAATTTTTTTACATCACTTTTAGTCAGCGTGTTTTCGTTCAGTTTTACAACGAGTTCACTACTTTGAATATTGACGTTAGTTTCGTTAGCAATATCGTTTAGATGTTTCTGAATTAATGTATTACGTGGGCTTTCATCTGAAATAACTAAAATATTATTTTGTGATTTCAATTGGTAAGGCAGTACTTTTTCATTTTTAATCAGTGTAACCGCTTGCTCCGAAACCATATTTTCGAGATCTTTATGACTTTTTGAGGCAACAACTTGTTGTGCGGTATTTAAATCAATAGGCTGAGCCGTAATTTCTTGCTGAAGTTTTTTCAATACCACTCGTTTTGCCGATTCATCAATGCGTTTTTTCAGCTCAGGATTTTTTTCAGCTTGTTCTTCTAGGTGGCGATACATGTTATCAAGGCGTGTTACCGCTGCGCTATCCCACATTTTTATTGGCATAAGGACAATATCAGAGCCAGCAAGCAAAGAGGTTTCGACAGCCCAGTTCATATCAAAATTATCGGCAATGGCACCCATATCCATGGCATCGGTAACAATCAAACCATCGTATTTGAGTTCTTCGCGTAAAATATCATGCAAAATAGGTTTTGAAAGCGTGGCGGGCGTGCCAACTTCTTTACCGGTAAGTGTTTTGATTTTATGGTTATCAAGGGCTGGAACAATAATATGCGCAGTCATGACCGCATCAGCACCATGGGCCAAAGCATATTTAAATGGTGGCAACTCGGTTGAACGCCAGGTTTTTGCATCGGAATTGACAACCGGTAAGTCAACATGTGAGTCGGAAGAGACATTTCCATGTCCTGGGAAATGTTTTAATGACGTCAATAAATTGTATTTATGAATACCTTTGATGTAATTGACTGATAGCTGTTCCACTAAAGATTTGTTATCGGAATATGAACGCACGCCAATAACAGGATTATTTTGGTTGTTATTTACATCAACAACTGGGCCGAAGTTGATATTGAAGCCTAGACTTGAAAGTTCGTATCCGTGGATCATACCGGTTAACTCTGCCAGTGCGGGGTTACGTGTTGCGCCTAGCGCCATATTACCGGGCATTTCAGTTCCAACGCGAAGGCGTGTGACATAGCCCCCTTCTTGGTCAGTACCAATGAATAACGGAAGGTTACTACGAGAAGATTGGAGCTTATTGATTAAATCGACCGTCTGTGGCGTATCAATCAGATTTTCACGAAATAGGATTACTGATCCTAAATGGTACTGATTGATAACATTAGATACTTCATCATTCATTGCTAGGAATGGTACGGGTTCACCATTCTTATCTTTATTCCAATATCTGAAATCTAACATGAATAGTTGGCCAATTTTTTCAGCCTCAGACATGTTTTTCACAATTTCTTCAGCTGATTTTTGTTTATCTTTCCATAAATCATCCAACTGTGCTTGCGTCATCGGTTCTGCTATCGACATCGCACTAAAAATACAGGCAGAAAGTAAGGCGAGTTTTTTCATTTTATTATTCCTTAGTTATTTTTCGATGGATAATAAGTAGCCGCTCTTATTTATGATGTGAGATAAATCACAGTTAAAGTTATTCTCAAATTGAGATTTATAAGAATAGAACCTAGTCTGATGAATTATGATGCCTTAATTATTTAATTGATTTATATGATAATTATATAAGTGAATAATTGATTTATATATGGAATAATTTCACTTTGGAATTATCTTGTTATGTGATCTCCGCTGAATAAATAGTTGAATAAATTATTCGTCTAATTAAAGGATTAAATTTTTGTTTTTATACTGCTGAAATAACTAAGAGTAATTTTTGTGTCATATAAAACAGATGAAAATAGTGATAAATACGAAAGTCACATTTAGTGGCCATGTGACTTGTTTTTTATCTTAAATTAAGAAAATGATAAATCATTTATTTATTGCCATTGATATTGCACACCGAGTTGGCTGAGGTAATAGGTTTGTTTATTATTATTTCCTGAGGTTATTTTATTATATTTAGCATATTGCCAATTTGTGGGTTCAATGGCAAAACCGCTCCATAGTATTAATTTAGGCGTGATGTTGTATTCGATTTTTGCACCTAATCGATAACCCTTTTTGATTTTTTGAGTGAGAACTTGCGCACTGTTATAGGCATGCTCGCTTAAGTAGTAGCGAAAATAAGGAAAAATACGCCAATTTTGATTAATGGTAATTGGAAGTTCGCCGCGAATTTGGTCTTGTGAAAAAGTATTTGTGAAACCGCTCGCCCAAACTCGGTCATGGTATAACGAGAGTATTCCTCTTATTTTAGGAGCGTATTGATAAACAATACTATATTGGGCTTCCCATTCGTGATTATTTGAACGGTGATAATTACTGTAATAATAAAAAGCAGTCCAAAAATCCAAAGACCATTTTTCATTAAACTGATAACTTGCTGCTGGCATCAACCAATATAAGCTATGAGAGGAATGAGCTAAGGTATTTGGGGCGGAATCATTAGATTCTTTTCGATAAGTGAAATTGAGACTAAGTTGTGACGTCTCATTTTGGGCTAATTGATATGTGCTACCGAATTGTGTACGGTTACGAATATAAGATCCTCGAGACATTGAAAAATTGCGGCCGTAATTTCTAAGGGACTCTCGGTGTTCAAGTGCGAATCGCCAATTAGATTCAGGATTTCTAAGGTTTAACTCACCAATCATACTGACTTTATCGAAAACTTTATTCTTAAAGGCGTCTCGTTGTCCTTGATATTCTTCAATCTCGATATAGGTATCGGTGTTTATTCGCCAAAAATCGTTATTCAATTGAGAGAGAGTGATGGGGGGAAAGAGGGTAATGATAGCTAAAATTAGACTCTTTATATATTTCATAATCATCATTGATTGTTATTAAAGGTTGTCTGTGTTGAATGTTTTCAACATCGATTTAATGCTAAGCCTTAAATGATGTCCACAATTCTTGGCTATAGGTAGAACAGGAATAATTTAGGGAATGATAGAAATTAAAAACAACTATATTGGTGAATTAAAATTAAATTTTGCTAGGAATAGAGGATAAGAATAGAGAATAATTTACATCTAATTATTTTCATTTTTGTGATAAGGATTGGTATTTTATTTATGAGTATCTTTGACTGTTTTTTATTTTAATTATTTGATTTTACTTAATATTAGATTGAAATAGATAATAATTAGGTTGGTTTTTAATGGTATTAATTAAACAATTAACCGCCATGACTGACGGCTAATTGTTGATGCGTGTTATCTAAGCAATTATTTTGCTTTTTTTGCTTCAGCGGCTGCTTTGACAATCACGGCGAAAGCATCTGCTTTCAGTGATGCGCCACCGACTAAAGCGCCATCGATATCAGGCTGGGTGAATAGCTCAGCAGCGTTGCTTGCATTAACTGAACCACCATATTGAATGATGACTTGTTCTGCAACTGCCGCATCTTTTTTCGCAATATGAGTACGAATAAATTTATGGATAGCTTGAGCTTGTGCTGGGGTCGCTGATTTACCTGTACCGATAGCCCAGATTGGTTCATAAGCGATAACTGCACCTTGGAATGCTTCAGCACCTAATAAATTTAGGACAGCATCGATTTGGCGAGAACAAACTTCTTCAGTTTTGCCTGCTTCGTTTTCAGCTTCAGTTTCACCGATACACAGCACAGGAATCAAACCTTGTTCTTTTAATACCGCGAATTTTTTAGCAACGAATTCATCGCTTTCATTATGGTAGGTACGGCGTTCGGAGTGACCAATAATGATATATTTAGCACCAATATCTTTAAGCATTTCAGCTGACGTTTCGCCAGTAAATGCGCCTGATAAGTTTACATCTACGTTTTGTGCACCTAATGCAATACGGCTACCAGCAACGGCGTGTTTTGCTTGGTTTAAGTAGATAGTTGGTGGTGCAATTGCTACATCACAACCATCAACACTGCTAAGCTCTTTACGCAGGCCTGCGATTAGATCAATGACCATTTGGGTGCTGCCGTTTAGTTTCCAGTTACCCATTACTAAAGGATGTCGCATGTTGTTTCCTCCAACCTGAGATTTAAATGATTAATCAGTAAGTTATATATTATGCAGTTGTTGTTTTTCGCATAATAAGACAAATTTTTTCACCATCACTGCATATCCTAACTTATTTAAGATATCTGATTGTTAGATAATGATAGTAATCAGATATTTCTAAGTAAGATAATTAAAGGCATTATAAAAACAATACTTAGGAATAGCTTTGCTTTTCATCATGCATGCCCTAAGCATTGTGATCATTATCAGTTTAGGGTGCTTGTTGCTCTAGCTTAATCGGTTCAACAGCAAAAGTAAGCACATTATTATCACTTTTTACTAAAATATAGCGCAAAGTGCCCAATCTGGCTTCTTCAGCTCGATTTGGGTTTTTATCGGTCATGAATTTAGTTAAGGCTGAGGTTAATTCAGGTGCTTTATCCAAAGAAGCATTAGGATCAAATTGATTAATAAAGGCAATAATATAGCGTTCCATCAGCTGCTGGCTTTTTTGGGCTTCTTTTTCGTTAGAGCTTGGGAGCAGGGTGATTTGTAGGCTCTTTATTTTTTCACTACCCCGCTCTAAAACAGCAGATGAATATATTTGTTGGTTAATACGGGATGCTGCACGAATATAGGGTGCTGAAATATCCTGACTCGCAATTACTTTATATTCATGTAGATACAAATCTGGATTATGTTGATTAAACTGAGTACGCAGCTGAGGGATTGTGAGATCAAATGAAGGCGCATCAGGTGCTAAATAAGCCACTTCAAAGTCAGTGTCCGGTAAGGTGGGAACTTTTTGGGCTAATGCCGTTTGGGACAAACTAAGTGCATAAATAGTGATGATAATTTGAATTGAACGAAATATCGGCTGCGTCATTTTTTTTCACTCATTCTTTGGATGCTCTTATTGTATCAGGATTAGGTGCAATGACATCATTATTGGTTTTTTTCATTTTAAGGTTGTACGAGTCACTGCCCATATTTTAGATAAAATATCCGCTTCCTCAGTTTGAAGTATTTAAAACAGGTAAAGAAGCGGTAAAATCATATTATTATTTTGAGTTTTAAAGTTTACCAATATTGCTCGCTAGAAATATGACCTGGTTTGCGGCGTAAATGTTTAACCATTCCATGGCTATTTTTCAGCATATCGCGCGTATCTCGTACCATTTCAGGATTACCACACAACATCACATGGCAGGTATCAGGACTTAGTGGTATACCGACAGCCTCTTCAAGCGCATGATTTTCGATTAATGCAGGCACTCGACCCTGTAATGAGCCTTCGGCATGTTCACGACTGACAACGGTGACGATTTGCAGTTTCCCTTGATATTGCTGTTCTAGCTTCTTCATCAGTGGCAAATAGCTAAGATCTCTGTGGTAGCGAACTGCATGAAGTAACACTATGTTTTTAAAACGTTCTAGTCCTTTGCCTTCTTGTAATATCGAAAGAAATGGCCCGATTGCCGTCCCTGTAGATAGCATCCAGAGGTTTTGACATTCAGGTATTTCATCTAAGACAAAAAATCCTGTTGCTTCATCGGTTATTTGTAATTCGTCACCAGGTTGTAGTTGTGCAAGTTTTGGACTCAATTTTCCATTGGGAACAATAACAAAATAGAACTCGAGTTGATTATCACTCGGTGCATTGACGTAAGAATATGCACGCTGAATACGTTCTCCATCAATTTCAAGTGCGAGCTTGGCATATTGTCCTGCAGTAAACGGTTTAATTGGTGCATTGATCACCAAACTAAATAATGATTCTGTCCAAAACTTTGCTTCTACAACATTTCCAGTAACCCAATTAGCCATAAATATGTACCTTTTGTTATTTCTATAGCGATGTGTTTATTAGGATTTAATACTAGAACAGATCATTATTTGTTCTTATCGATAATGTGGTTCAGTGATTTATTCTTAGAAATAGAGAGTTGGCAATGTCAATGTACACTTATGTTGACATAAGCGGCGAATATGGCTGCCATTCATAGATAAACTAAAATGATGTACTGGCTCGAAAAAATATTATTTTTTGTTATCTTAGTCACATTAGAACAAGGTTTATGTTTCATTGCTTTTTATGCCAACTTTGAAACAAGAATTTATTATTCAGTATTTAATTTTTAAACTCCGCCCTGTGTTATTAAATTTTAATAATGCAGAGCTTGTGTGTGCATAGAATTGACTATTTTTTTGAGAAGAAAATGAGAAAACTGGAACATTTTAATCTGTTGTTGATGCTAATTGCTTTAGCTGCTGTCGGGCAGATGACTCAAACTATTTATGTCCCTGTTATAGCTGAGATAGCAGTTTATTTTAATGAACCTTCGGGTGCTGTGCAGCAAGTTATGGCTGCGTATTTATTTTCTTATGGCTTTTCACAGCTATTATATGGGCCACTTTCAGATCAGATTGGTCGCAAACCCGTAATTTTAGCAGGATTGACCATTTTTCTGTTATCAACAGTTATCGCAGTTTTCTCACCAACACTTGAGGTGTTGACTATTGCCAGTGGTTTACAAGGGCTAGGTACGGGAGTGGCTGGCGTTATGGCAAGAACCATGCCTCGTGACCTGTATAAAGGTACTGCATTGCGTTATGCCAATAGCTTATTAAATATGGGCATACTGGTCAGTCCGTTATTAGCCCCTATGTTTGGTGGAATATTGGCGCATTTTTGGGGATGGCATGCTTGCTATATTTTCCTGTTTATCTTAGGTGCATCAGTGCTATTAAGTATGTATCACTGGTTACCAGAAACGCGCCCAGTTTCCCCTGAAAAACGTAAAATGGTCGCGTCATATGTTCAGTTGCTTTCTAATGGTCCATTTTTGTCCTATTTAGCGATGTTAATTGGTGCATTAGCCGGAATTGCAGTTTTTGAAGCCAGTAGCGGTGTTTTAATGGGCGGCGTTTTAGGGCTTAGCAGTATTACTGTGAGTATTTTATTTATTTTACCAATTCCAGCTGCCTTTTTTGGTGCTTGGTATGCAGGACGTGAAGGTAAAAGCTTTTATTCACTAATGTGGCATTCCGTTATTATTTGCTTATTAGCTGGCATATTAATGTGGATACCAAGCTGGTTCGGTGTGATGAACACTTGGACATTGCTAATACCTGCCGCCATCTTTTTCTTTGGTGCGGGTATGCTATTTCCGCTTGCGACTACTGGCGCAATGGAGCCTTTCCCTTATCTTGCTGGGGCGGCAGGTGCTTTAGTCGGTGGTTTGCAAAATGTGGGCTCAGGTATAGCAACATGGATTTCATCCCATATGCCACAAAATGGCCAATTTAGCTTAGGCTTATTAATGTTTTTGATGTCAATCATGGTGTTACTGTGTTGGTTGCCTTTGGCTCATAAAATGAACCAAACCGAAAGTACAGTTTAGTTTTTAAATACAGGCGGTATGGTTACCGCCTGATGACTTTTATACTATTAGAAGTGGAGAAGAGACCGCCGATGATGCTATTGGCATATACACTTTATTGCCCATTATAGTTTGACTATCGGTTTTATCCATTGTGCTAAATAACTCCGGCTGATTTTCAATTTTGTTGAAAACGACGGGATGGTTATAGTCTAAGAATTCCATGTTTTCACTGATTATTGACGTATAATTTTGAGAGAGTGTGATGGAGAATGGTTCAACTCTATCTTGTAAGTGTTCATCAATATAAATCTTTATTTTATTTATTTTTAGTGCAGGTGTACTGTCTATAGTACCAATAATGGATAGCTTATTGCCTTTTCGTGTGATCTGCCATTGTTCTAAAGGGTTCTGTTCTTGTTGTTTTCCTTGTTTATCTTCCACCGTAAGAGTGACCCAATAATTACAGATATTTTCAGGTAATTGTAATGCTGTGATATCAATAGTTTGATTAATGTGTACATCCGAAAGTAATGGAACATTTGATTCAGTATAGTAATCCTGAGGTACTATATTATTGTTTTCCAGTAAGTTCGTATGATTGATTGGTAAAAATATCTGCGTAGTTCGGACTTGGGTAAATTCACCTAACGGGTCGTGTAATGAAAAATATTGTTGATGTCGTTGCCCATTTTCAATCCAAGCAGCACAGATTGCACTATCTTCAGTGAGCCGGTGTAGGTTTATTTTTCCTGTTTTCAAATCAATTAAATCAGTGGCGGTAGCAGACCAAAATAACTGACTGCCACTCCAATAGTTATCGAGAACTAATTGTTCTAGAGATGAATTGCTCTTCCATTTGCTAAAGAGGCGGTTTGCTAGGGAATTTGAATTCTTATAAGTATAAATTGATTCACCAATTTGTTTATTTTTATTAATTCTGGCAATTTCGATTTTTACGAGTTCTCCTTTATCTGGAATATTTAAATTAATCGTTTCTATATATGGGATCGCTTGCAAACTTTCTGTCAGTAAACCTTGCTTTGTGGCGTATGTGACGGTCAAGGCATAGGGTGTATGGTGATGATATGGGCGGCCTTCGCCTGTTTTCAGGTTGTGATATTTAGCTGGTAGGTTGCCAATTGTGCGTAATGGTTGGATTGTGCTGTAAGGGTGAGGTTGATTATCAGGGGTTGTTATAATCAATGCTTGTATCCAATAAACAGGGACATCTCGTTGATGAGCGAGCTCATAATGCCGTGTATTAGGATAAAAGCTAGAAAAATTATCAAGAGTAAGGGTAACCCACTTTTGTTCTTTTTCTGACCAGTTTTGATAATAACCTTCTCCAGCAAAATTATTATCTTCAATATCGTGATCGATAATGTTGTTAGGCTGCCAACGTAGTTTTTTTCTTAAAAATTGTTGAATGCGCTGAGTAAAAAAATCAGAGTGTGGAGTAAAGGCATTAAAATGGTCATATCCTTGATTCTGTAAGAAAGGATATAAAGCTGGCATGACCTCCTTGCTTTCCTTGCTGTGCGGCTCAGTATATCGATAGGTAATATAGGATTGAGTTTGCTGATCATAGCCAATATTTTGGCCATTTGTTTTACCATCAAATGGATAAAAAAATTCAGTGTTATCAGTGTTATCAGTGTTAATGGTATGGTTCAAACCAAACCCGTGCCCGTACAACTCATGCCACATTACATCTGAACGAGCAATACCAGCACCTTGATTCTTCCAAGCTAGGCCTAGTAAGTTAATGGTATTTGTCGGAGTCAGTGCATAGTAATTAAAGTCACTATCAAGGCCATTGACACCGATGCTCTGATGGCTTCGGTGAAAACCCCAAGAGATCTGTTCAGTGCTATTATTATAAAATCCATTAACCCTATCATAGGCTGGCATGAACAGGGCTGAATGATGAGTGATAGCAGGGTCAAGTGGCATCGTTTGCGAAATCGTTGGGTAACTATACAGCGTGAATTTAGTTGCTGGTAATTTTGCTGCGGCTTCTATGCCCCAACTGAGTGGGGAATAAGCGTAAACACCGTGACCTTGTTGGTATAGGCTATGGTGAGTAATACGAGAAGTCATTTCATTGCTGACACTGATTTTAGGTTTAAAAAAACCATTGTTATCAGTATAAGGCATAGTTATTGGTGTATCACCAGCTATTAGTTGAATGCGAATATCGGGTTGTACCCAGTGACCTTTCAATGGTGCAGTATAACTATGTTTATGAACCTCTTTACTTTCCACTGAGGGTATATTTGGTATGGAAGGTAATTTCTGTGGCAGTTTGTCTGGACCTGTTAAGCGAATTCGGCCAAGTTCCATATCATTTTTGTCGATTACAATAGCGGTTAAATTAGGTGCGCTTGCAGCGGATTGGCTAGTAATGTCTACCTTTAATAAGGCCCATCGGTTAGCTGTTAGTATAAAATAAGGTGTATCAGGGCTTTGTAAATGAGTTTGAGCAAGTTGAATTGTTTGAATTTTCATATCATCAGGAACACTGTAATTTCGCTTTGCTGGTTCATGATAAATTGGATCTGGAATGGTGAATACTCGTTTACCGGGGTAGCTTACAATTGGCGGGCGGTCAGATTGAATGTGAATTGACATTGGCGCAGATTCTTGACCATTTTCTGTTATCGCAACAAAGTCGAATTGATCATCACCAGAAAATGACTCATCACTTTTGGGTTGATATTGCCACTCTCCTGTTCGGTTATTGAGTGTAACAATACCAAATTTCGGCGCTTCGAGTAGCCGATATTCAATAATATCCTTATGCGATGGTAACTTATCGGTGACAGCGCCTACTGTGAGCTTATTTGTCTCTGCTCCTGTATTATTTGCTATGACAAATGGCAGGGTTTGATGCTGAATGCCAAAATTAAGATCTTCGATAGTCCTATTTAGGGGATCCTTGATGTATAATTTTTGATCTTCCTCTTTCTTACCATGATGATAACTCACTACTAATGAACTACTTTGTGCATGTGACTGTAGATAATTTTGTAAGCGTTCGACAAATTGCTCAGGGAGTGTTTCACGTAGGTGAGGTGACCTCAATTCTGTTTTGATAAATTGTACTTGTTCTGTTTCTTGGCCTTTTAATACCAGTGAAAAATGAGTAATTTCATTTAAGTTTTCAGGTTTTAGATGAATAATATGTTTGGTATATCCATGTTCTTTTATTGATTTGAACTTATGTTTTTTATAATATTCTGATTTTATTTGTACATAATTTATTGCTTTATTTTTTTTGAGTTGCAGTTGAAGGATAGATAAATTATCTCCTTGAATCGTGATGTTATTATCTTTAAATTTAGCTGAAATATGCGTGTTGAATAAAGGCTCAATTTCTTGATTAACTTTATTTTCTATTTCACTGACTAATGATTGCCATGAGTTGTGAGGCGAAAGTCTAATATCATTTAATATAAATGGTTTCGAATGGCTATCTATTTGTAGAGATAATGAAAAATATTCGGCTTGAGTTACCATGTCTTCAGTTAAATGAAGAGAGCTAATTGCAGGCGAGGGTAATGAAATAACTTTCTGATAGCTAACCTCAGGAATAGAAGGTTCAGTAATAATAGGAATGCGCTCTTTTTGATACGGTACTTCTGTTAAATGGTGGTGAAGTGCTTGGCTGGATAGTTGCTCTGTATTACCGTTAATATCCCACATAAGTTGGAATTTGGGAATGTCTCCGTTATTGGTAATGATTATTTGAATAGGGTACTTTTTATTAGCCTGAAGGTTATTTAACTTGAGAGTATTTAATTGTTGGTTTTTATCAATAGATGCGTCTTGATGATTAACTTTATATGACTGTAGTAAACCGGGGCTGTATTTTTCTAATGCAAGTATTAGGAAACCATCACGTGGTGCAGTTATAGTCCCATCATAAACCCATTGAGTAGGTGTTTTACGTGGAGATAATAAAAGGTGAGCGTTATTTTGTAATGAGTTTGCAGGAATAACCGTTTTAAAAACAGGTGTTGTTGTGTTAGTCAGTGGGTTTAATTCATTAATTGTTAAGTGTAATCCATGTTTACTGTGAGCGGCAGTTGGGCTAGTGGCTTGTTCTTGCTCATATTGCGTTGGTTGAATTTCTTGGATAAGCTCCTGTATAGCTTTGCTAGATGATATATCGTCATTATGATGAATCAAAACACCTCCACCCGTGAGCGCCATATAATGACGCGCGAGCTTAACTTGTTTGTCATTTGCATTTGAAGGTAGGATGACAATTTCATAGTGTCGATACCACTGTCCGCTAGGTAGCAATGGGTCAGCCATTTGATTAGCGGCTCTAGAGTCACCTTCTAGCCAATCATGTGGTGAATTAAAGCTGTCGACAAAAAGTCCATGTTTAGATTTGAATTGAAATCCTGAAAGCTCGTCAATACTGACAGCACTGAGTAGATGAATTTTTTGGTTTCCACCGGGTATACGCTGTTTATCTGCTAACCAACTGAGTAGGTGAAAAGCGGTATTACCTGTTTCTGATCTTGTTGGGTCCTCTTTAATTAAAGCGTTGATGAGTGTGGAGTTATGACGGAGTACGGCGATACGACCCCTTCCTTTTTTGTAGTAACCAAGCTGCAAGTTATTCTGTTTCACTTCATTAGTAATGATTTCTTGTACCTTGGTATTATGTGAATGCCGAGTAGGAGGGTGAATTAAGTTCTCAGGAATATACTCATAACCATTCTCCGTATCCCAATAAAAGCGAAATTGAGGTACTGAGCCATCGGTAATTGTTGTAAATTTAATGGGATACTGTTCACCGGCATTAAGATTATTAAAATAGAGGCCATTAGTGATTTCCTCTGTGCTTAATTTTATTTTTTTATGATTGATCTCAATAGATAAATCACTGCTGTGTTTATCAATCATAAAGGAATACTTTCCATTCTTGGGAATGGTAATTATACCTTCATATACCCATTTACTTTGTGTTGTTCTTGTTTTTAATAATGCGGCATTATCGGTTAAGTCAGAAACAGCGATGACTTGTCTAATAACGGGAGTCGTTTGGTCAAGGCTTGTCATATCATAAACTTGAACCTGTAAACCAAATTTTTGTTCTTTATTCCATTGAACAGATGAGGGGAAGCTTGGGTTATCCATAACCTATTTCTCTTTGTGTTTATTAATATGAGTGACATGAGATAGAACTATATGGATATTTTAATTACTTATAATGAAACGTCTAATTTATTATTATACTAATAGCTATGATTACATTTATTAAATAATTAGTTGTCAGGTGATTTACTAGGAGAAACAATTAATCCTATCGTGAATAATAAAAGGCCATATAAATTATATGGCCTTAGAGTGATTAGCTTAAAAAATATTTAAGCGCGATCTTCCCATTCTTGCGCTCGAGCAACAGCTTTTTTCCAACCTTCATACTTGACATTGCGCTCTATAGTTTCAATGCCTGGCTTAAACTCACGCTCAATAGTTGCCTTGCTTTGCAGTTCATCCAAGCTGCTCCAAAAACCAACAGCTAAACCTGCAAGATAAGCTGCGCCTAAGGCCGTACTTTCACGGACTTCAGGACGTTCTACCGTTGTGCCTAAAATATCAGCTTGGAATTGCATTAAGAAGTTATTAGCAACTGCACCACCATCAACACGCAATGCTTTTAATCGTTCACCTGCATCTGCTTGCATAGCATCTAGCACATCGCGAGTTTGATAAGCGATAGATTCAAGGGTGGCACGAATAATATGATTGCGGTTAGCCCCACGACTTAATCCGAAAATTGCGCCACGGGCATATGGGTCCCAATAAGGTGCACCTAAACCTGTGAATGCAGGTACGACATAAACACCATTACTATCTTTTACTTTAGTTGCAAAATATTCAGAGTCGGTGGCTTCATCGATAAGTTTGAGCTCATCACGCAACCATTGAATTGATGCACCGCCCACGAATACAGCACCTTCAAGGGCATAATTTACTTCGCCTCGAGGACCGCAAGCTATTGTGGTGAGAAGGCCATGATTAGAGCGTACAGCGGTTTCTCCTGTGTTCATCAGTAAGAAACAGCCAGTACCATAGGTATTTTTAGCCATCCCTGGTTTCACACAGAGCTGACCATACAATGCGGCTTGTTGGTCACCAGCAATACCTGAAATTGGGATACGTGTGCCGCCTTTACCTCCGATATTTGTTTGTCCATAAACTTCAGATGATGGACGAACTTCTGGTAACATAGCGCGTGGAATATTCAGTGCTTTTAAGATCTTGTCATCCCATTCCAAATTGCGGATATTGAATAACATAGTACGAGATGCGTTAGTGAAATCGGTAACGTGAACACGTCCTTGCGTCATTTTCCAGACTAACCAAGTGTCAACTGTACCAAACAGTAGTTCGCCTTTCTCTGCACGCTCTCTTGCGCCTTCTACGTTGTCGAGAATCCACTTAATTTTGGTGCCAGAGAAATAAGGGTCAACAACCAATCCTGTATTTTGGCGAATATACTCTTCTAAATCTTTATCATTTTGTTTTAAATGAGTACAAAAATCAGCGGTACGACGGCATTGCCATACAATAGCATTATAAACAGGTTTACCTGTTTCTTTTTCCCATACGATGGTGGTTTCACGTTGGTTGGTGATCCCGATACCTGCGACTTCATCAGTACGAATATCTGCTTTAGCAAGCACTTCAACGAGTGTTGAGCTTTGTGATGCCCAAATTTCCATTGGGTCATGTTCGACCCAGCCTGGCTTAGGATAAATTTGAGTAAACTCACGTTGAGAGATACTAATAATATTGGCTTCGTGATCAAGTACGACAGCTCGTGAACTGGTTGTTCCTTGATCAAGAGCGACAATATATTTTTTAACGATATTAGTTTCTGTTGTCATAATTTAAACCTGTTCCCGTAATAATTATACGTTTTTAGTTAATGGTTTTTTTTCTTCAATCTCTGATTCACAAACCATGCAAGGTAAGTGACGGCCAATTAATTTGCGGTATCCAAATGCGCCTAACAGTCCACCAACAATTGGAGCGGTCAGCGGTATCAGGAAGTAAGGAATTTCTCGTCCACCAGTTAGTGCAATATCACCCCATCCTGCAAGGTAAGCGACAACTTTAGGGCCAAAGTCACGAGCAGGGTTAAGTGCGAATCCGGTTAGTGGGCCAAATGAACCGCCAATAACAGCGATTAAAATACCAATTAATAAAGGTGCTAATGGGCCACGAGGAACACCATTACCATCATCGGTCAGACCTAAAATCAGACAAACTAAAATAGCAGCAATGACAACCTCAATGAAGAATGCGTGGAGCTCACTAATTTGTGCTGCTGGATAGGTTGAGAATACCCCTGCTGTAAACAAGCTTTCTTGTGTACCACGAATAATATGGTGTACCTGATCATAATCAAAGAACACAGGTGAGTACATCGCATAAACCAGTGCTGCGGCGCAGAAACCACCTAGCATTTGTGCAATAATGTAAGGAATAACCTTGCGTTTATCAAAGCAGGCAAATAGCCATAAAGCAAGGGTGACAGCCGGGTTTAAGTGAGCACCGGAAGTCGCGGCGGTAAGGTAAACGGCTAGGGCAACTCCAAAGCCCCAAATAACACTAATTTCCCAGAGGCCGAGCTGCGCCCCTGCAATTCTAACTGCGGCAACGCAGCCTAATCCGAAAAATACTAGCAGTGCAGTACCTAAGAATTCCGAAATGCACTGACCTGTGAGGGTAGTCGTGGTCATTTGGCTCATATGTTCTATCCTACGAAAATTGAAAATGAAATTAAAATTATTGTAATGTTTTTCTGAGTTAAGATTTTCTAATTGAAAACCCATACTGTAAATTTATCGTTAATGAACATAAACGAGAAATATCGAAATTGAAAAATGTGTGTTACATCACTAAAGCGAAAGAAAACAACCATAAATAGTGATGTAATCGACCTTTACAATGTGATCCGACCAGTGTTTTTAAATCACTAATCTATAGAATCAGACGTAAGGAACTGGACACAGGGGATCATGCTACTTACAATCTGTTAAAAGCTTATATGGGAGATTAAAAACATGTCATTTGAAGTATTTGAAAAACTAGAGTCAAAAGTTCAACAAGCGATCGACACCATCACACTATTGCAGATGGAAATCGATGAATTGAAAAGTAAAAATGGTTCATTGAACCAAGAATTAGAGAATGCAAAATCAGGTACTGAGTTACTGGTGCGTGAAAATGAGCAATACAAACAAGAACAACAAGTGTGGCAAGAACGCCTGCGCACTTTGTTAGGTAAGATGGAAGAAGTTTAATTTACTCGTCATACTTTGATTTACAGGAGTGTTGGTTGCGTTCAGCAACCTGAGTTACAGACTTTTGTCTGTTCCGCCCGCTATCTTTGTTTACCGGCTGCTTGTATTTTGAATTGTAAAAATAAGGGCAGATAGTGAATTCTATCTGCCCTTATTTATTGAATTTATTGAGGGGACTATGCGTATTATGCGTTGATAGGATCTTCGAATTCGTCAATTTCACTGTTGGGAGCAGTAAGTGGCTCTTCGGATAAAATCATACCGGTGTTATCTGCGTACAGATAATCGCCAGAGAAGAAAGTCACACTACCAAAATTGACTCGAATATCACTTTCGCCGACGCCTTCGTCAGGGCAGCCAGCAGGGACAGCAGCAACAGCTTGGATACCAAGGTCTAGTTCCATCAATGCATCGACTTGACGCACTGCACCGTAGACGACAATACCTTCCCAGTTATTATTAAACGCTAGTTCTGCAAGTTCAGCATCAATCAGTGCCTTACGGACTGATCCGCCACCATCAACCAGTAATATGCGACCATTACCGTCTTCTTCCAGCAAATCATACAGAATGCCATTATCTTCAAAGCATTTAACTGTAATAATTTGACCGCCAAATGAAGTACGTCCACCAAAGTTGGAAAAAAGAGGTTCTACCACGTTAACGCTTTCTTGGTAGATGTCGCAGAGTTCGGAAGTATCATATTTCATAGGATTCAGATCTTTTTTTGCTGCAAGAGAAATTAAGTATATCCCTTTTTAATAGTGATTGGCAAAGTTCCCCACCCTAAACAGGTGGGAAAGTCAAAAAAACAGCAAATAATTGTACAACTTGCTCATCGCTATCTGTGAATCACTATTTACTCATTACAACGCCAATAGAAAAAAGCACATTGGTCAATAATGCCGCTTTGACCATATTGACTAACATTGGACGCATACCTTCAGGCGTTGGGTCCATCAGGACTCGGCGTATATGATTCATCAGCATTGGAACGGCAAGTAAAAACAGCCAGCCACTCCAACCTTGCAAATATAATAAATTGAAGAAGGCTAAGCACAGAATGGCCGCAAGGATGATGATGGTATGATAAATTCTTGCACCTTGAGGGCCCAAGCGAACCGCTAATGTGTTCTTTCCTGCTTTGATATCATTTTCGATATCGCGCATATTATTAATATTCAAAACAGCGACAGAAAGTAGTCCACAAGCAGTTGCGGGTAAAATAGTAATCACATTGAAGCTATTTGCTTGCAGATAAAAAGTGCCGATAACACTCAGCCAGCCAAAGAAAACCAAGACTGAGATGTCTCCAAGACCTAGATAACCATAAGGTTTTTTACCTACGGTATAGGTAATTGCTGCCAGGATAGCGATGAGACCGAGCGTTAAAAAGCCAATAGCATCTTCAGGTTTTTCACAAGCGACAAAAATCAATAATAAGCCAGAGATACAAGCGGCAATAATATTAATTTTTAGCGCTTTTTTCATATCTGCTTGGGTAATTACCCCTTTTTGCATACCCCGTAAAGGGCCTATGCGTTCGGCCGTATCGGAACCTTTAATGGCATCCCCATAATCGTTTGCAAGGTTAGATAAAATTTGAAGCAAACCAGCAGTAATAATCGATAGAAGGGCGACTGGCCATTTGAAATTACCAGTTAAATAGGTTAGTGCAGAGCCAGTAATGATAGCAATAACCCCGAGAGGAAGGGTCTTGGGACGCAAGCTTTCTAGCCAGGCCTGTTTACGGCTAATAGGAATTGGTGATGAGCTCATTTAATCATTTCACAGGTTTATGCCCTTTATCGTTCAAGTTACAGCTTTGTTGGCTGCGTTAATTTGCAGTCTAGCGATAACTTAAATTATTCAGGGTAATGTTCTTAATAATTTTAATAACCCATCATCTGAGAAATACATCGGTGTTTTTCGTGTGATGGATTGAATATAGAGTGTCAAAAGTGCAGCAATTATTGCTGCACTTTATATGACGTCTATTAAGGATACATGAAAACCGGATAATTAATAAGATTATAAAATAAATCTACTCAGATCTTCGTCTGCAACTAATTCGTCTAAGTGTTGTTTCACATAGTTAGCGTCAATTTGAATTGACTGGCCACTACTTTCACTTGCATCGAAAGAGATATCTTCCATTAAACGTTCTAACACAGTGTGAAGACGGCGAGCACCAATGTTTTCAGTGGATTCATTTACTTGCCATGCAGATTCTGCAATTTTACGAATTCCATCTTCAGTGAACTCAATATTCACACCTTCAGTAGCCATCAGCGCTTTATATTGCTCAGTCAAAGAAGCGCTCGGCTCAGTTAGAATGCGAACAAAGTCTTCCGTCGTGAGTGCTTGTAGCTCAACACGAATCGGTAAACGACCTTGTAATTCAGGGATCAAATCTGATGGGCTAGAAACTTGGAAAGCGCCAGACGCAATAAACAGGATATGGTCAGTTTTTACCATGCCATGTTTCGTTGAAACTGTGCAGCCTTCAATTAATGGTAGTAAGTCACGTTGTACGCCTTCACGAGACACATCAGGTCCTGAGCTTTGACCACCACGTTTACAGATTTTATCGAACTCATCGATAAACACGATACCATTTTGCTCAACCGCTTCGATGGCTTGCTCTTTTAGCTCTTCTGGATTGACTAATTTTGCTGCTTCTTCTTCAATCAGTAATTTGAAGGCTTCTTTGATTTTCATCTTGCGTGGTTTTTGTTTTTGCCCTGCAAGATTTTGGAACATTGATTGAAGTTGGTTGGTCATCTCTTCCATGCCTGGAGGCGCCATGATTTCAACACCCATTGGGCTTGCTGAAACTTCGATTTCAATTTCTTTGTCGTCTAACTGACCTTCACGTAATTTTTTACGGAAAGTTTGGCGAGTTGGTGATTGCTCATCAACAGACTCAGATTGTCCCCAGTTATTTTTTGCAGGCGGGATCAGTACATCAAGAATGCGCTCTTCTGCCATTTCTTCAGCACGGTAGCGATTTTTTTCGATAGATTGATGACGCACCATTTTTATCGCGGAATCGGTCAAATCACGAATGATAGAGTCAACTTCTTTACCGACATAGCCTACTTCAGTAAATTTAGTGGCTTCAACTTTGATGAACGGTGCATTGGCAAGTTTTGCAAGGCGACGTGCAATTTCTGTTTTACCTACACCAGTAGGACCAATCATCAAAATATTTTTTGGTGTCACTTCATGGCGTAATGCTTCATTCAACTGCATACGGCGCCAGCGGTTACGTAGCGCGATAGCAACAGAACGTTTGGCCTTGTTTTGACCAATAATATAATTGTCGAGTTCGCTGACAATTTCGCGTGGAGTCATTTCGGACATGCTAGCAATCCTTATGATTTTGAAGTGATTTCTTCAAAGTTGACATTATGGTTGGTGTAAATACAGATATCACCCGCAATGGCGAGTGCTTTTTCAGCGATTTCTTTGGCACTTAAATCTGTATTTTCTAATAGTGCACGAGCTGCGGATTGTGCATATGGACCACCCGAGCCTATGGCAATTAAGTCATTCTCTGGCTGAACGACATCCCCATTACCTGTGATGATGAGCGATGTATGTTCATCAGCAACAGCGAGTAGCGCTTCAAGTTTGCGTAACATACGGTCTGTACGCCAATCTTTGGCTAATTCAACGGCTGCTTTTGTTAAATGCCCTTGATGCAATTCGAGTTTACGTTCGAATAGCTCAAAAAGCGTAAATGCGTCTGCGGTGCCGCCAGCAAATCCTGCAATAACTTTATCATTATACAAACGACGGACTTTGCGGACATTGCCTTTCATGACGGTATTACCCATCGTCGCCTGTCCATCACCACCAATAACGACCTGGCCATTACGGCGAACACTTACGATTGTTGTCATGAGTTAGCCCCTGATTTTATGACAAAAGAGTACGGTTGGTTTTGATTTTCAAGAGAGAGATTTCAAGTGATAGTTGTTGATTAACTATCACTTGAAATTTATTGAGAACAAAAACACCCACACATGAGTACGTTAGATCATTAGATGGGGTGGGGGAGGAAGTTTTTCAACCCCCTGACGCGCGAAGAATACAACCAGAAACACCGACACCGGCTGCACGGTCACGCATTTTTTCTGCGGTTGACTTAGAATACGGGCCCAGTACGATACGATGCCAACCGCCACCAGCGGCTACACGGCTTTCAATACCTGCAAAAGCGAGTGTCGCCCGAACAGACTCAGCCTGATCAGCGGTGCGGAATGAACCACATTGCACCATCATATTTTGCATATTATTAATTGGTTTTGGTTCTGATTTTTTTTCAGGTTCAGCTTGCGAAATAGGGGCAACGGGTCGTGTTTCTGGTTTTGGTTCACTCGGAATCAGGGGTTTTCTTTGAACGGGTGGTTCAATAGGCTTAGTCGGCTCATTGATAATGACCTGAGAACGCGGTACAGGCTTGCCATTAAATGGAACCTCTTGCAGATTAGTGACCGGCTGACGTCTATCTGAATCTATCTGCTCAAGCAATTGGCGCTGTTCTGGTGTTAAATCAGATTGGCGAATGATATTGCCCGCACCAGTTGTATTAGGCTGTTCTATATTAGGTGAATCAACGCCACGACGCTCTAATTCTTTAATATAGCGCCAGCGTTCTTCTGGTTTTGGTGGTAGCGTGCTACCTGCTGGTGGCGGAGTCACAGCACTGTTAGTTTGTGGCGCGTCTTTTTTATTGTGGGTGATATAAAATAAACCGCCGACAAATAGCCCGACAATAGCAACAGCAACAACCAACGTGGTGATTGGTAGTCCTTGTGCTTTTTTCGATTTACCTTTGCTTTTTTTGCGGGCAGATGTTCGGCCTCGCGCTACATAATCTTTTTGTGCCACGCTATTAATTCGCTAGTTTATCAATCGTTAGTCGTCATTTAGATTCACATGTTACTTAACCTGAACGATTTTGCCTAGCTTTTAGGCGCTTTTGTACTCTCTCTGATGATTAAATCAGAATCTAGGAGGCGTGAACCTGCGATTACAGCGTTTCCTTTTATCTGTTCAAGCAGTAATTGCATTGCTTGAAGACCAATTTCAGTACGTGGCTGATTGATGGTTGTGAGTGCAGGCAATGTATATTTAGCTTGATCTAAATTATCGAAACCTACAAAGGAGAGGTCATCTGGCAAGGTTAAACCCATTTTTTTTGCTTGCCACATTGCCCCTATCGCCATGATATCACTATGACAAAAAATAGCCGTTGGTGGTTGAGGAAGTGAGAGTAACGTCTTCACTGCTTCAGCGCCACCTTCGTGGGTGAAATCAGCTCTGAGAATATAATTCTCTCTCAGTCTTTCACCTGTCCGTAGCATGGCTTTTTTATAACCTTCTAGACGATATTGACTCAGCGGCATATTTTCCGGCCCAGCAATACAGGCAATGAGTTTATGACCTTGTTTTTGAAGGTAATGAGTGGCATTAAATGCCGCTGTTAAATTATCAATATGTACGGTTGGAAGTTTTAGCTCAGGCGCAAACTCATTGGCCATAATGATAGGGGGTAGATTTTTTTGTTCTTCAGTTGATACATCAAATGGCAAATTAGAGCCTAACAATATCATGCCATCGATTTGCTTAGTGATAATCAAGTTGATGAAAGCATTTTCTTGTTTTTGTTGATGTTTGCAATCACCAATTAAGACAAAGTAACCTTCTTGTGCCGCAAGCTCTTCAATCCCACAGATCACATCGCTAAAGAAAGGATCGCGAATATTGGGGACGATCACGAGAATTGTTTTGGATTCATTGCGTTTGAAGCTTCGGGTCAGATTATGTGGATAATAACCAACATCAATAACAGCTTGCTCAACTTTTTGACGCGTTTGCAGAGAAACTTTTTCAGGGTTCATTAATGTTCTGGATACTGTTGCTGTTGATACACCCGCTGCACTTGCAACATCTTTCATCGTTGCTGTGTTATTGTGTGTTTGATTTTCCACAACGCCTTCCTTAGGGTTATTTAATCGATTGCTTTTATGAATGGCGCGAACACGTCATTATTTCTGATTAGAGGTCATTCTAATCGGTTTCACAACAATATCTGTTACCTAGTTTACATAAATTTTGTGACTTACGTCATTTTTTAGAGCTGCTTCGCAAATTTTGAAAATAATTGACGCGAAAAAACTTAAGGTAAATTTATGTGGGGTGAAATTTAACCAATTTAGCAAATTTAAAAAATAACTAAATACGTTAATTTATCAATAATACCCGCTCAATGTGTCGATACCACTTAAGTACTTTATACATTACTGATATTAAATACATTATGATTAACCATCAGTTGGGTCTACATCAATATTCCATTTTACTTTACGACTTTCAGGCTGTTTGAGTAATTCAGGTAAAAGCTGAGCCATAAATTGTTGAAGGTATCCGCGTGATGGGTGCTGTAATAATAGCTGCCAACGAAAACGTCCCCCTCGTTTGGCTTGAATCGAAGGTGTAGGACCTAAAATCCATAGTCGCGAGTCACTTTGTGGATGCTGAGAAATATATTGCCTAACATTTTGTAAAAAGTTACGTGAATCCTGATTATTATGATCTTCTGAACGGATTAATATATGACTGGTATAAGGTGGCAACATCGCAATGCGGCGCTCTTCCATGGCTTCATGCGTAAACGCGTTATAGCCATTTTCAAGTAAAGTCAGCAATAATGGGTGCTCAGGGTGATGAGTTTGTAGAAAAACTTCACCTTGCTTGCCTGCTCGTCCAGCACGACCTGAAACTTGCACATATAATTGAGCAAACCGTTCCGCAGCTCTGAAGTCACTGGAAAAGAGTGCACCATCAACATCTAATAATGCAACTAATGTCACATCGGGAAAGTGGTGGCCTTTAGCAAGCATCTGGGTGCCAATTAAAATTCGAGCGCCACCTGCATGGACTTCATTTAAATGCTGCTCGAGCTCACCTTTACGGCTGGTGGTGTCACGGTCGATACGGGTTACTGGCGTATCAGGGAACAGCTCTGAAATACCCTCTTCAAGTTGCTCTGTTCCCATACCCACAGGCACAAGGTGCGTGGAACCGCACTCTGGACATTGTCGAGGAACAGGTCGTTGGCTATCGCAATGGTGGCAACGCAACTGATGAAAGTTTTGATGGAGCGTATAATAGTGATCGCAACGCTGACATTCGGCTATCCATCCACATTCGTGACAAATCAAGGCGGGAGAATAACCTCGTCGATTTAAAAATAAAATAACTTGGTTATTATTCGCTAAATGCGCTTTGATGTGCTGAATTAGCAGATGTGATAGACCGTGTTTAAGGGGTTGTCCTTTTAAATCAATTAAATGTTGTGTTGCAGGGCGTGCATTTCCGGCTCGGATAGTTAAGTCTAATTGGCGATATTTGTTTTGTTGTACATTACATAAGGTTTCTAAAGAGGGTGTTGCTGTGCCCATAATTATGGGGATATTATCTTTTTTGGCACGAAAAACAGCCAGATCCCGTGCATGGTAGCGCCAGCCATCTTGTTGTTTATAAGAGCTATCGTGCTCTTCATCGATAATAATAATGCCCAAATCAGCAAATGGTGTGAACAATGCAGAACGAGTCCCAATAATAATGGCATTTGTTCCTTGCTTAGCCCGTAGCCAAACGGCTAAACGTTCACTGTCATTTAGCGCCGAGTGTAAGACATCAACTGGTGCATTAAAGCGTTCACGAAAACGGCTAATGGTTTGTGGCGTTAATCCAATTTCAGGCACAAGGACAAGGGCTTGTTTGCCCTGAGCTAACACATTTTCTAATACGCTTAGATAAATTTCTGTTTTACCTGACCCCGTAATACCCGCTAATAGCCAAGGGGAAAATTCATTATCTTGTGAACGAATTGCTCCCACGGCGGTAGCTTGTTCACTATTCAAACGAAGTCGTTCACCGCAAACCGCAAATTGCGGTTGCCATCTTTCTGTGACTGGCTGTACGGGATGAAGTTCGACATACTCTTTTTTCTTTAATGCTGGCAAGGCGCTGTCACTGATATCGAGTTCGCTAATTTGGTGGCGATACACAGGGTGACGACGCAATATGGCGAGTGCTTGCTGTTGTTTGGGCGATCGTTTGAGTTCATTGAGATCAACGGATAGACCCTGTGGGGTAACTTGCCATTGCCAAATCGGTGTGAATTCGGCCGCTTTACCTTGGCGTAAGAGTGTTGGTAACGCGTGAAAGAGCACTTCTCCAATAGGGTAATGATAATATTGGGAAGACCATAATAACAGTTGCCATAGGTCATCGGGAAACAGTGTTTGTGAATCGAGTGTAGAGTCGATGGTTTTTAATTGATCCTCAGAAAATTCACTTTTGTCATTGTGATTTATAACAATGCCCAGTGCTTGGCGTTTGCCAAAGGGCACCATTACACGGCTTCCAATAACGGGAAGTGGCATATTATCGGGCAAGCGATAATCAAATGTGCGATTCAAAGGAACAGGTAAAGCCACCTGAACGACGATCATAACTGGATTTCCGTCTGTTTTTTATACGATGATATATCAATTAGTTGATTAGAATAACACAAAAAGTATTTGTTTTTCATTGCGCGGTAAACAGATTTTCTGTATGATCCGCCGCCTTTGGTATGATTTATTTGTTTAAGCATATTAAACTTACCAATACATTAAATTCAATCAACACGACGTGTGGTGTCCGGCGTTAGGGCTGGAATGGCGGCACGGCCTTAAAGAGGTTTTCCCATGAAAAAAGGTATTCACCCTAAATACGAAGAAATTACTGCAACTTGTTCTTGCGGTAACGTTATGAAAGTTAATTCAACAGCAGGTCACTCGCTGAACCTAGACGTTTGTGGTAACTGCCACCCGTTCTATACTGGTAAGCAACGTGATGTAGCTTCAGGTGGTCGTGTTGATCGCTTCAACCAGCGTTTCAGCATCCCAGGCGCTAAGAAGTAATTTAGCCTGTAAAAAAAGGGGAACTTGGTTTCCCTTTTTTGATGCATTGAACGGTATTGCGCGAACAACATATTGCACTTAGTAATAAATATGTTCCTCAATAAAGTTCAAATAATGCGGTTAAGAAAACCTGTTCAATTTAATGTTGAGCAGGTTTTTTTTATTTCAATTTGTTTAGATTTCGATACGGTAACCGATTATTTTAGTTAGCGTTTACGACAAGGGGCTGGTGCATAGCCGTTATCCGCAGGGAATGGGTTAGCTTCACAATCAGGTAACTCTTCACGGACTTCAAAGATTGCCACACCAATAACACCAATGTTGCGTTCATCACCTTGTACATTTTGATTCACATAAGACTCTTCTGGCGCTGCAAAACGGAAGGCGGCAACTTGATCGCTATTTTTGCGAAAGCCTTCAATAGTTAACTCACTATTTGGGCGAACTAAGTAGCCACTATTTTGATAAGACCCTGCGCGACCATTGAGTACATCAATACCATCTACCGTTGTCACCACTTCATAAGTACGATTTTTATCTGCATTAGCAATAATTAGTTGATAACGTTGGCCTTCTTGAGCTGGCAGAATATATTGCCCTTGTTTATTACGATACATAGGCATTGTTCTTCCATTTTCATTTACGACTTTTACATTGACGGGCGATAACGAAACTTTGGATAACGTGCTGACATTGCTTGGTACTCGTTCACCGCGATAGTAAATGGCCGCAGTGTCATAAGGTTTATCAGTTAGGCGGCTTGCGGCAACGGTAACGACCGCCGAATCAACATCTTCACCCCATTTAGTGCCTAGTTTTTTTGCTGATGACGCGGGTTCTGATAATTCTTGGGCTACATCTTGATCTTGGATCTGACTATATCGAGGAGAGGATGCGCATCCTGCTGTTATCAGTAAAGCACCACCAAGTAAGCTTACAAAAGCCATATTGTATTTATTCATTGCATAATCCTTCATTGTTTTTGTTGCTAACAGAGGTTATCAACTGATGTCGCAGAGTGTAGATAAATACAAGCGATAAAACCTGAGGGGAATTCTGAAAGAGGAATAAATAGGAGTAATCTATACGTGGGTATTAAAGATTAATGCCACCTCTTTAATCGCGCAGTTTTAAGACTTTGCAAATAAAGGGATGGCACGAAATCAGAGGGATCAACCGAAATAACGAAGCTGATTAGTATTCCCAAGTATCTGGGTCAATACCGAGCTCACGCATGATATCTTTCGCCGCTTCTGGGATCTCATCACTACGCTCTTTGCGTAAATCTTCATCATTTGGCAGTGGTTGTCCGGTGAACGCATGCAAAAACGCCTCACACAGTAATTCACTGTTAGTGGCATGACGTAGATTATTAATCTGACGGCGAGTGCGCTCATCGGTTAAAATTTTCAGTACCTTTAAAGGGATTGATACTGTAATTTTTTTTACCTGCTCACTCTTTTTGCCATGTTCAGCATACGGACTGACATATTCACCGTTCCATTCAGCCATGAGTTACCTTGGATATATTCATTAATAATAAAAAATAATATGCGCATTACTTTTCAGATAAACTTGTTATAAGTCTCTAATCAGTACAAATTCAGCACATAAGCTAGAATTCACTTTACTCAGTTTAACACAATTTTATTTGTGAAATGAATGAGCTAGGTTTTTTTGTGTGATTGATAATCAATTTACACATAATAATTAGGGCTGATTATTTCATTAGTTGATATAAACGTAAAGAGGTTTAGACGTCTAGATATATTGACGTCCAAACATCTAGTGGGTATGATTTGAGCTATCGTCAATCAGGAGAAGCGTTTATGGCACACCAACCGTCGACTATCGCAATTCATAATGGATTAAATGAAGATCAGCAATTTGGCTGCGTTGTCCCGCCAATTTATTTATCCAGTACCTATAATTTTACTGATTTTAATGAACCGAGAGCTCATGATTACTCACGAAGAGGTAATCCGGGACGTGATATTGTACAAAAAACATTAGCGCAGCTGGAAGGTGGTAGTGGAGCGGTAATGACGAACAGTGGAATGTCTGCTATTCATCTTTTATGTACTGTCTTTTTACAGCCGGGGGATCTGCTTGTCGCGCCCCACGATTGCTATGGCGGTAGCTATCGTTTGTTTAATAGCCAAAGTCAAAAAGGTGCTTATCAAGTTCAATTTGTGGATCAGAGTAATGATGTTGAACTACAGGCAGCACTGGATAAAAAACCTAAATTAGTGCTCATCGAAACGCCAAGTAATCCATTATTGCGTATTTTTGATATACAACATATTGCACAGTTAGCGCATGAGGCTGGTGCGTTAGTGGTCGTGGATAACACCTTTCTTAGTCCGATTTTACAACAACCTATTGCGCTAGGGGCTGATTTTGTTGTGCATTCTTGTACAAAATATCTCAATGGTCATTCAGATATTATTGCAGGTGCAGTGATTGCAAAAGAAGAGAAATGGGCAATAGAATTAGCGTGGTGGGCTAATAATATTGGTGTAACGGGTGGCGCATTTGATAGTTACTTGCTGTTAAGAGGAATTCGTACCCTTTCTCCTCGTATTTTACAACAGCAACAAAATGCCCATGAAATCGTAAAATATCTTAAAGCTCAGCCTTTAGTGCGTAAATTGTATTATCCTGAATTAGAAGATCACGCAGGCCATGATATTGCGGTTAAGCAGCAAAAAGGTTTTGGTGCAATGCTAAGTTTTGAATTTGATGGCGATGAACCACAATTGCGCCGTTTTCTTGGTGCATTAACCTTGTTCACATTGGCTGAATCATTAGGTGGTGTCGAAACATTGATATCGCATACGGCAACCATGACACATGCCGGCATGTCACCTGAAGCGCGCTTTGCCGCAGGTATTACTGATAGTTTACTGCGTATTTCTGTCGGCTTAGAAGATCCTCAGGATTTAATTGCAGATTTAAATCATGCATTTAAGGTTGCAGCACAACGTTAGCGGAGTTTTTTTGATGAGTGTACTAACAGCGGTTGAGGTGACACCTTGTCACCGGCAGTTACATAAATTTGGGGGAAGTAGTTTAGCTGATGCTAAGTGTTATCAGCGAGTTGCCGCTATTATGGCTAACTATAGTCAGCCCGGTGATTTAATGGTTGTCTCCGCTGCAGGAAGTACAACAAATCAGCTGATTAACTGGCTGAAATTAAGTCAAAGTGACCGCATATCGGCTCATCAGGTTCAACAATCGTTGCGTCGTTATCAACAAGATTTGATTAGTGAATTATTACCTGAGATAAAAGCGACCCAGCTGAATAAATTATTCATTGAAGATTTAGAACATTTAAGTGCCTTGCTCGATAAACCCATTAATGACGCATCCTATGCAGAGGTGGTTGGGCATGGTGAAATTTGGTCTGCACGCTTAATGTCAGCCGTGTTAGAACATCAAGATATAGCAAGCTCATGGTTGGATGCACGTACATTTTTACGTGCAGAGAGAGCTGCTCAACCTCAAGTTGATGAATTACAATCAAGACCCCTATTGCAGCAGCAATTAGTGCAATATCCTAATCATCGTATCGTCGTAACGGGCTTTATTTCACGTAACCAGAAAGGTGAAACGGTATTGCTTGGGCGTAACGGAAGTGATTACTCTGCAACTCAGGTGGGTGCTTTGGCTGATGTTGCTAAGGTCACTATTTGGAGTGATGTGGCAGGGGTTTACAGTGCAGATCCGCGAAAAGTTAAGGATGCGTGTCTATTACCGCTGTTACGCCTTGATGAAGCGAGCGAGCTAGCGCGCCTTGCAGCTCCAGTGCTTCACACTCGCACGTTGCAACCTGTCTCTGTGAGTCAAATTGATTTACAACTTAGATGCAGCTATCAGCCAGAACAGGGCTCAACTAAGATTGAGCGTGTTTTAGCCTCAGGGGCTGGTGCTAAAATTGTGACTAGCCATGATGATGTCTGTTTAATTGAATTACGTATTGCAACTGGGCGCGATTTTAATCAAATTTGTAAGGACATCGACTTATTATTAAAACGTGTACAATTGCGTCCTCTTGCACGGGGTATTCACCATGATAGATCAATTCTGCAATTGTGCTATACCTCTGAAATTGTCGAAAGCGCCTTGAATGTACTCGAAGAAGCCGCATTACCGGGTACACTTTCTTTACGTGAAGGTTTTTCATTAGTGGCGCTAGTCGGTGCCGGTGTCTGTAAAAAACCGCTACATAGTCATCGTTTCTATGAAGAATTAAAAGGTCAGCCAGTTGAATTTATATGGCACTCGGAAGAAGGTATTAGCTTAGTTGCCGTTTTGCGTACTAATCAGACTGAGCATCTTATTCAAGGAATGCATCAAAGCTTATTTCGTGCAGAAAAGCGTATTGGGTTAGTTTTGTTTGGTAAAGGGAATATTGGTGCTCGCTGGTTAGAACTCTTTACGACTGAGCAACACAATATTTCGGCTCGTAGTGATTTTGATTTTGTTTTAGCGGGTGTCGTTGATAGCCGTCGTAGTTTATTGAATTATCAAGGTATTGATCCAAGCCGAGCGCTCGCATTTTTTGATGATGAAGCCATTGAACATGAAGATGACAATCTTTTTTTATGGATGCGTGCACATCCTTACGACGATTTAATTGTATTAGATGTCACGGCAAGTAATGCGTTAGCTGATAGCTATGTTGATTTTGCGAGCTATGGTTTTCACGTTATTAGCGCAAATAAAATTGCTGGGGCGGCGCCTACTCAGCAGTATCGTCAAATTCGTGATGCCTTTACTAAAACATCGAGCCATTGGTTATACAATGCCACCGTTGGTGCTGGTCTACCGATAAACTATGCTGTGCGAGATCTAAAAGAAAGTGGTGACGCGATACTGTCCATTAGCGGTATTTTTTCAGGTACGCTTTCATGGCTATTTTTACAGTTTGATGGTTCGGTACCCTTTAGTGAACTCGTCGAACAAGCGTGGCAGCAAGGGCTGACAGAACCAGATCCTCGTATTGATTTATCTGGACAAGATGTCATGCGTAAACTGATTATTTTAGCGCGAGAAGCGGGTTATGATATTGAACCTGATGAAGTTCGTGTTGAATCATTAGTACCTACTCAAGCCGCCACGGGTTCGTTAGATGCTTTTTTTGAAAACAGCGCAGTGATTAACGAGCAGATGTTGCAACGCTTAGAAGCGGCTCAAGAAATGGGGCTGGTATTGCGTTATGTCGCTCGTTTTGATGCAGTCAAAGGTAAAGCTAAAGTTGGTGTGGAAGCGGTTAGACCTGAGCATCCATTAGCTTCTTTATTACCGGGCGATAATGTTTTTGCGATTGAAAGTCGTTGGTATCGTGATAATCCTCTCGTTATTCGCGGACCAGGAGCAGGGCGTGACGTTACGGCAGGGGCTATTCAATCTGATCTAAACCGTCTTTCTCAATTGCTATAAATTAAATTTAACATATTTCAAGATGTCAGGTTGTAGCAAGTATTTGCCACTAACTTGCATCTTGAATTATTTTAGGCGTAATTTAATATTTATTCATTGCATCAGCATTAATATGCTGATTATATTTCTTAGTGAATTTTTCTTTTTTCCATTTTTTTATTCTGATGATTTAATTCTTAAGCCACATTCATGTCTTAAAAGTGCTGAATCGACAATATATTGCGCTGAAACAATACTTAGATAAGAAAAATTAATAAAAATAAGACTGTAATTAAATTTCATAAAAATCCCCCAAAATGTTTTTTTTCTGATATGAATATAGTGTTAAGGGTAAATTTAGCGGCATGCATCACAAAACTACAACTCCAGCACTGCCGGCTGAAATTTTGTTACAGGAAATTGGTTGCAGTTTGTTAGCCGTGACATAACTCGGTATCGCATTCTGCCAGAAGCACAAAGTCAGGAGTCCCATGAATCAGCAATATTCCGCAATGCGCAGTAATGTCAGTATGCTGGGTAAGCTACTCGGCGAAACAATTAAAGAAGCCTTAGGTGAGGATATACTCGATAAAGTCGAATCTATTCGTAAACTGTCTAAGTCATCTCGTGCAGGTAATGAAGCTCAACGAGAACAACTACTTATCACCTTGCAGAACCTCTCTAACGATGAATTATTACCAGTCGCAAGGGCATTTAATCAGTTTTTAAATTTGACTAACGTTGCTGAGCAATATCATAGCATTTCACCTCATGGTGAAGCAGCAAGTAACCCTGTGGCACTAAAAAAACTGTTTAGTCGATTAAAAGATAAAAACTTTACTGATGCCGATATTCATAAAGCGGTTGAACAGCTGTCCATCGAATTAGTGCTGACGGCGCATCCAACTGAAATCGCACGTCGTACTTTGATCCACAAACTGGTTGAAGTAAATACTTGCTTAGCTCAGCTCGATCACGATGATATTGCCGATTATGAACGCAACAACATTATGCGACGTTTGCGCCAACTGGTGGCCCAGTCATGGCATACCGATGAAATTCGTAAAATTCGTCCAACCCCGATTGATGAAGCAAAATGGGGTTTTGCTGTGGTCGAAAATTCATTGTGGGAAGGCGTTCCTGCCTTTTTACGTGAATTCAATGAACAGCTAGAAGAATCCGTTGGCCGTGTTTTACCCGTAGAAGCTAACCCAATTCGTTTTACTTCGTGGATGGGCGGTGACCGTGATGGTAACCCAAACGTTACGGCAGATGTTACCCGCGAAGTTCTGTTATTAAGTCGCTGGAAAGCTGCTGATTTATTCTTGAAAGATATTCAAGTTTTGGTTTCTGAGCTATCGATGATAGAGGCCACACCAGAACTGCGTGCGTTAGCTGGCGGCGATGATGTCGATGAACCTTATCGTCAAATTGCCAAAAATTTGCGGAGTCAATTATTCTCAACATTGGAGTATTTAGAACGTCGAGTCAAAGGCGAGCAAGTACTTCCACCGGCAGATTTACTGACGGATAACGCACAGTTATGGGACCCACTATATGCATGCTATCAATCATTGATTGCCTGCAATATGAAGATCATTGCTAATGGTCAATTGCTGGATACCTTACGTCGTATTCGTAGCTTTGGGTTACAGTTAGTCCGCATTGATGTACGCCAAGAAAGCACTCGTCACACCGATGCACTTTCAGAGTTGACACAATATTTGGAACTTGGCGATTACGCACAATGGTCAGAAGAGGAAAAACAACAATTCCTACTGGCTGAGCTACAGTCCCTTCGCCCATTAATACCGCAAGATTGGCAGCCAAGCCAAGAAACGCAAGAAGTATTCGATACCTGTCGTGTTATTGCAAAATCCAAAAATGACTCTGTCGCCGCTTATGTTATTTCAATGGCAAAAGTCCCGTCAGATGTATTAGCCGTAAAATTATTATTGAAAGAAAATGGCGCGTCAGTGAGATTACCGGTTGCGCCATTATTTGAAACACTGGATGACTTAAATAATGCTGAAAGTGTGATGAAAAAATTGCTGAGCATCGACTGGTATCGTGACTTAATTGACGATCGCCAAATGGTGATGATTGGTTATTCAGATTCTGCAAAAGATGCAGGCGTGATGGCCGCTTCTTGGGCGCAGTATCGTGCACAAGATGCATTGATTAAATTATGCGAAAAAGAAGGGGTTACATTAACCTTATTCCACGGACGTGGTGGCACCATTGGTCGTGGTGGTGCTCCTGCGCATTCAGCGTTACTATCTCAACCGCCAGGAAGCCTCAAAGGTGGTTTACGCGTGACTGAGCAGGGCGAGATGATCCGCTTTAAGTTTGGTCTACCGCAAGTTACCATCAGTAGTCTTGCTATGTATGCGAGTGCGATTTTAGAAGCGAATTTATTACCACCACCAGAGCCTAAGAATGAGTGGAAATCGGTGATGGATTCCTTGTCTGATGTATCTTGTGATATGTATCGTGACTATGTTCGTGAGCAACCTGATTTTGTTCCCTATTTCCGTTCTGCAACGCCTGAATTGGAACTCGCGAAATTACCATTGGGTTCAAGGCCCGCAAAACGTCGCCCAACCGGTGGTGTTGAAACGTTACGTGCTATTCCATGGATTTTTGCATGGACACAAAACCGTCTTATGTTACCTGCATGGCTAGGCGCAGGAGCTGCGTTGAAGCATGTTATTGAAAAAGAAGGCAAACAAGCGGTTCTGGATGAAATGTGGAAACAGTGGCCATTCTTCAATACCCGTATTGCAATGCTAGAAATGGTATACGCTAAAGCGGATTTATGGCTGGCGGAATATTATGATCACCGTTTGGTTGATGAGCGTTTGTGGCCTTTAGGATTGAAGTTGCGTAATCAGCTTTCTGAAGATATTAAAAGTGTGCTGGCGGTTTCTAAAGATGAAGCTTTGATGGCTGATTTACCTTGGATTGCCGAGTCTATTGCACTACGTAATGTCTACACTGATCCACTTAACGTATTACAAGCTGAGCTATTGCATCGTTCTCGTCAGCAAGAGCATGCTGATCCACGAGTTGAGCAAGCGCTTATGGTGACGATTGCAGGTGTTGCCGCAGGTATGCGTAATACAGGTTAGTTATTAATGAGATGATGAGTCTAAAAAAAGGCTGCCAATTGGCAGCCTTTTTCACATTATGACTCGAATTATTTTTTATTCGATGGCTCGTCTGCTGGCTTATCATCATGAACTAAATGATAGGTAGAGCGCGCCCGTGGGTGAATAAAGAAATGATTGGCTGGTGCATTATGTGTTTTGATATGTACCATTGAGACGCCTGTTTTTTTACCGCGTTTATCATGGAATGCATAGATGATAAACGGAACTAAGAAAATAATAACAAAACTGACAGCGAGTAATGTGACATAGGTATTATCGCTTCCTGCACCAGGTAAAGAGCTTGGTGGGAAGAAGGAAACCACAAATGCAAGAATCGAGATAATTAAACCGGCAGATGCAAGCGCTAACTTAACGCCTTTACCTCCAGGAATATTGAACGCACGTTTTTTCTCAGATTGTTTGCAAACTAAATGCATATATCCGAGGAATAACATGAAGTAGCTACAAAGATAAATGACTACTGTTAGGGCTAAGGCAATTAGGAACGACATATTACCGCCACCGCCAGTATTGGTGAGCACAATGATTGCCACAGTGGTAATCAATAACTGAGAAATAACCAATGTGACAGGGACGCCGTTTTTATTCACCTTTGCAAAACTTTGCGGCAAAATACCTTTTTGTGCAGCGACATACATTCCGCGAGATGGACCGACAATCCATGATGCAATTTCGGCTAACACACCTAAAAGTAATAATGCTGCGATAATACGAACAGCCCACTCAAGCGTTGAATTGAAGTGGGTTACGAGCACATTAAAGGTTTGGACTACACCCGCAGAAAGATTTATTTCGCTATTAGGGATAACCGCTGCAACCGATAGACCACCAATCGAGCTAAGGCATATTGCTGCAATCATTAACAAGAACATCGCCGCAGGATAATCTCTACCTGGATTTTTCATCTCATTAACGTGTGTTGCTGAGGCTTCTACACCCATATAACTTAAGATAAAAGCAACAAAAACGACTAATGTCCCAATTTGTGTAAAGTCAGGAATAAATGTCGCTGCACTTATTTCAATCGCAAGTGGGGCACCACTCACTAAATAACTAATCGCTAAGCCAACTAAAATGAGAGCAGGTAAAAGGATACCAGCAAAGAAGCCAACTTTAGCGATCGTCGCGGTGTATTTGGTACCACCAAATTGGGTAAAGGCTAAAGCCCATAAAATCACTAAAGCAGCAATAGTTTTAATGATGGGATCGGTGTTGAGCTCGGGCCAATTAAGAATATAAGAGAGCGCACCGAGTACGAAATAAAGCATAGGAATAAAACCGACCGCGATTTGCAGATAGCCAAAAGAAATGGCTGCAAATCCCCATCGTTCACCTAATGTATTGGAAACCCAAGCGAAAATCCCCCCTTCTTCCCAGCCTTCTACGGTTGCCATTTCGGCAGCACATAGCGCTACTGGAATAAACCACAACAAACCACCTAATAATAAGAAAAAAACTAAACTGAAACCGGATGTGGCAAATGTTGGGTACTCATACACTGCCATAACCATGGAGGCCGTGATCGCAAAAAAGCCCAGTAAACTCAGCTGTTTTGCTGCTGGAGCTGTGGTTGCCGTCGTCATAGACGTTCTCCTGTAATGTATTTAGCAAAATCAATCGGTACAACACTAAGACTTAATTAGACCAAAGAACAATGAAGACTCTTTGGCCTAATTATCGACAATTTGATTAGCTATGATTGAAGCCGCCGCCTTCTTGTTCAGAGAGCGGTTTACTAACAGGGTGTTTATCGAAATAATCTAGAGTACGTTTGAAATCTTCGATTAACAAAGCGGCAAGATCTAAACTGACACCGTGACGGACTAAAATACGTTGAACTACGAGATCTTCACGGTTGGCAGGCATAGAATAGGCCGGCACTTGCCAACCACGGCTGCGCAGTTTATCTGCGATATCATATAAAGAATAATTTGTAGCTTTGGCACCTTTTTTGAGTTTCCATGCAATTGCAGGGATCCCTTTTTGGCTGTCGCCATCGAAAATCATTTCAAAAGGACCTAATTTTTCGATTTCACGTGCAAGATATTGCGCAGTTGCGTAACACGCATTGTGAATTTTTGCATAGCCCTCACGACCAAGACGCAAGAAATTATAGTATTGCGCGATAATTTGGCCACCCGGGCGGGAGAAGTTCAAGGCAAATGTCGGCATGTTACCGCCTAAATAGTTCACATTGAATATCAGTTCTTCTGGTAAATCCGTTGCTTCACGCCAAATGACCCAACCCGCACCAAGAGGAGCTAAACCGAATTTGTGGCCTGAAGAGTTAATTGATTTGACGCGTGGTAAGCGGAAATCCCATTCAAGGTCGGGGGCACAGAACGGGGCAAGAAAACCACCACTTGCACCATCTACGTGGATAGGGATATCTAATCCAGTGTCTTTTTGCAGTTTATCTAAGGCATCATGAACGGCTTTAACGGGTTCATATTGGCAAGTGAATGTCACACCTAAAGTGGGTACGACGCCAATGGTGTTCTCATCAACACGCTTTAGAACTTCTTCCGGGTTCATGATGAGACGTTCGCCTTCAAGAGGGATCTCTCTGAGCTCGACATCAAAATAGCGAGCAAATTTATGCCAACAAACCTGAACCGGTCCACAAATTAAGTTCGGTTTATCGGTAGGTTTTCCTTGTGCCGCGCGTTTTTTACGCCATTGCCATTTTAGGGCTAATCCACCTAACATTGCAGCTTCTGATGACCCTATGGTTGAGCAACCGAGAGTATTTTCTGCATCTGGCGAATGCCAAAGGTCAGCTAACATGTGGACACAGCGATTTTCGATTTCGGCTGTTTACGGATACTCATCTTTATCGATCATATTTTTATCGATAGATAAGTCCATTAATTCGCGAATTTCATCATCAACCCAAGTTTGACAAAATGTCGCTAAATTTTGTCTTGAATTTCCATCAAGCATTAGCTCATCGCGTACAGCGCTAAATACATTGCGTGGATCTCTTTCTTTCGCTGGAAATTGAGTTTTGGGTAATGATTGAGATAAATCAAATGATGAATATACATCATCAAGCTCACTATAGGTCGGTGTTAATGACTTTTTACTCATATCTGTAATTTCCTTAATAACTAAATGTTAATTACTGCGTTTGAGAATTAAGCTCTACATTTAATATAAGACAGAAATTTAATATTAACAAAGCAAATATTAAATTTTATTTTAAATGTCTTAATTTGATTATGGTCATTAAACCAATATCTTAAAATTAGTACTAATTTGCGATACTAATATTGATTGTGTTTTTTTATTTAAAAATCATAACATTAAATTGAAATTATATTTCAATTTAAATTTTACCATGTTATTCATGTGGTTATGTTAGTGTCTATTTATGACTAATAAATCATAACTCGTCATTTATTAAGTCTTAATTGCTCTGTTTGATATTTACTTGAAAACAATATTTTTCCTAATTGTTACAATATTTAATTTATCATTTACCTATGGTTTATATATTTTTTAGTTCTTTTTATGATGACTAATTTGAAATTATCTTATATTTATGTTGGATCTAATTTGAGTTATGTATTATATGTAAATATAGTTGTTAAATTATCATATCCTGAAAGCATCTGAGGGAATTATTGCTATAAGATAATGATCATTAATTTATATTTTCGTGTTCTATAAATTAAATAATGGGAAATAACATGAATAATCATGCTTTTGCTTGTACAACGTTGGCAATTACGGATAAAGAAAACAATATTTATCATGGTAGAACTCTTGAGTTTTCATCTGATGAACCCGCTTCACTTTTATCGTATTATCCCAAGAATCATGTTTTTCAGCGGCAGGCACCTAATGGAACACAAGGTTTAAAATATAAAGTTAAATATCCTTTTTTAGCGATTACGGCGGCAGTCAGCTTTACGGGGGCAAAAGATGTATTACAAGGCGTTAATTCTGCTGGGTTATCATTTAGTTTGAATATGATCACTGATTCTGAATTAGCCCCCCTTAATCCTAAAAAATATGCTAAAGCGGTACCTATCGCGTCAATTGGTGAATGGGCATTATCTTTGTATGCGACGGTTGCGGAACTGAAATTAGTTATTCCCAAAACGGCTTTTTGGTCACAGAAATTACTCTTACTGCGAAATATGCCAAGTCCGTTTCATTATGCTTTTTATGATAAAACAGGTGACTGTATTGTGGTCGAGGTCTCTGAGGGCAAATTAAAGGTTTATGATAATCCAACACGTTGTATGACGAATGGCCCTGAATTTCCATGGCATTTAACCAACTTAAATAATTATACACAATTATCAAATATCGATGTTTCTTCAAGTACCCTCGGTAATATCAAAGTCAGTCAACCGGATAGTGGAATTGCACTTGCTGCAGTGCCAAATGCGGATACTTCAGTGGGGCGGTTTGTTCGCGCTGTCTATTATTCTACTTATTATCATCAGGTTGTAGATCCTGACGTTCAGATTGTTGAACTAGCGCATGTCATGAATAAATTTGATCGACCTAAAAATGCTTCAGTTGATCCGATGTTAGGGGAAGATGACATTTTTAAATTATATCTTACTGAATACTCGGTATGGACAGTACTGACGGATCTGCGAAGAGGTCTTTTGTATTTTAGAGGATACAACAATCTTAATTATCAAAAATTTACACTTGAAGAATTTAAAAATGAAAAAGAACCTGTCTTTATTCAAGTTAACCTTCCTAATACGAATGGGATATAGATAGGTCGTTGAAAGTGGAAGCGTAGAGGCTGCGCTATAGCAGCCTCTTAAAACGATTAAGGTCTTACACCTAAAGTATGGCAAATCGCATAAGTGAGTTCTGAACGATTTAGTGTATAGAAGTGGAAATCTTTCACTCCTTCGCGACTTAAAATTTTCACCATGTCCATTGCGATGGAAGCACCGACTAAGTTACGACTTTCTGGGTCGTCATCTAACCCTTCATACATTCTGCTCATCCATGATGGAATACGCACGTTAGTCATTTTGGCAAATCGATCCAGTTGACGGAAATTGGATACAGGTAAAATGCCTGGGACAATCTCAACATCAATACCGGTTGAAACACAGCGGTCACGAAAACGCAGATAGCTTTCTACATCGAAGAAAAATTGGGTAATTGCACGGTTAGCACCGGCTTCAATTTTCTTTTTTAAGCTAATTAAGTCAGCCTGAGCACTTTTCGCTTCAGGATGGACTTCTGGGTAAGCGGCAACTGAGATATCAAAATCAGCTTCAGCTTTGAGTAATTCGACTAAATCTGTGGCATACATGTCAGGTTTACGGCTGTTGTCGGGTAGATCACCCCGCAATGCGACAATATGGCGGATACCGCTATTCCAATAATCGCGAGCAATTCCTCTTAACTCATCACGGCTGGCATCAATACAAGTGAGGTGAGGTGCGGCAATGAGTCCTGTTTTATCTTTAATATCTTTAATGATGCTATGGGTTCGATCACGTTCACCTGAGTTCGCACCGTAAGTGACAGAGACAAATTTTGGTTTAAGATTTTTTAGCCTGTCGATAGATTTCCATAAAGTCTGTTCCATCTCTTCAGAACGAGGGGGGAAGAACTCAAAAGAGACATTAATTTGTCCATCTAATTCAGCTAAATTTTGATTCAACGCTTCGCGCTGATTTGCGTGAAAGAAACTCATACCCTGACCCTCGTGACTTTATATTTATTTATGACTAAATCCATTTATGCATCTATACGTTTAGACGTCTAAATAGAGATTACCGAATATTAATCGAGAGTCAACACTTAAATGAAATACATAACTGATGTTTTTTCAGTCACAACACGAAAAAAATTCATGATAAAAAAGCGTAACCCTTGATAAAGGGCTACGCTTGGAAAAAATAAATAGAGTAAGTTATTGTTATTTAGCTGAATCAGCTTGTAATTCTGTTAAACAAAAGTGTTCGACCATCTGACTTATCAATTGGCGAGTGGGCTCGATAAATTGCATATCGATAAATTCATCTGGCTGATGGGCTTGTTCTATTGAGCCTGGCCCCAAAACGAGCGTTGGGCACAATTCTTGAATAAAAGGTGCTTCGGTACAGTAATTAACGGTATCGGCTCTTTGCCCCAGCAACTGCTCAATCACCACAACCATTTTGTGATCTGTTGGACATTCATAGCCGGGGATTGGCGGATGCATAGGTTCAATCGCTAAACGCCCTGGCCATCTAGCTTTAACGGGTTCTAATGCCTCATTTAGCAGGTCATCGATATCTTGGAGTGTTAAACCTGGTAGTGGGCGGATATCCATATGTAATTCACAGCAACCACAAATTCGGTTTGCCGCATCACCGCCATGAATATGACCAAAGTTCATCGTAGGATAAGGAATGACAAACGCTGGATTATTAAAACGCTCTCTTAACGTTGTTCTCAGTGTCATGAGATGCGAAATAGATTCATGCATTAAGTCGATAGCATTCACACCACGGTCAGGATCACTTGAGTGACCCGATTGCCCCGTAATACGGATAGCATTGGAAAGATGGCCTTTATGTGCACGTATTGGTTGTAGCGATGTGGGTTCACCAATAATAGCAAAGTCTGGGCGCAGCGCAGTGCTTGCCGCAAAATAGCGAGCGCCAGCCATAGAGGTTTCTTCATCTGCGGTCGCTAATATATGAAGAGGGCGTTTGAGTTGAGTTAAATCAACATCACGTAATGCATCAAGAATAAAGGCAAAAAAGCCTTTCATATCCGCAGTCCCTAAACCATATAGCTTGCCATCGTGTTCAGTTAACTCAAATGGATTTCTTGTCCAACGCCCATCATCAAATGGAACGGTATCGGTATGGCCACATAACATTAGCCCACCATTTCCCTCACCAATTGATGCGAGAAGATTATATTTATCTCGTGTATCGGGAACGGGTTGGATATTTACAGAAAATCCGAGTGTTTCGAACCAACCGCCGAGTAACTCAATAAGGGCTTTATTGCTCTGATCAAGATGAGAATCAGTCGCACTAATCGACGGAATGGCAATTAATTGACGATAAATCTCAATAAATGCAGGTAATTTAATATTCACTGTTGACAGCCTTTATCCATAATAGTATCAATATTCATGCACTTTATTTGAATAAAAATACACATTAAACTGTTTGGGTCACGAGTACAAGGTAGAATACTTATGTTGAACGCACTCATTATCGGGGCTAGTGGCTATACTGGCGCAGAATTAGCCGCTTATTTGCAACGTCATCCTGAAATTAATCTTCAAGGATTGATGGTTTCCGCACAAAGTACAGATGCAGGTAAGTGCTTTTCTGAGTTATATCCTCAATATAAAGGCATTATTGAGCTTCCAGTACAGCCATTAACAGACGTCGCCGCAGCGACACAGGGCATTGATGTTGTTTTCCTCGCAACAGCCCATGAAGTTAGCCATGACATTGCCCCTCAATTTCTTGAGGCGGGTTGTGTTGTATTCGACCTCTCGGGTGCTTATCGTGTGCAAGATGCCGCTTTCTATCCTGAGTATTACGGTTTTGAACATACAAATACTGAGTGGCTAATGCAAGCAGTTTACGGTTTAGCTGAGTGGCAAGCTGAAAAAATCAGCCAAGCACAGCTTATTGCTGTACCCGGATGCTACCCAACAGTGTCTCAATTAGCGCTTAAACCGCTGATTGAGGCTAATTTGCTTGATGACGATATGTGGCCAGTTATTAATGCGACAAGTGGTGTATCGGGCGCAGGGCGTAAAGCATCGATGGCGAATAGCTTTTGTGAAGTTAGCTTACAGCCTTATGGTATTTTCACGCATCGTCATCAACCTGAAATTGCGACACATTTGGGCAGAGAGGTTATTTTTACGCCACATTTAGGTAATTTTGCCCGTGGCATACTGGCAACGATTACTTGTAAAGTGAAGCCCGGTGTAACTGCTGAGCAAATTAGCCAAACGTTTAAAACTGCTTATCAAGATAAACCTCTTGTGCGTTTATATGATAAGGGTGTTCCAGCCCTAAAATCGGTTGTTGGAACACCATTTTGTGATATTGGCTTTGCTTTGAAAGGTGAACATCTAATCTTAGTTGGAACAGAAGATAACCTATTAAAAGGTGCTGCTGCGCAAGCTGTTCAGTGCATGAATATTCGTTTCGGTTTTAATGAAACTCAGTCATTACTTTAATGCTCTTATGGGCAAGAATTAATTAAGGATAAAACCCCATGCAACCATTAGTGATTAAATTGGGCGGTGTGCTACTCGATAGTGAGGAAGCGCTTGAAAGATTATTTACTGCTATTCAAACCTATCGTCAGGCTCATCAGCGGGAACTGGTGATTGTGCATGGTGGTGGCTGCCTAGTTGACGAGTTAATGCAAAAACTGCAATTACCTGTGATGAAAAAGCAAGGGTTACGTGTGACGCCTGCTGACCAAATTGACATTATTACGGGTGCACTTGCGGGTACCGCTAATAAAACACTATTGGCATGGGCGATAAAGTATCAGTTACAAGCCGTGGGTTTATCGTTAGGTGATGGCCAAAGTGCCGTGGTTACCCAAATAAATGATGAGTTAGGCCATGTAGGTAGCGCAAAACCTGGCGATGCAACATTATTAAAACTGCTTCTTTCTGCAGGGTATATGCCGATCATTAGCTCTATCGGCGTGACCAAAGAAGGTTTATTGATGAATGTTAATGCGGATCAGGCTGCAACCGCGATTGCACAAGTCTTGAATGCGGATCTTGTTTTACTCTCGGATGTTAGTGGCATTCTTGATGGTAAAGGTCAAAAAATTGATGAAATGACGACGAGTAAAGCGCAGAAGTTAATTGACCAAGGCATTATTACTGATGGAATGATCGTAAAAGTGAATGCTGCACTTGATGCTGCGGCAACATTGCAGCGTCCTGTCGATATTGCAAGCTGGCGTCATGCGGAGCAACTTCCTGCGTTGTTTAATGGAACAGCGATCGGAACACGAATTTTGGCATCATAAATTGACGTATTAGTACGTTAACTGATGAATTAAATAATTAATTAAGCGGAATTGGGATAGGTAAGTTATGAAAAAGGGCATTAAAAAAATCGTTTTGGCATACTCCGGTGGACTCGATACATCAGCAATCATTCCATGGTTGAAAGAAAATTATGATGAATGTGAAGTTATTGCTTTTGTTGCAGATGTTGGCCAAGACAGAGAAGAGTTAGTCGGCGTAGAGCAAAAAGCATTGCAGTCAGGCGCATCTGAGTGCTATATCGTTGATTTACGCGAAGAATTCATTAAAGAGTACATTTATCCAGTGCTGAAAACAGGTGCGCTGTATGAAGGCAGCTACCTACTCGGTACTTCAATGGCTCGTCCTATCATTGCTAAAGCACAGGTTGAAATTGCATTAAAAGTCGGTGCGGATGCCGTTGCTCATGGCGCCACAGGTAAAGGTAATGACCAAGTCCGTTTTGAAAGTACGTATACTGCATTAGCGCCACAGTTACAGGTAGTTGCACCATGGCGTGAGTGGGATTTACGTTCCCGTGAAGCACTGCTGGATTATCTAAAAGTGCGTAATATTCCAACTACAGCGAGCCTTGAAAAAATTTATAGCCGTGATGAAAATGCATGGCATATTTCAACAGAAGGCGGTGTATTAGAAAGTACTTGGAATGCCGCGAACCAAGATTGTTGGGTATGGACCGTATCCCCAGAAGATGCACCAGATGAAGCTGAATTAGTGACTGTTGGTGTTAAACAAGGTGAAGTGGTTTCAGTTAATGGTAAAACGCTTTCTCCATTAGGTTGTTTAGAAACACTAAATAGCTTAGGCGCGAAACATGGTGTTGGCCGTATTGATATCGTTGAAAACCGTTTAGTGGGGATGAAATCACGTGGGTGTTATGAAACCCCTGGTGGCACTATCATGATGGCGGCATTACGTGGTATTGAGCAACTTGTTTTAGACCGTGATAGCTTCAAATGGCGTGAACAGTTAGGTCTTGAAATGTCATATGTTGTTTATGATGGACGTTGGTTCGCACCATTGCGTCATTCATTACAAGCTGCTGCAGAATCATTAGCGCAAGATGTGACAGGTGAAGTTGTTCTGAAATTGTACAAAGGTCAAGTGACTGCAATCCAGAAGAAAGCAGATAAGAGCTTATATTCTGAAGAGTTTGCAACTTTTGGTGAGGATGATGTTTACGATCACAGCCATGCTGGCGGTTTTATTCGTTTATATTCATTATCGTCACGTATCCGTGCATTGAAAGAACAAAACAAAGCATAAAAAATCGCGTTAATGTAATACCCCGACTGCGGTTTTGCGGTCGGGGGCAAAACTTATTTTATCAATCAGGTAGGGATTAGTTATGGCACTTTGGGGTGGACGTTTTAGTCAGGAAGCCGATCAGCGGTTTAAACAATTTAATGATTCATTGCGTTTTGATTATCGCTTAGCGCAACAAGACATTATCGGCTCAGTGGCATGGTCAAAAGCGTTAGTCACAGTAGGTGTTCTGTCTAATAGTGAACAACAATCTTTAGAGCAAGCGCTCAATGCATTATTGAAAGAAGTTCAAGATAATCCTGAAATTGTGCTGCAAAGTGATGCAGAAGATATCCACAGTTGGGTAGAAGGCAAACTGATTGATAAAGTCGGCGATTTAGGTAAAAAATTACATACGGGTCGTAGCCGTAATGACCAAGTTGCCACTGATTTAAAATTGTGGTGTAAAGATCAAGTGGCGTTACTCCTCGAAGCTGTGAATGAGTTACAGCAAGCATTGGTGATCACTGCTGAAAATAATCAAGATGCCGTTATGCCTGGGTACACACATTTACAGCGCGCACAACCGGTGACATTTGCGCATTGGTGCATGGCCTATAGTGAAATGTTGGCACGTGATGAAAGCCGCTTGCAAGATACACTAAAACGTTTAGATGTAAGTCCTCTCGGTTGTGGTGCTTTAGCAGGAACGGCTTATGATATTGACCGTGAACAACTTGCACAGTGGTTAGGCTTTTCATCTGCAACACGTAATAGCCTTGATACGGTCTCTGATAGAGACCATGTACTTGAATTATTATCAGATGCCAGCATTGGTATGGTCCACTTATCGCGTTTCGCTGAAGATCTAATCTTCTTTAATAGTGGTGAAGCTGGGTTTGTCGAGCTTTCGGATAAAGTGACCTCTGGTTCATCACTAATGCCTCAAAAGAAAAATCCAGATGCATTAGAGCTTATTCGTGGTAAATGTGGCCGTGTACAAGGTGCGCTTACCGGTATGATGATGACCTTGAAAGGTTTACCGCTGGCTTATAATAAAGACATGCAAGAAGACAAAGAGGGGCTATTTGATGCCCTTGATACCTGGTTAGATTGCATGCACATGGCGGCATTAGTTTTAGACGGTATTCAAATTCGTCGTGGACGCTGTGAAGATGCGGCAAAACAAGGTTATGCGAATGCAACAGAGCTTGCTGACTACTTAGTTGCGAAGGGGATTCCATTTCGTGAAGCGCACCATATTGTTGGTGAAGCAGTGGTAACCGCAATCGGGCAAGGAAAAGCTTTAGAGGAGATGGCGCTGAGTGATTTGCAAAAATTCAGTGATACAATTCAGTTAGATGTGTATGAAGTTCTATCGCTACAATCGTGTTTAGATAAAAGGCTTGCTAAAGGTGGGGTATCTCAGAAACAAGTTGCGAATGCAATTGCAGATGCGAAAATTCGCTTGGGTTTGTAGCGCGTATTATTGAGTAAAAAATGGGGGGTAGCATAGCTACCCCAATTCCCATAACGCTTTTATTATTAGATATATTTGATTGTTAACATACCTAATTGTTTTTGTTCATCTATCCAGTTATAAGAATATTCACCTCTGCCACTATTGATTACTTGCCAGCCTTTAGTTTGTGTCACTTTTTTAATATCTAAATGGTTGCTAGTCATATCTGCGTTATCATCAAGGCAATTAAGTGTAATTTGTTTGTTATTAATTTCATTAAGGCATGGCGGTTGAACAATAGCACCACTGAAATGAATAACGCCAGTGTGCTCATCATTAGATGCGTGCGCATTAATAGACATAAATGTAGGAACTAACAATAGGGCTGCTAATGCACCAACAAATGTTTTTTTAGTCATTGATAGTAAATTTTTCATAATAGTATCCTTTGGCTGATTTATAGATAATCAACTTGCTGTATGTTTGAATGAAACGAAATATTCTATTAATAAATACTGTTTTTAATTAAGTTCTCACAATGTCGTGTATGGGATGAATTATAAATTAAAAAACCTTCTAAAGGTGTAAGCTGTAAAGGTAAAATGTGTGCAAATATAATCATAATCTATTATTAATCTACTATTGCCATAGATCGGAATTATGATGTAAATTTTATAAAGCTCTAAATAATTGGCCTTTTTGGTATTAAATATCCTTAAATCTCTATTTGAATCTGGTTTTTGTTGGTTTAATCTGCTGATTGATTTTTTTTGGCCATGGCCATTTAATGACTATCAAAATGTGAAGTCTTTAGATTAAGTTAAGATTTTTAATTTATTTTTATATAAAAACTTACAAAGTTTAATCAAGAATGAAAGCAAATATAACAAGATGTTTCTGGCGCTCTAGTATTTAAACGTATATTGGTTATATTGATAGATATAGCTGCCCTCACAAGATAATAATATTATCTTCTATAATAAAAATTAAAGGAAAGTGTGTCAGTATCATTGCAAATAACTATTTATTTTTTCATTTTTTCATTTTTTATAATTTATTTATTGTGCATTGTATTTTTAGCGTGATTATCTTATCCCCATTTCTCTGGGTTCATTTCAAGTTAGATTTTTAGACGAGTATTTGAGTTACTCAATATTACAATGTGGTCATAGCTAAAATGTATTACGCATTTTTGTTGTTATACTACTTTGAGGTATCACATATGGCTGATTATCTAAGTAACGAAATTCAATGTTGCTGTATTTTTCACAAGTCGAATTTGAATATTCTGTAATATACTTATTGATAATAGTGATGAAGAGAGGATTGATGATTTTTTAGCGGTTGTCATAACATTTTCTCCTTAGCTGTATTATTACTGATGAATAAGCTCTTAAAGAAGTTGTTAAATGGTATTTATAAGTATTAAAACTGATGGTTATCTCATTTCTGCTCTTGTTATATTATATTTATTATTTACGTTATTTTAAACTTATTCAACTGTAAAATAGTTTAAAAATGTGTATAAAATTCTTAAAAATTAGCTTTGATAGTTATATTAACCAGTGTGTAATATTTAGTTAGCCTTGATGATTTCAATGCTAGTCTTATATATCATTAAATGAATAACTTGATGTACTATCAGACTAGTTCGCATTCTATTGAAATATATAGTGTTGGGTTTTTAATCTGAATCCAGTCTTTAAAAGATCATATTTAGGTCTTTTATACTTGTTGATATATGTTAAGTAGTCTTTATGATTTGAGGTGAGATGTTAAACGAACGTATGAAAGTTATATGACGCATTTTGTTTCCAATTATTACAAATTGTTTCTTAATAAGGTGTTTAATTGTGTTTAAAGAGGTAATTTAGGTATATTCATCGATATATTAATAGATAAAACAAAACAATATCGTTATAGTGATTGGTATTATCTATCTATCTTTATTTAGATTTGCCTAAGAATAAACGAAAGGACGAGAAGAAAAAAGATATGAATATTCGAGATTTGGAATACTTAGTAGCACTCGCCGAACACAAACATTTTAGACGTGCCGCGGACTCTTGCCATGTAAGCCAACCTACATTAAGTGGCCAAATCCGTAAGCTAGAAGATGAGCTCGGTGTGATGCTCTTAGAAAGAACCAGTCGTAAAGTTCTTTTCACCCAGCAAGGATTACTTCTTGTCGAACAAGCTAGAACGATTTTGCGAGAGATAAAAGTTTTGCAGGAAATGGCTGCATTGCAGGGGGAAAGTATGTCTGGTCCTCTGCATATAGGTTTGATTCCAACCGTTGCTCCTTACCTTTTACCTCATATTATTCCGCAATTACACCAAGCTCATCCAAAACTTGAAATTTATTTACATGAAGCACAGACGCAGCAACTGCTTGCTCAGCTTGATAGTGGTAAATTAGATTGTGTGATTTTAGCTCAAGTGAAAGAAACAGATCCTTTTATTGTCGTTCCTTTATTTGAGGAGCCAATGAAACTCGCTATATATGAAAGCCATCCATGGCATGATCGCAATACGATTGAAATGAGCGAGCTCGCGGGTGAAAAATTACTTATGTTAGAAGATGGCCATTGTCTGCGTGATCAAGCGATGGGTTTTTGTTTTCAGGCAGGGGCAAAGGAAGATACTCATTTCAGAGCAACGAGTTTAGAAACTTTAAGGAATATGGTTGCAGCAGGCAGTGGTATAACACTATTACCTGATTTAGCCGTACCTAACGAAGCTTGTCGTGATGGTGTTTGCTATTTAAATTGTGTTGAGCCAGAACCTAAACGCACTATCGTTTTAGTTTATCGACCAGGTTCACCATTGCGTGGACGTTATGATCAACTCGCTGAAACTATTTATAAATCAATGGATGAATACTATAAAAATAAAATCTATTTATAAAATAAATGGAAAATGATAAATATCAGCGTAATAACAATTATAGCCGGAGAATATCCGGCTAAATTTATGGTGTTATTTACATTAATCAGCAAAGCCTAGAATAATCGATTCAAACCATTAAGCGCTGCAACACGAAAAGCTTCAGCCATAGTTGGATAGTTGAATGTAGTATTCACAAAGTATTCGATGGTATTTCCTTCACCTTTTTGTTCCATAATCGCTTGGCCGATATGAATAATCTCAGCCGCCCGTTCACCAAAGCAATGAATACCTAGAATCTGCAATGTTTCTCTATGAAATAGAATTTTTAAGCTGCCAACATTCATACCTGCAATTTGAGCACGTGCTAAATGTTTAAATTGAGCGCGGCCAACTTCATAAGGTATTTTCATTGCAGTCAGTTGCTGCTCTGTTTTACCTACGGAGCTAATTTCAGGAATGGTGTAAATACCGGTTGGAATATCTTCAACCAAATGCGCATTACCTAAACCACAAGTAATCGCTCGGGCTGCAATTCTGCCTTGATCGTAAGCTGCGGATGCTAAACTTGGATAACCAATAACATCGCCAACAGCATAGATATGTTCATTAGTCGTGCGATAAGCGTGATCTACTTTGACTAAACCGCGACTATCTGCATCAATTCCAACATTCGCTAGGCCTAAACCATCAGTATTACCAGTGCGTCCGTTGGCATAAAGTAAACAATCCGCTTTTACTTTTTTACCAGACTTCAGATGCACAATAACGCCATCTTCTACGCCTTCAATTTTTTCATATTCTTCATTATGGCGAATAACAACGCCACTATTCCAAAAATGATAAGACAAGGCGTCTGACATTTCTTGATCAAGGAATGCCAGCAAATTATCTCGAGTATTAATTAAGTCAACTTTAACGCCTAATCCACGAAAAATAGATGCATACTCACAGCCAATGACGCCTGCACCATAAATAATGACGTGGCGTGGTTCATGTGTCAGGTTGAGAATAGTATCGCTGTTATAGATTCGGGAATGGTTGAAATCGACATCTGAAGGGCAATAAGGGCGAGATCCAGTCGCAATAATAATTTTATCTGCATTTAGGACATCACAACTGCCATCGGTATAGCGAACACTAACATGTTGATCATCAATGAAAGTCGCTTCACCAGAGAACATATGGCAACCATTGCGTTCATAAAACCCTTGGCGCATGCGTGTTTGTTGGCTAATGACCGTTTCAGCATGTTTTAGAATTTCAGCAAAAGAAGAGCGCAAGCTACGAGAGTTATCGCTATAAAGCGGGTTTTGATTAAATTCGATAATTCGACTAACGGCGTGACGGAGTGATTTCGAGGGGATAGTTCCCCAGTGGGTGCAGCCGCCGCCGACATTATTGTAACGTTCTATAACAGCAACGTTTTTTCCTTGTTTCACGAGCCCCATGGCGGCGCCTTCACCACCAGGACCAGAGCCAATGACAATTGCATCAAAATGGGTGTGTTGCATGAGATAAGACCTGCTCTAAAAACAAAATGACAACAATATGTTATCATTAGTCGCATATTTAACCTAATATCCCTTTTTTCTTATCGCCTTTCGCTCCGTCACTTTGTTGGCTACATTCGTTCACTCTAGTCACGTAGTTATCTACGTTCCCAGAGATTCACTCTTTTGCCGCCTCGCGACGAAACGAAATTCAAGAGAAAAAGATTTGTTAGGTTTTTTTAATTCGAAATTCTTAGAGGAAATAACTTTTAGTGAAAAAGTGAGAAAGTAAAAATACCAAATGTATTTTTTGAGGTTATGGTTACAAGAAATAGGGTGGCGGTTGTATAAAAAATAAATCAGGAAACTGGTTAGGCGAAATTCTGAAAATAACGAATTTATAGTAAGAATCAATTTTTCTCCAAAACAGTTTAATTATTTTCAGGTATGCTAGATGTTAAGCTACATTTACGATTTATATCTTTGATATATGAATCGCGTTTAATGAAATAGAGATTAGGATCACCGTGAGCAACACTATTGGCGTTAGAGCAAAACAAAAAGAAAAAACTCGTCGTTCACTCGTCGAAGCTGCATTTAGCCAATTAAGCGCCGAACGGAGTTTTACAAGCCTTAGCTTGCGTGAAGTTGCCCGTGAAGCAGGTATCGCACCAACCTCATTTTATCGACATTTTAAAGATGTTGATGAACTTGGGCTAACAATGGTTGATGAAAGCGGTCTTATGTTGCGTCAACTGATGAGACAAGCTCGCCAGCGCATTGCTAAAGGCGGGAGTGTGATCCGTACATCAATCTCGACCTTTATGGAATTTATTGGTAATAACCCCAATGCCTTTAGGTTACTATTGCGTGAACGTTCAGGAACCTCCGCAGAATTTCGTGCCGCAGTCGCCAGAGAAATTCAGCACTTTATTGCCGAACTAGCAGATTACCTTGAGTTAGAAAACCATATGCCTCGTCATTTTACTGAGATGCAAGCAGAAGCAATGGTCACGATTGTATTCAGTGCAGGTGCTGAAGCGCTTGATGTTGATGAAGAAAAGCGACAGTACCTCGAAGAACGGTTGGTACTACAGTTACGAATGATCGCCAAAGGCGCGTATTACTGGTATCGCCGTGAACAAGAAAAACAAAATCAAACTGCCCCGGACCTAACGAAATAATTAAGGAGAATCAATGAAGGATCACAAAAGTTATGAAAGAAGCACATTGCTATTGGCCTTAGTGATTGGTTTGTCAACGCATGGGACTTTCTCTGCGATGTTTAACTCTTTAGTTGAGTTTTCTATCTTCCCAGTCATTACCTTAGTACTTGCTGTTTATTGTTTACACCAGCGTTATTTACATCATGCGATGCCTATAGGGTTACCCAAGTTCGTAGTTGGTAATTTCTTTATTGGTGTTTTTGGTTATGCCGCTATTTTACGTGTTCAACATCCTGAAATTGGCTCTAACTTTATTCCAGCAACCATTATTGTGATTCTCGCTTTGTGGCTATATAAAAGCTGGAAAACGCGCAAACAAGAACAATTAGAATTAGCCGCGGAACGCGAAGAAGCTGAAGTTTAGTATTGCTTGGACGAATAAGATTAAAGCGCCGTTATTGATTATTCAAATAACGGCGTTTTTCGTTATAAAGACTAACGGCGAGTCAATAGCACACCGCTTTCCATATGATGGGTATAAGGGAACTGATCAAATAGGGCAAGTTTTTCTATTTTATGTGTTTTATTTAGTACTGATAAATTATCGCTGAGCGTCTCAGGATTACAGGAGATATAAAGAATATTGTCGTACTCTTGGACTAACTGCACTGTTTTATCATCTAAGCCACTACGAGGCGGATCAACAAAAATGGTGTTGCATTGATAATCTGCAAGGTTGATCCCTTCTAAGCGACGAAATTCACGAGCTCCATTCATTGCTTGTGTAAAATCTTCAGCAGACATTCGGATAATCTGCACATTTTTAATGTTATTGGCTTCTATATTATATTGAGCAGCAGAAACTGACGGCTTCGCAATCTCAGTCGCTAATACACGGTTGAAATTTTGCGCTAGCGCTAACGAAAAATTACCATTCCCGCAATACAATTCTAATAAGTCACCAGTAGCGCCTTTTGTTGCGGCAATGGCCCACTCTAACATCTTAATATTGACCTGTGCATTTGGCTGAGTGAAGCTATTTTCAACTTGGCGATAAATCATTTCTCTGCCATTAACAGGCAAGACTTCATCAACATAATCATTATCTAGCATGATTTTTGTTTTTGATGCACGGCCAATAACTTGAACATCAAAACCTTTCGCAACTAATGCCGCTTTTAGTTTTTTTGCTTCACAAGTCCACTCATCACCTAGCTTTTTATGGTAAAGCAAAGAAACAATTAACTTATTGCTCAGTGTTGAAAGGTAATCGACTTGAAATAGCTTGTGGCGAAGTAATTCACTCTGCTTAATTAATGGCAATAACTCAGCCATTAATTGATTAATTAATTGGCTAGCGACAGGAAATTGTTCAATGTGAATGCGTTCCTTTGTCTCTTTATCAAACATAATATGGAACAGGTCATCACCTTCATGCCAGAGTCTGAACTCCGCACGCATCCGATAATGGGATTTTGGAGATGAAAAAATTTCAGGTTCGGGTGCTGCATAAGGAGCCATTATCCCCTTCAATCGGTTCACTTTTTCTGCAAGTTGCAGTTCATAATGTTCGGTGTGCAACGTGTTTTGCATCATATGGCTCCATAAAACAGTCAAAATTCTTATCAGGGGCGAAATTGTAGGGAAAGCAGCGAAGATGTCCAGTTTTCATTATGCATCCATAGACTCTAGTCGCGAATCGACTTAGGATAATAGCGCTGTGGTTTTATGAATGAATAGGGAATCTGGTGGGAATCCAGAACTGACGCGCAACGGTAATTAAGATTATACCCGTCATACTTCAAGCCGCATGGTTGTTGACTTCGCAAAGCTACCCAAACTGTATACTTATATATGCTTATTGGGATTTCGTTTGTCGCTTACATGCAATTTGAGTTATTTAGGGAATAAATGCAGATATAAAACATGGTTGTGTTTTGTATGAGCATTTAATTTATAACTCTTTTAGTCCGATACCTACCACGGCTTTAATCGCTTCGTTGAATATTAGCGCGAACCTTATATTCGACCTCGCGGAAATTTTAATTAAATTGATTTTCCGAGTGTAATCATAATGAATAATAATAAGTTGCTGCCTTTATCGGTCGCTGCTATAGCAGTGTTGTGTGGGATTTCTTCTTTGGCAAGCGCAAGTGCAAACAATAAGTCTGACGAGCTCGTTGTGTCTGCAAATCGTTTCGAACAACCCATTTCTTCTATATTAGCACCTGTCACTGTTGTGACTCGTGAAGAAATAGATCGCTGGCAGTCCAATACCGTTATTGATGTTCTGAGACGTTTGCCGGGTGTGGATGTTGCTCAAAATGGTGGAATGGGGCAACAAAGCTCCCTTTTTATTCGCGGTACTGAATCACGTCATGTGCTTGTATTAATTGATGGTGTTCGTCTAAACCAAGCCGGTATTTCTGGTTCTTCTGATATGAGCCAAATTCCTATCTCTTTGGTTCAAAAAATTGAATACATTCGTGGGGCAAGATCGGCAGTATACGGTTCGGATGCAGTAGGTGGTGTGGTCAATATTATTACGCGCCGTGATAATGATGGTACAACCTTGAATGCGGGCATTGGCTCACATGGATACCAAAATTATAACGGTTCAACGCAGCAAAAAATTGGTGAAAATACAACAGTAACTGCTGCTGCGGCTTATACGCATACGACTGGCTTTGATGTAGAGGCAAGAGGAAATACAGGGGGGCATCCACAGCCTGATAAAGACGGTTTCCTTAATAAGACGTTATGGTTAGGTGTTGAGCACCAATTATCTTCTACAGTATCAGCTTATGCGAGAGCATATGGCTATGACAATCGAACTGATTATGATGCTTACTATAGTAAAGATTTTATAAGTGGAAATAATTATCTTGTTGATAAAAGAAAACTATATAGTCGAACCTATGAGACAGGGGTTAAGTATCATCAAGATGCATATTCTACGTCATTGATGGGAAGTTATAGTCATGTAAAAGACTATAACTATGACCCTCGCTATGGCCAGTATGGGAAATATTCTAGAGCCGATGATTCAAAACAGTACAATATTCAATGGGGAAATAATTACCAATTACAGCATGGGTCAATAGCTGCGGGTGTTGATTATCAGAAGCAAACCATTGAAGCAGGAACCTCTTCGTTACCTAATAATGAATCAATCAATAATACAGGAATATATTTAACATCTCAGCAAGCTATTTCTGATTTTACTTTAGAAGGTGCGATAAGGTCCGAACATCATTCAGAATTTGGCTTACATACAACATGGCAAGTAGGAGCTGGATGGGAGTTTATAGATGGTTACCAATTGATTGGGTCTTATGCTACAGCATATAAAGCACCAAATATTAGCCAGTTATATTCTTCGGCTCCCTATGGTAATTCAAACTTGAAGCCAGAAGAAAGTAAACAATGGGAAGGTGGAGTAAAAGGGCTAACTGGTCCATTAAATTGGCAATTTGTCGCTTATAAAAATGAAATAACTAATCTTATCGATGCTACAAATGAAACAAATTGGGGGTGGCGAAACGTTGGTGAAGCTACAATAAAAGGTATTGAATGGACCGGTGATATGGACACTGGTATTTTCCATCATCAATTAACTTATCAATATACAGATCCGCGTGATGATAAAACTAATAAAGTGCTACTTCGTCGTGCTAAGCAGCAAGTTAAATATCAATTAGACTGGAATGTTGCCAATATTGATTGGGGACTAACTTACCAATACCTTGGCTCAAGATATGATAAGGATTTTGGTCAATATGATATGAGTCTAGGTGATTATAAGCGATTGAAACAAGGTGGTGTTAGCCTATGGGATATCACTGCCGCATATCCAATCACTTCACATCTCACAATTCGTGGTAAAATAGCTAATATGTTCGATAAAGACTATGAGACCGCGTATGGTTACCGCACCGCAGGAAGAGAATATTACCTTACCGGAAGCTACAACTTCTGATAACAACCAATCTGTTCGCCCGACCATTCTAGTATTTGACTCTGGAGTGGGCGGGTTATCTGTCTATCGTGAAGTCAAAAAATTGATCCCCAATGCGCACTATATATATGCATTCGATAACGAAGCTTTCCCCTATGGTGAAAAAAGTGAAGCTTTCATTATTGATAGGGTTTATCAAATCGTTAAAGCTATTGCAGCAAAGCACCCTTTAACCATCACAATTATTGCTTGTAATACGGCAAGTACCGTCAGCCTTCCCAATCTTAGAGCCAATTTTAAATTTCCTGTAGTTGGTGTTGTCCCTGCAATAAAGCCTGCGACCAAACTCACCCGCAATGGAGTGGTTGGATTATTGGCAACAAAAGGCACGGTAAATCGTGAATACACCAAAGAGCTTATCGAACGATTTGCCACAGATTGCAAAGTGGTTTCTTTAGGTTCGGCCGAATTAGTGCAATTGGCAGAAAGAAAACTACATGGTGAAACCTTACCATTAGACGAAGTTGCACAAACTGTCAGGCCATGGCTAAGAATGTCAGAACCGCCAGATACGGTTATTCTAGGTTGCACTCATTTTCCACTCTTAATAGAAGAGCTAGAAAAAGTGCTGCCAGATGGCACAAGGTTTATTGATTCGGGCTCAGCGATTGCCAGAAGAACAGTTTGGCTGATCAATAATCAAGCCGAAATTATTGAATCTGATGAAGAAGATTTTGCATATTGCATGCTAATGAATGAAAGCGTACAGGGATTGCGACCTGTTCTTGAGGCTGAAGGCTTTATTTCGCTGAAAAAACTAGCTATCTAAGTTAAATCTGATGGAAAGCTGAGCAAACAAATAAAAAGTTTAAAAAAAGGGTTGCCAGAATTTTCTGACTCCCTATAATGCGCATCCACTGACCGGGAACAAGACAACGCAAAGCGCGATGAACACTGAAACGGCAGCGAGAGAATCTGAAAAGATAAGCGAAAAAAAAGCTTGACTCTCCATGAGGAAAACGTATTATACGGCTCCTCGCAACAAGGACCTGATTCACAGAATCTAGTGTCGACATCGAAAGATTAAGTTGCAACGCTCTTTAACAATTTATCAGACAATCTGTGTGGG
>NZ_JBQDNB010000013.1:0-109918 GCF_052096715.1 Providencia sp.
GTTGATTCTCAGGGCTTTTTGTATCTGTCATTTACTCATCTTCCTATACACAAAGTTGTGCTGTCATTAGATATAACAACAATATCACATAATATTAGTGTATTAGTAGGTTATTACGTTTCCTTAAACTTGGCATTAAGGAAAGAGAAAACAGCGATATATTGCTAAACGTTGACTGAGGACGATAAAATATCTATCTAGCGGTTGTTGCCATAACTTTATACAAAGGTAACGCATAATTTCAGTTGGAATGGAAAAATCGTAGCGCTATTTTTGTGGTAATGCCACTTGCAATAACGCTACTGACCTATTTTACTCACCAAAAGTTAAATTATATCCATGTTGATCCATTAACTTTTGATCTTTACTAAAACCTATTTTGGCACGTGTCCCACCCAGCAGTTCTTTATGTCGGAATATCTCTGCTGCTCGGTCAGCCAAATAACTATCTTCTGGTGCTAATTCCAATCCGCGCTCTAACCAAACTTTAGCCAAATAGCTATTTCGGGTACACCCAGCGCCCAAATGAAACGCCAAAGCATAATAGCCGGCAGCAAACACTTGGTTTTCCACACTTTCATCATTCCATAAAGCGGGTAATACGGTATCAAGACACAGCAGCATATCATCTTGAATATCACCAAATATCAATAAGGTTGCGAGCCTATGTGCTGAACGTTCCCAAACATCTCGCCGTACATTGGATGTATTCATTGCATTGAGTAATAATTTTTTCGTTTGCTGATACTGCTCTGGACTCAACTCTTCATTATCTTTAAGAATCCCATAGGCTAAATTATATTGGCTAGTCGCATCACCACCGTTTGCAGCGCGTTCCATCCAATACGTTCTCAACGCATTATCTTTATAGGTATTGATATCACGATCGTTCTGACGTGATAATACCCCTGCATATACGTCTGATAACGTTGCCATTGCTGAAATATCGCCCCATTCACAGGCTTGCTGCAATAGGTAAATTGCCGCGTCTTCAGATTGAGAGCCAAATAAATTAGCGGCGGCTTGCCCCACATCAAGATCTTCCGCATCTAAAAATTTAGCTTGAGCCATTAGTGCCTGATGATCGAATTGTCCCTTCGAAATACCATATAGTCCAAACTTACTGGCTACTGCGGCCAGAATGACAGCATATTTATCATCACCCAACAGCTGTAATCGCTCCAACCATTGAGGTAATAAATTATAACTATCATTAATATGCGCGAAATTAATGCAGCTCATCAATGTATCTAATCCCATTTGTGGGTTAGCCATGGCCGGACTTATTTGCCATGCTTTTGCTAATAGTTCATAACAAAGCTGCATTTTTTCTACTTGCCAAACGCCATCTTGTTTTCCGTAATGTGCACGGAAATTGGCATATTGATACAGTACACGAGCACGCTGTTCCTCGGCTAAATCCAACGCTAATAACTGTTCAAATGCATCACAACAATATTCAATTTCATCATGGTCTTCTTGTTCGGGAAAATAGATAGAATAACCAAGGAAATCCCAAGCTTTAGTGATCCACAAAATATTACGCTCTTGCTCACTCAATGTTTCACATACAGCCCCTTCGATAAACTCTGCCATTTGTTCATGGCTACCACCCCAGCGCGGGTAAAGGAAGTAAAGGTACTCATTGCGAATGCCAACATCTTGAGGGCGAATAGCTAAAGTCGCATTCAACCAATATGTTTTAACTTCATCTGTTTCACGAACAGGAAGGTTACTAGGTAACTCTTGAGGAATAAACGCTAAGTCGCCACCTTCATCGAGTAAACGACGCAAACCAGCACGCCATATTTCGGGGTCAATATCATTTTGCAATTGCACATAAGTATATGGCTCACGACCATAAGCTAAATCGTATAGCCATTGTGGTTCTCCGAGATAGGCAGTTAAGCGCATCATTCGGCGCAATGCATAAGCAGGACGCTCATGTAATGATATTGCGCGCAAATAGGATACTAACCCTAAATCTCGAGCAAGTTGAGCACCAATCCAGCGATCATCACTTACATATTCTCCCCCATTAGAGGTTCGAATACGTGCCGCTGCTGCTTCCCAATAACAACCCTGAAGTAAATACCCATGATAGGACGTTGGATTACTTTTGATCCAAGTATCTAAATGAGAAAGTATATCAGCCGCAATCTTTGTGGGGTCAAGTAAATCACTAATAAACCATTCATAATCAAATGGTTCAGATAATTTTTCTAGCCATTGCTGCTGCATATTATTCAGCAACAGATCAAGCTGTTCAAATTGATGGGAAGCCAGTAATGAACGCAAATAGTTACGTTTTTCGATGTATGACTCTATAGAATTGATTACCGATGACATGTTATGTCAATTTCCTTATTCCTTTAACTCAAATAGCACTATCAGTGCATCAATAAGGTAATATTAATTTTGCATAACAATAACATAGCTTTTAAATATTAAAATAAGAATTAAGGAATAGAATCTATATCAGATTGAAGAATTGAAGAATTGAAGAATTATAAATTAGCCGCAAAAAAACGAAAAATTTAAGTTTAGAAAATCAAAAGGCCTTTCGTTTAACAAGTAGATATTTCCTCTAAATAATTCATGTTGTAGCAAGGCGGCAAAGCGAGCTAGACCCTAGAAGCACTAGGGCTAGCAAGCGAAGCCAACGCCGATACAAGAACTATAACGAGAAAATTTAGACGTCACTCATCTGAGGCATAGGCCTTTTAAACATCCGGGTCAAAATAGCCATATAAATAAGGCCGACCGCTGTCCAAATTAAACCATATACCATCGAATCTTCTTCGATATTAAGCCATAGCACACAAACAGTGAGTGTGCCTATTATTGGTAAAATCAAATAGTTGAAGATATTTTTAAAACCTTGAGTACGTCGTTCTCGGATAAAAAACTGACTGATAACAGAGATATTTACAAAGGTAAACGCAATCAATGCACCAAAGTTAATCAATGCGGTTGCAAAATCCATCTCAAACCAGATAGCACCGAGCGCTAATACACCAACTAACAAAACATTATAAGCCGGTGTACGCCATTTAGGACTTACATAGCCAAATATTTTCTCTGGGAATACGCCATCACGACCCATAACATACATCAAACGTGCACTACCTGCATGCGCTGCCATGCCTGATGCCAACACAGTAACACATGAGAATACTAAGATGATTGACTGGAAGAATGTACCCGCCACAAATCGCATAATATCAGGCTGTGTCTCATTAATATTCTTGAAACGTGATACATCAGGGAAATATTGCTGCAAGAAAAACGAAACAGTAATAAAGATAACACCACCAATAAGCGCCGTTAAGAAAATAGCGCGTGGGATCACTTTACCTGCATTCGGCGTTTCTTCTGAGAGCGAGCTTAATCCATCAAAACCTAAGAATGAAAAACATAAAATAGTTGCACCAGCAATCAGCGGGATCATTTCTGTTTTTTCATTACCGAATGGATTGAAAGTCCATATTTCTCCCGTACCCTCGCCACTACTTACACCGTGGATCACAAGGCCAGTAAAGACGACCATTACCCCAACTTGTATAATTGCAATAATAGTACTGAGATTTGCAATCACATTAATACCGCGTAAGTTTGCTGCTGTCATGATAATGACCAGACCGACCACAAATATCGCAGGTTCAACTGTTGGGAAAATGTCTTGTAAATAAATCTTCGCCAATAAGATGTTTATCATTGGCATAAATATATAGGACAGCAAAGATGTCCAGCCCACTAAAAAGCCTATATGAGGGCTCATTGATTTTTGGGCATAAGTATAGGCTGAACCCGCAGATGGGAAACGTTTCACCAATTTGCCGTAGCTCAGTGCTGTAAACAGTATCGCAGCAAGTGCAATAATGTATGAAGTTGGGACGTGTCCACCCGTTTTATCCGATACCATACCGAAAGTATCAAATATTGTCATCGGCTGGATATAGGCGATACCAATCATCACGACTTGCAGCAAAGTCAGTGTTTTTGCAAGCTGTACGCGGTTATTCGCACCCGTTTGGTTAGGGCCGATAGATAAAGGTATTGAGCTATTTGGCATGTCTAAGCCCTCCCATAACTGTCGATTGAGTCTTAAATATTTGACTCAATCGATAGCTACTGGGAAGACTTTGCATCTGCCTATAGGCAGAAAAGAATGAAGGAAGATAAAACGGCAGGCGAGCGAAGGCGCTAATAGCCCCATAGTCATCAATACGGCAGCGACGACCAGTAGGTCCTGCTGCTAATGCGAAAAAGTAACCCATAAAAGCATTCCTCAAATCGGTAGCATTACATTTTAGCTACACAAAAATATAAAAATTATCTATCCGGTCTATTAACCGGCCCCATAAAAATGGATGAACTCTAAATAAAAAAAACCGATGCTATTTTAATTAGGCATCAGTCTTTTTTTGTTGGCGCATTTTGCACGCCATACCATCAAATAGCAAGTCATATTGTTACTAATCCCTTTCTTTTCGATGAGTATTTCTGATGATTTCGTTCATTTTACTCTTATAACTAATAACCCTCATTTTTCTATCAATTTTGAAGGTGAAAATTGTTTCATTCCCTTTATTATAGATAAAAAAAACCCTTTGGTTTATTGCCAAAGGGCTCATATTAATTGTGATTAACAACTCTAATTAGAAGTTATAGTTAACACCGATATTGTAGCGACGGCCATCAAGTACTTTATCATTAGTTTCTTCAGTCAATATCTTATCAAAGATATTATATACGCCGCCGATTACATTAACATTTTTAGTAATGTAATAACTTGCCCCCATATCAACAAAAGTATATGAAGGACGTTCTTCGCTCATACTTGTTCTTGATAGATAAGAACTGCTTCTACCATTAAAGTTAACTCGGTTCCATAATTGTAAATCTTCAGTGGTTTGCCATGTCAAAGAACCATTTGCCATATGCTTAGGTGTACGACTTAAAGGTTTACCTTTAAATGCACCACTTTTTTGCTCTGAGTCTGAATAGGTATAGTTTGCAGCAAAGACTAAATCAGTTGTGATATCCCAATTGAAGGTGAATTCAGCACCTTTCAGATTTGCTTTGTCGACATTTTCTCGGCTACTGATAAATTTATAGGCTTCTCCATCATACATACATTCTCCACTAGCAACGGTACCAGGTTTGCTACCTGTGGAGTCGGTACATGTACGTATTTCCATGATTTTATCTTTGAAATCAGTGTTAAAGAAACTAACACCAATATTTAAATTGTCTTGATTATTCCAAATAATACCAATTTCTTCTGTTACACTTTTTTCAGGTTTTAAATCTGGGTTACCAATAATAACGGCAGGATCGCCACTACCACCGGTTGCTTGTCCCCACTTAGGTGCAACTTGTCTTAATTCAGGAGAACGATAGCCAGTAGATACGCCACCTTTAACAACCCATTCATCACTTGCGTGCCATACGCCATATAAACGTGGTGTCCAATTTGAGCCAAAATTCTCATCTTTATCCATACGGATACCGCCAGTGACGGCAAAATCATTGGTCATCATCCATTCGTCTTCAGCAAACAATGCCCAGCTATAACGAGTTAATTTATCGATACCACCAGCGGATACAAGTTTATTGCCTTTATCGCGAAGATCTTCATAACGATATTGGCCACCAAGACTAATAGTATGATCACCCAGATTAAAAACAGTCTGATTTTTAACTAAAGTGTCATTATATTCCATTTGACGACTCGGGTTCTTAGACTCATCACGCTGCACAAATGTCTCTGTTGCGCCCCACTCATAAATTCCATTATGTGTAATTGCGTAATTATTTTTTCTATACGTGGTATTCGAATCATCACAACGCTTAGTAACCTGATTGGGAACCTTGCCTGTCGTACACATTAATGTTTTCGATTTACCAGGAGTACCATTTCTTTCTTGTTCATCATGCTTAAAATCGAAATCAAATGTATTAAATTCATCAGGTGTTAACGTCAAAGTAGTCCCTATCGCGCCAACTTTTTGCTCGTTATACCCACCTACAAACTTGTCCTCACCGCGCTTAGAATATTGGCCATTCAATTTGATACCTAACAAACCATCTACTAGAGGGCCAGAGGCATAAAAGCTACCTTGCCCTGTATTACCTGAATGTTGACGCTCAGTGATGGTTGTATCTGCACGCAAACTACCTTGCCACTCCTTACCTACTTTACGAGTGATAATATTAATAACCCCACCCATGGCATCTGAACCATATAATGAAGACATAGGACCACGAATAACTTCAATACGCTCAATAGCAGGCAACGGTGGTAACCATCCTTGTTCAATACCTGAGCCATCGCTATTTGGACGAGTGCCTCGCGTATCAACACGTTTACCATCAATCATTATCATGGTGTATTTAGCGTCCATACCCCGAATGCTGATATCTGAACCACTGCCACCGCCAGTTACCTGAACACCCGGTAAATCTTTCAGTGCATCAGTGACATCACGGTAAGCTTTATTTTCTAATTGTTCACGCGTCACAACTGAAATTGAGGCCGGAGCGTCTTCAATTTTTTGTTGATAACCTGACGCCGAAGTGACATAAATTGTATCTTTACTATCATCCGCTAATGCAGGTATAGCAGTGATAGCTGCAATTACGCTAATTGCTATTTTTCTTTTATTAAAAACAACCATTCCCAACTCTCCAAGAAATATATTTTTCAACATGAACTGATATATGCTCGACATTAGATTCAGTGAACCATGAAAATCTATTATTTTTATTATTGAATATTTAAATACCCATAGAAAATTCATGCTATATTAACTAGCAAATAAAGAGATTAAATTTTCTGTGGGTAATTATTATTTTCTATCTTTTATTTTTATATGAAATTAAATCTATAAATACTCCTAAAGTGCTTATTCAATTAATAAGCACTGTATTACCATTAATATTAGTAATTTCAAATAATCTAACTTGCCAGTTTTTCAACTAACCCGTCGATAAGTACCTGAGGCACACCTTGTGAACAGCGCTCTATGCGCCCTCTCACACCGTAAACTTCTGCTAAACTTTCAGGGGTAATCACCTCTTCAGGTTTCCCTTGCGCAATCAAATTACCTTGCTTCAGCATTAATACATGTTCTGCGTGACGTAATGCAATATTAATATCGTGAACAACAACCACTGTGATTATATTTCGCCGCTTCGTTTCTTTTGCAACCAAATCCATCACATGATATTGATAATTTAAATCTAATGCGCTCAGTGGCTCATCTAACAATAATAAATTGGGTTGACGAATTAAAGATTGAGCCAAACCAACAAGCTGTTTTTGACCGCCAGATAATTGGTCTAAATAACTTAATGCTAAATGTTCAATACCTAATTGACGCAATAAATGCATCACTTCATCTTTATTGCTTTTATTATTCAATCCACCTGACGCTCTTTGAGCAACAATAACTGACTCTAAAACATAAAGATGAACACCTGCGGGCAAACTCTGTGGTAAATACACCACATTCTGTGCGCGCTGGGCAAAGTTTTGCTGCATTAAATCGAGCCCATCTAATAATATTTGACCCGTTGATTTATTCAAACCCGCTAAAGAACGCAATAACGTTGATTTACCGCTGCCATTTGGTCCAAGTAATACCGTTATTTTCCCCCTTGGTAATACTTGCGTAGAGAGATTCTCTATCACTGCGCGCTTAGGATAACCTGCATTAAACCGATTAATTATCAATCCGCTCATGATACGTTTCCTCTGTGACGCAAAATAATACTAAGAAAGAACGGTACCCCTACCAACGAAGTCACGATGCCCACAGGAATAATGACACCCGGTATAATGTTTTTAGAAGCTATCGATGCCATTGATAATATCAATGCGCCAATTAATGCACTTGCTGGCAAGTAAAAACGGTGGTCTTCACCAAAAATTAAACGTGCAATATGCGGTGCAACTAAACCAATAAACGCAATAGGTCCCACGAATGCCACAGCCAATGCTGACAAAATACTAATACGCAATAATGTCGTCAAACGTAGGCGACGCACATCAATACCGAAACTAATCGCTCTATCTTCACCAAGACGTAATGCCGTCAGTTTCCATGAACTCATCATGGCAATTGGGAAAATTAATGCGAAAACCAATGCCATCACGCCTAGTTTTATCCAAGTCGCTTTCGACAAGCTACCCATAGTCCAAAAAACCAAACCTTGGAGCGTATCTTCAGTAGCAATGAATTGCATCATCGAAACCAATGCGTTAAAGGTAAAGACCAAGGCGATACCAAATAAAACAACGCCTGAAGTCGCAACGCGAGTCCAGCGAGTGACTGCATCTAGCATTAGAGCCGCCAAAAGTGCAAAAATAAATGCATTTGCAGAAATAACCCATTGGTCAGGCACACCGGGGATCGCAATTCCAGAAACAATTGCTAACGCAGCACCAAAAGCAGCGGCACTAGATACCCCTAATGTGAACGGGCTCGCTAACGGGTTATTCAAAATAGTTTGCATTTCTGCACCCGCTAAACCTAATGACATCCCAATGACGACAGCCATTAATGCATATGGCAAACGAATATCCCACACAATTACACGCGTACCCGCATCAACGGCTTCTGGTGTGTTCAGGGTTTGCCAAAGCTTTTCAAGCGCTAAACCTGAAGGCCCTAAAGTAAAATCGATAACTAAAGATAATAAAATAGCCGCGACAATAACGCCTATCCATACTAATCGACGACGCAGCATTTGCTGATAATGCAGCTTAACACCATCGTCTGTATTTTTTGCCGCTTGCTCAGTGACAACTATCGGCTCGCTCGTGATACTCATTGATTCTTACCCACTATAATGATTTTTTGCTGACCCAATATACGCCAGTTGGCTCGACTGTAAGAAACTCATTATGAAGTTCCTCGAGTGTTTTTTGAGGGTCAAGGTCGGCAAATTGCTCCGGGTAAAACCATTTAGCAAAGACTTGCGTCGCAATAACGTTATATGGCGAGTTATAATAATTATGCCAAATAGCATGATCATTCCCATCTTTGATGGCAGATAAGGCATTAATTCCTTTGCGATCAACAATTTTTTGCAAACTGCTTTTAGCGTCTTCGTTAGTGCTTTGCGCACCCAATTGAATACCTACATCTTGACTGCCGGGGGCTTTAGCACCACTAGCAATGTAAATATTCGGATCAGATGCAATAATTTTTTCTAAGTTCATCGTGCCTAGCGCACCGGGCAAAACACCTTTCGCGATATTTTTACCGCCAGCAAGATCGATAAAATTACCCATACTTCCATCACCAGCGGTGCCACAACAGTCTTCAAATGCTCCTGCGCGTAACTCAATAAATACCGTTGGTTTTTTATCTTCAGGTATTTTTGCCGTAACATCAGTCACCAATTTCTGATTTCTTTCATAAAAATCGATATATTTATTAGCGACTTGTTCACGATTTAACGCTTTGCCGAGCAAACGTATACTTGGCAACGTATTCTTAAGTGGATTATCTCTAAAATCAACAAATACAACCGGAATGCCCGCTTTTTCAAGCTGATTGACTAATTCACTATTTTTACCCGGACCATGCCCAGAGATACCGAAGATGGCAATATCAGGATTAAGTGTTAATACCTTCTCAGAACTAACACTATCAGCGCTAGTATTACCGATTAATGGGATATTATCGATTGCGGGGAATTTTGCTTTATATACTGCGTAGGTTTGCGGGTCTAGCTTACGTAAATCTCCTTGCCATCCAACGATTCGCTCTATCGGTTTATCACCTTCAAGTAACGCAACTGCGCTGAATAAACGACCTTCACCAAGTAAGATACGGTTAACATCATCAGGCACTTCAACGGTACGACCTGCAATATCAGTCACAGTTACTGCCCATGAACCAAAACTTGCACCCGCTAATAATGTTAAACTTATCCCCTTTACTACCGACCTAGCTATCGACTTCTTGGCTATCGACGACATAGTATTAAGCTTCACAATCAACCCCATTCATTCACACTTATTTCTATGCGGTAACAATAAAGCAAATAAGAATACTTATCAATGCGATTATTAGTTTTATCATAAGCTATATGTATGCAATATTGTGAGCTATATCGAAAAGTTATACTTTTTGTTCGTTTTATCGACTATTTGAATATTTATAAGCGTTATATAGTAAAAAAACAGCACCTCATTACAAGATACTGTTTTTTATCATTCTATTATTTAAAAAAAATAATTAGTTAACTAAGGGTCTACTTATTCAAATTTTCATGATAAGTAGGAAAATCCATCTCTTTATAGCGGATAATCGTTGTTTTCTTCACAATTTTATAGCCAAACCAAATAGCTAAGAAAAGAGGAATACCAATATAAGTCGCTGTAACACCCACCCAATCAATTCTATCTGCTAAAAATGCTTGGTAGTTTTGTCCAAGGGTGATAATTAAACAGAGCCCAAAAGCAAAAATTGGACCGATTGGGAAGAACCCTGACACATAAGGTAAGTCATTAAGATTTCTGCCTTGAGCCATATAGCCTTTACGGAAACGATAATGGCTAACTGCAATACCTAACCACGCAATGAAGCCTGTCATGCCTGAGGTGTTCAATAACCATAAATAAACTGATTGGTTACCAAACATTGAGCTCAAAAAGCATAAACCAGCAATAACGGTCGTTGCCACTAAAGCATAACGAGGCACACCACCTTTAGATAAACGCGCAAATATACGAGGGGCTTTACCTTCACGAGCAAGGGTATATAGCATACGTGTCGAGGCATACATGCCAGAGTTACCCGCCGATAACACCGCTGTTAAAATTACAGCATTCATGACAGCAGCGGCAGAAAGCAGACCTGCATTTTCAAATACTAAGGTGAATGGACTCACGCTGATATCTTTCACATCATTACGCAATAGACTTGGATCAGTATAAGGAATGATTAAGCTAATAATTAAGATTGCGAAGATATAGAATAAAAGTATACGCCAAAAGACTTTACGTACTGCTTTGGGGATATTCTTAGCTGGATCTTTTGATTCACCGGCTGCGATACCAATTAATTCAGTGCCTTGGAACGAGAACCCTACGATCATCGCCACACCAATCATTGCTGAAAAGCCACCAGCGAAAGGCGCATCGGCGATTTCCCAGTTATGCCATCCTGCATTTGGCGCACCATTCATAATACCGATAATCATTAATACACCTACCGTTATAAACACAACGACAGTAACTACTTTAATTAATGAGAACCAATATTCAGCCTCACCGAAACCTTTTACTGAGATAAAGTTAAGGAGAAAAATAACGGCAAGGAAAATAGCGCTCCAGATCCAGCCTGGGGTATCAGGAAACCAATAGGCCATCACTAATTGTGCAGCCACAAGGTCAACTGCAATGGTTACAGCCCAGTTGTACCAGTAATTCCAACCGAGTGCGAAACCAAAACCTTCATCAACGTATTTAGCACCGTAAGTAGCAAATGAGCCAGAGACTGGCATATAAGCCGCTAATTCACCTAAACTGGTCATTAAAAAATAGACCATTAAGCCAATGATAGCGTAAGAAAGTAGTGCACCACCGGGGCCTGCTTGAGCAACTGTTGCACCTGATGCAACAAATAGACCTGTGCCTATAGAGCCGCCAATAGCAATCATAGCAAGATGGCGAGATTTTAATTCACGACGTAGTCTTTGAGGTCCGCCTTGCGAGACAGTCTTGGTATGTTGTTCTGACATCTGTTCCCTGTTTTTTATTATTCAGCCAATATCGCCGGAATTCTAGCAAAACATCCCGCCAGAACTAAGCAACTCTTTGCTGTTATAAGATACCTTCATAATCCATCAATAATTATAAGCAAAACACATTATCTCACTGACATTTTGAAGCTCTCAGTCATTACTCACATCAACCAATTGATTTATTTAAATAATTCGCGTTATCGGTAGGCAACAAACGAGGATAGCTCGAGACAAGAGCAGTCAACAACCCGACAGCGCGAAGTATGACGGGTAAAGGAGCCTAGTTACAATAATCAAGCAAATTAGTAATAGCCTTGGAAAGATGTTTCTGTCGATGATAAATCAAATATAGTGTTCTTTCTAAATGCTGTTTTTCAACTTTTAATTCAACTAATGAGCCATTTTCTAGCTGTTCGGCTATGACACGTCTTGATAGACAACTCACTCCCATGCCAAAACGAACAGCATGTTTAATCGCCTCTGAATTACCTAACTCCATTAAAATATGAAAGCTTGGCAAATGGGCAAATAATAATTGGTCTAATACATCCCGAGTACCTGAACCTCTTTCACGCAAAATCCAAGGTGCGTCTCGGAGCTCTTTTAATGTCACCGTTCTACCCGCTAATGGGTTATTTGGTGCGACAAAGATCACTAGCTCATCTTTTAACCACGATTTAGAAACAAGGTCAGAACTGTGACACACACCTTCAATTAGCCCTACATCAGCGCGAAATTCCATCACCGCTTTAATCACTTCATCGGTATTACCAATAAATAATTCGAGAGGAATGTCTGGGTTGTCATGACGATAACCTGCTAAAATTTGAGGCAATATATAGTTACCTATCGTGGTACTTGCCGCGAGTCGCACTGCTCCCATCTCTTTTTTAAACAATTGCTCAACTTCATATCCCTGATCTAGCAACGCTAAAGCTTTAGGATAGAGGAGTCGCCCGTGTTCATTTGTCACTAATCGTTTACCGACACGGTCAAATAACTGAACGCCCAATTGCCCTTCTAAATCAGTCAAAGACGCGCTCACCGCAGACTGAGATAGCGCTAATGAGAGAGATGCTTGCGTGGTGGAGCCACTTTTTAATACTTCAGTAAAAACCTCTAGTTGCCTAAGTGTTATTCGCATAAAGATAGCCCCAAGATGCCTTATAGTATTTGTAATAATATTGTTAATATTAATGATTTGTTAGCAATATACCAGAAAAAATTATTAACCTGTTTTACAGATTGATTATATGAATATAATCAATTTAAATTATTATAAATTTTGTTATATGCTTATTACAAATTCATCTAAGCAGTAATGAAGAGCATTAAAATGAATAAAACTGAAACTAATGAGATTGCACAACATAATATGCATCCTATATTCAAACTCTTGCCTGGGATCATTCTCGCTGGGATATTAACCGCTATTTCTATTTATTTAGGTGAACAATCTTGGTTTATCGATATCGGCCTTGGAGCTTTAACCTTGGCTATTTTATTAGGTATATTTGTTGGTAATACAGTTTATCCCGTTGCTAGCCAATCTTGTGATACGGGTATTAAATTTGCTAAGCATTATTTTTTACGTGCTGGGATAATTTTGTATGGCTTTCGTCTTACTTTCCAACAAATTACTGATGTTGGCGCAACAGGTATATTAATCGATGCTCTAACTCTAACATCAACCTTCTTACTGGCTTATTGGTTAGGAAAAAAGGTTTTTGGTTTAGATGATGAAACCACTATCTTAATCGGTGCAGGCAGTAGTATTTGTGGTGCCGCCGCGGTAATGGCGACCGAACCGGTGATCAATGCGCCTGCGAGTAAAGTTGCTGTTGCAGTTTCTACCGTTGTGATTTTCGGTACCATTTGTATCTTTGTTTATCCATGGATATACCAACTAAACATGCATTACGGCTGGTTTCCTGCCACCCAAGAAACTTTTGGTATTTTTATTGGCTCTACCGTACATGAAGTTGCACAGGTTGTTGCCGCAGGCCACACGATTGGACCCGAAGCTGAAAATGCATCCGTAATAGCCAAAATGATCCGTGTGATGATGCTAGCGCCATTTCTAATCATACTGTCGGCTTTTTTAAGTCGTAAAATCGCCAAAAAAAATGGTACCAGTGCGCAGAAAAATAAAATCACCATTCCATGGTTTGCGGTTATTTTTATCTTGGTTGCGGCATTTAATTCATTTAATTTATTGCCGCAAGCGTTGGTACACCACATTATCACGTTAGATACTATCTTGCTGGCAATGGCCATGGTTGCTCTTGGATTGACCACCCATGTTAGTGCTATTCGTCAAGCAGGGATCAAACCTCTACTCATGGCTTTGATTTTATTTATTTGGTTAATTGTTGGTGGACTATTTATAAACTTAGTTATTCAAACTATTTTTTGATTCATTCGTTTCTATAGCCGCTTTTTAAAGCGGCTTTTTGTTGAGTTCATTTTTTTGTTGATTAATGTCATACTCCTAAAAAATAGGAGTCAATAATGAAATATGTTGGAGCACACGTCAGCGCCTCTGGTGGTGTTGATCAAGCCGTTATTCGCGCCCATGAAATTAATGCGACAGCCTTTGCGTTATTCACCAAAAACCAACGCCAATGGAAAGCCGCCCCACTTTCAGAAGAAGTGATTAAAAAATTTAAAGATAACTGCGCTAAATATGGCTATGGCAAGCATCAAATATTGCCTCATGACAGCTATTTAATCAATTTAGGCCACCCTGAAATTGAAGCACTAGAAAAATCGCGTGCTGCATTTATCGATGAATTACAACGCTGCGAACAATTAGGTATCGACTTATTAAACTTCCACCCAGGTAGTCATTTAAAACAAATTGATGTAGATGACTGCCTAGCACGCATCGCGGAATCCATTAACATTGCGTTAAATGAAACGGAAGGCGTGACCGCAGTGATTGAAAATACCGCAGGACAAGGCACTAATCTTGGTTTTGATTTTGTTCATCTGGCAAAAATCATCGAAGGTGTCAAAGACAAAAGTCGAGTAGGTGTATGTATTGATACTTGCCATGCATTTGCCGCAGGTTATGACTTACGGACAGAAGAAACCTGTGAAAATACCTTTAAGCAATTTTCAGATATCGTAGGGTTTGAGTTTCTAAAAGGTATGCATCTCAATGATGCGAAAAGTGAATTTGCTAGCCGAGTTGACCGCCACCATAGCCTTGGTGAAGGTAATATTGGTTATGCACCATTTAGCTATATCATGAAAGACTCACGTTTTGATGGCATTCCATTAATATTAGAAACCGTCAATCCGGATATTTGGCCACAAGAAATTGCTTGGCTTAAATCTCAACAGAATAGTTAAATTAAATCGTTAAAGGGGTGACATTCACCACCCCTTCTCATGCTAATCTCAGATTACAAAGACTTCATTTCAATTTTAGCCATCATATCCGCTAACTTATTGCGATTTTTAAGACCTACGTCAGCCTGTGATACCGATAACGCTGAAATAGCCGTTGCCATACGTAACGTATGCTCACTGGATTCACCATTCAATAAACCATAGGCAAGTCCTGCAACCATAGAATCGCCGGCACCCACTGTGCTAATGACCTCACAATGAGGTGGTTTTGCCAACCAAGAACCGGAAGCATTTACCCACAACGCCCCTTCCTCTCCGAGCGAAATAACAACATGAGAAATACCTTTATCACGCAACTCATGCGCTGCAGCAATAACGTCATTTAAATTAGGTAATTTGCGACCAGCCCAAACTTCGAGCTCATGCCGATTTGGCTTTACAAGCCATGGTGATGCTTTAAGCCCTGCTTTAAGCGCTTCACGGCTACTATCAAAAATAATACAAGGACATAACTGACGTAAACGAGTCATCCAGCGTGTAAATTCTTGAGGATCGACGCCATTGGGTAAACTGCCACTGACGACCACCATATCAAAGTGGCCGAGCCAGTTTAACGATTCCGTTGAAAATCGATTCCAATCGTCTTGGCTCACATCGAAGCCTGAAAAATTAAAATCAGTCGATTCACCATTATTTTCAGTCAATTTAACATTAATACGGGTACGTCCTGGCACCATACTAAAACGGTTTGCCATCCCATTTTCACTGAAAAAATGTTGAAACTCCTCTTGGTTTTCTTTTCCCATAAAACCACTAACCGTGATATCAACACCAAGATCACGTAATACTTTCGCAACGTTAACCCCTTTGCCTCCAGCATTCAGGCTGGCAGTTTTAACAAGGTTAACTTCACCGACTTCAATTGATGGACAAAGCCCGACAAGATCATAGGCAGGATTTAATGTAATTGTAGCAACCCGGCGAGTCATAACCACTAATCTCCCTTATCATTATTGTCATATAACAAGATTTTCTATTCACAGTTATAACATTAAAGCGTACTGCTTTCAGTGATATTTATATTTTTCCTAATTGTATTTCTACGCTAACGTGGCAAAATTTACACACAGATAAAATACAAAAATAGGAATAATTCATGTCCAGTTCTGTCAATGTCGTTGTTGGGGTGGGTGTCATCATTACTAACAAACAAGGGCAAATTTTAATCGGCAAACGCAGTAGTAAACACGCTCCTTACTGGTCAATTTTTGGTGGGCATGTAGATCCAGGTGAATCCTTTGAAGCTTGTGCCAAGCGTGAAATTAAAGAAGAAATAGGCATTGATATCAATACACCAACAATATTCGGTATCAGTAATAATTTACAAACTTATCAACAAGAAGGTAAACATACGGTTTCTATCTGTATGCATGTTGAATACGATGGCGGTATTGCACCTTGTAATATGGAAAAAGATAAATGTGAAAGCATTATGTGGGTTCTCCCCAATGAGCTACCTGAACCACATTTCGAAGCAAGCCGTAATGCCATTGACCTCTGGCTAACTAAGCGCTTTTATCATCCAGCATCCTAATCGAATAGCGGCTTAAACGAATAAATAAGAATACCCATGTCTTAATTTGTTCGTTTATTACACAAGCCTATAAAATTACTCCTTTTTTCCAAATTATATTATGTCTTTTTTATTTACATCATCACATTCACTATGTATCATTCAGCTAGTACATTGAAACGGTAAATTTAGAGGTCACCATGTCAGTTGATGCTGTAAAACAACAAAAACGCCCGTCCATATTAGGCGGCTCGATGATTATTGCAGGCACCGCCGTCGGTGCTGGTATGTTTTCAATTCCAATGGTGACTTCCGGTATTTGGTTTTCAGGCTCAGTTGCCCTACTCCTTTACACCTTTGTTTGTATGCTTCTTTCAGGTTTGATGATTTTAGAAGCTAATATGAATTATCCGGCAGGTGCTAGTTTTCATACCGTTGTAAAAGATTTACTCGGTTCTACATGGAACTCAATTAATAGCCTATCGATTACTTTCGTACTTTATATTTTAACTTACGCTTATATTTCTGCTGGTAGCTCGATAATTACGGGCAATTTATCGCAATACATACAAATTCCACAAGCGCTTGCAGGATTAATATTTGCCGTCATCGTGGCTTTTTTTGTCTGGAGATCAACTCGTGCAGTTGACCGACTAAGCACCATTTTAATTGGCGGAATGGTGATTACCTTTATTATGTCTATTGGTGGCATGGTAACAACGGCATCACCCTCTATTTTATTTAACCAAATAGAACAGAACGATACTCAATACTTACCTTATGCATTAGCGGCCCTACCTTACTTATTAACTTCATTTGGTTACCATGGCAACGTGCCAGGACTGGTTAAATATTACAATAAAGACAGTCGTAGCGTCGTTTTAAGCTTAGTTTATGGCTCGATAATCACTGTCACTATTTATATTTTATGGCAGTATGCTATCCAAGGAAATATCCCTCGCTCAGCCTTTATTGAGATAAGAGAAAGTGGTAATAATATTGATTCATTGCTAACTCAAATGAATATTTCCACTCAAAATAGTTTTATTTCTCAATTTTTAAACCTGTTTTCTTATATGGCATTAGCCAGTTCATTTTTAGGTGTTTCCCTTGGCTTGTTTGATTTTATTGCTGATTTCTTTAAATTTGATGATAACAAGCCCGGCCGTTTCAAGTCAGTGTTAATGACATTTTTGCCACCAACTGTACTGGCTTTAATTTTTCCAAATGGCTTTATTTATGCGATTGGTTTTGCAGGTCTTGCTGCAACAATATGGGCAGTCATCGTGCCCGCCTTAATGGCAAGAGCAAGTCGTAAACGTTTTCCAAATAACAGTTATAAAGCACCCGGTGGCGCATTTATTATCGGCTTTGTGATCCTTTTCGGTGTCATCAATGCGGTCGCACATATATTGTCTTTGTTTGGTCTACTTCCTATTTATTAATCTCATTCAGCTAAAACGCCATCCCTAGTTCATTAACTAGGGATTTTTTTACATAAAATTGATATCAACATCTTGCCTAATCGCTTATCTACGAGTAATTTTGTCGCACTCTTTTGACAATGACTAAAATGAAGGTTATTTATGGCCAAGGCCAATGAAATCAAACGTGGTTTAGCAATTAACTACAATGGTAAATTATTACTTGTAAAAGATATCGATATTCAAGCACCAAGCGCTCGTGGTGCAAGTACTCTGTATAAAATGCGCTTTACTGATATCAAAACTGGCCAAAAAGTTGAAGAACGTTTCAAAGGCGATGATAATCTTGATTTGATTTCGTTAACTCGCCGTGCGGTCAGCTTTTCTTACATAGATGGTGATGAGTATGTTTTCATGGATAATGAAGATTACACGCCTTATCTATTTAAAAAAGCGGATATTGAAGATGAATTACTTTTCATCCCTGAAGAAGGCCTACCAGGAATGCAAGTTCTAACTATGGAAGGACAAGTTCTCGCATTAGAATTACCACAGACTGTCGATATGGTTATTATCGAAACAGCTCCAGGTATTAAAGGCGCGTCGGCAAGTGCTCGTAATAAACCGGCCACCTTACCTACGGGTTTAACTGTACTGGTACCTGAATACCTCTCTACAGGTGATAAAATTCGTATTCATATTGCTGAGCGTCGTTATATGGGACGCAGCGATTAAGAACACTCACGTCGGTATGCCTAGGGAGTTATATCCGTAGGCATACAATATCGTCACACATTCAACTCCCCTCATAGACCTTTTTGATATTTCTTTTCATTCATTTGCTATCAATCATTTATTAATCATAAACAACAGTATAAAGACCTAATTTGTTATCTTTATTTATCCAATTAAATTTTTGTGTTCCTTTATTATTTGGTAATTGAACATCCTTTCCTTTTAACTTAGTCACATCAACAGAAATCGTTTTCGTATTGCCGTTATCATGCCAACACTGAGTCTCAACTTTATGACCACTCGTTTCGATAACACAAGGTGGCGCGACAATTGAACCTGTAAAATGAATAACACCTGTATGTGCTTGCTTCATGCCACTAGACTGTGATGCAAACGCTGTCACGCTAGCCGTTAGGGCTGTTAATGCAAGAACTACTTTTGCCATCTTCTTTACTGAGTGAGTCATTGAGATTTTCCTATTAAAATTATGTTATCGTCATTTACAAAGATTTGTTTACAGTTAAAATATTTATTTATATTTCTCTGTTCGATGATGAGATATTAAATTAAAAGGAAAAGTGTGGATTTCAATAATAGCCGTAGTTTTTTATATTACTTTTAGTTGGATAAATGAAATTATATTAGATAGGTTCATCACATTATTATGTTTAACTCTACAATTTATACTTCATTTCTTTTTTAATCTATTAAGTGTGGTCGCAATTTTATCAATTTATGAAACAATGACAAAAATCAAATTAAACCAAATAAAAACAATGAGTTAAAAAATAATGTTGTTTTCAAAAATAATATGAGTGACAGTTATCAAATTGAAATTGGAATTTAAATAATAAATTCCATCAGTAATAACTAACTAATAACCGTATTTTAATCTAGATCATAATTCCACTTAGAAACAATATGGTTAATATGATTATTATAATCAATCGCTGCCATATCTTAAATGTCGAGTTTTAATTGACCTAGCCACGCCCTATAGAATAGATAAAAGTATCGGGTATATTACAAAACATCAGATTAAAATCGCTATCATTTAGGCTTATATTAATAAAATGAATTGTCACTGTATTGCTTATATTCAAGATAATAGGCATCACAAAATTGATAATATTTTGTGCAATTTTTTCATTATGATGAACCCTAATTTAGGGATTAATCGTGATAAATTTAACTTTCTTTACATTCATATTTATTCATCCCACCCAAATAGTGTGTAAATAAGCAATAACATTAAATAAACGTGAATTAGATCATGTTTTTCTCCCTATAAAGGGTAACTCGATGTAAAAAAATACAGTATTATTACTTTTAGGCGATAAATTGATGACTAATATCACTTTATGTTTAAGGTTTTGTAAATTACCCCCCGATAACTCGCCATTTTAGCTTTGTTTATGTATGCTCTTAGTGTTTGGTTTAAGGGTTGTATCTACGCCAAATTCAAGGAATGAATATTTTAGTGAGTTTTGTTAGTAACGGGCGATTAGAGCGCCTAGAAAATCAGCTAATTTAGATAAAGAATTATGAAGTTTTTCATAAACACTTTCTGCGAAAAATACACTGTTGTCGTTCTAAATGCGTTTTTCACAGGGATAAGTTTAACTTTGTTGTGTCTATTTACACAATGATGAAACATAGAATGGCAAGGGATATATATAATAATGTTAACCTCTGAAAAATTTAAGCGCTATGCTTGGCGCATTGTTCCGGCAATCGCAATAGCCGTAACACTTACAGCATGTACTAACCCCAAATCAAGTCAGAACGCTAATAACACCACTAAATCTGATGTTCGTATGTTAAATGCAACATCTAATGATTCCCTCGCAATGGCCTCACAGGACGAGTTTGAAGAATTAGTTCAAAGCGTCGATACTAAATCAAAAATCATGAGCCAGTATGCAAATTGGAAAGGCGTAAGCTACCGCCTCGGTGGAACAACTAAAAATGGCATCGATTGTTCAAGTTTTGTTCAGCGTACTTTCTTTGAACAATTTGGCGTACAGCTCCCCCGAACAACTTCCGAACAAGAATCATCAGGTAAAGGCGTTAAACGTAATAGCTTAAAAGCAGGTGATATCGTTTTATTTAAAACGGGTCGCACAATGAAACATGTTGGTATTTATATTGGTGATGATAAATTTGTTCATGCATCAACAAGCAGTGGAGTTATTGTGTCAGAAATGAGCAATAACTATTGGAGTAAAAGATATTATGCAGGCCGACGTATTGTGAATGGCTCATAATATTCAATAACATTATTTCTTTGTAGTAAATATAATCCCTTGCAACAAAGAATTTACCAATAAAAAAGCTTCCAGGCTCTAAACCGGAAGCTTTTTTATTGTTCAAAATTCGTTAATACACAAAGTGATAGAAGATTGATTCATTTAGCTTAAATCAACATAGCTTACCTAAATATAGTTCACGTTAATAAACACTCTGCACAGCCCACAAAGTATGAGCAAAAATAAGCAGGTTAGATAAGTAAACTTTAAAAACGTCAAGATCGCAGTTAACCAAGCATCATGCTTGAGCTAAGCGCAATAAAAACCCGAAGATAACTCAGCAATAGCAACACCTGATGCTTTTAAACGACACATAGCAGGTAGCTCATCATTTGCATGAATAAATAGGCAAATTTCTTTTTGCCATTCTAAAATAGCATTTTCAATTTGCATGTCAGACAACGATTCAGCCAGTTGCTGCATTGCAATACAATCTGTCGCACAGTCATGACTAAGTAATTTTAGCCCCACAAGTTTATCGCTATCGACATCATTCATAGGAACAACTTCAACATCAGTTCCTATTTTTCCTGATAACCAGCGGTAGCTTTGCGGTAGCCTGTGCACCACCGAAAGACCTAATTTTTCCACGAAAATATCCTATTAAAACATTTTATAAATTTGCCGAGTAAAACTAACTCTCATGCAGTTATATCGACTTCAAATATCACTAAAAAATCGCTTTTATTTTAAGCACTAAAACAATATAAGCTATTTTTAGGCCGCTATGCAGTTCATAGTTTTAGTCCACATAAAGCCACGTACTCTCTAAACAATCCTCGTTCAAACCGAACTTTAGCAAATCAAATAAGTAACACGATTGTTAAATTTTAGAACTTAAATATAACATTAAAAATATAGCCTGTCGTTAAATTTTTGTGACGCAAATCATTGTATAAATATATTTTTGATAAAAATGTTAATTTTTAAAATATTTTTTAGAAAAAAAATCAACACTATTCATGACTAACAAAACTAATTTTTACATTATTAAACCAACAATTATAATAATAGAACATTTTTTGAATAATAAATGTTCTATACGCCTCTTTTTATGATAATTAAAACTGGCTCAATCAAAACATAAATTTAACAAATTACCCAAATCTGATAATTGATTTAGATCATTTTTAATCATGAAATTTAATAACAATCTGTCATTAATCGTTTTTTCCGAAGATTAATAGAGCAAAAAGCATGTATATGATGAGTAATGCGTTTAAGTAATAAATAACAAAGAGAAGTATCAAGAAAGGAAATAGGCGAGATCTTCAGCTTCATCCATGAAACTGAATAAAAAAGTGATTTTACTTAGCTTTCTTTGCGAGAAGCACAAATAACATCGATAAAGCAACGCAAGCAACCATCGAACCGACCATTGGCCACGCGCTTTTTGCAGGGATCAACGATAATAACGTACCAACTAATGCACCTATTGAAAAACGGATAGTTCCAGCTAGGGATGATACTGTACCAGCAATATGCGGATAGTTATCCAATATCACCGCCATTGCATTGGAGGTAATCATTGCAATACCACTCACATAAATCGCCACGCCAATAACTAAAGTCCAAAACTCTAAATCAAGTGCAGTGGTCGTCAATAGCCATAAGCCCATAATAAATTGAATGATAATACCAAAATAGAGCATACGTTCTGCACCAAAGTGCCTCACATAACGCCCATTAATCGTGGTCATTATAAACAAGAAAATAATATTAATACCAAAATAGTAACCAAAATGCTGCGGTGAAACACCATTCAAATCAATATAAACAAAGGCTCCCGCATTTAAGAATGAGAACATCCCAGCAAAAGAAAATGAGCTGGCTAGAATGTAAAACAAAACTTGTTTTGCTCTAAATAGAGTCGCAAATTGCCTTAACGTAGTACCCACATGAAATTTTTGCCGTTTTTCAGCTGGTAGTGTTTCACGAATAAAACAACTAACTAACACTACAGCAATAACGGCTGCAATAGCAATACTCCAAAAAATTGCATGCCAAGAGAACCAACGCATCATTTCTCCCCCTAAAATCGGGGCAAGTAATGGCGCAATAGTCATAACAAGTACAACAAACGACATACTGCGAGAAAATTCATCTCTTGTGAACATATCTCGCATCAATGCGTTAATTACAACACTCGCGGCAGCAGCGGCAAAACCATGTAAAAATCTCAACCAAATAAAGACATCGATAGATTCTGCAACTGCACAAGCTGCGGAAGCTAATGCAAAAACAATAACGCCACCTAAAATGACAGGCTTTCGTCCAATGCTATCTGCCATCGGGCCATAAAATAGCTGCCCAATCGCAAAACCTAAAATGTAGCTATTAAGGGTCATCTGAATACGCCCTTGATCTACATTAAAATATTCTGTCATTATCGGAAAGCTAGGTAGGTACATATCAATAGCTAATGGCATTAGCATTGATAATAATCCTAAAATTAATATCAGCCCCAAATAGGATGAACGCTGCTGTTGCACTCTTTAAACTCCTGCTTTTTAATATTTAGCGTGGCACAGTAATACTGTTAATTTCTGCTTCAGTCAGTGGACGGTATTCACCTGGTGCAAGCTCTTCATCAAGCCATATCTCACCCACACGCTCTCTATGTAAACCACACACATGATTACCCACTGCTGCAAACATGCGTTTCACTTGATGATAGCGTCCTTCACTAATTGTCAGTAACACTTCTCTAGCAGAGATAATCTCAAGCTTTGCGGCTTTCGTTGGATATTTCTCACTATTTAACATCACGCCTTGCTCAAACTTTGCAGTCACATCGTCAGTAATGTCTTCACTGAGCTGGACTCGATACGTTTTTTCACAATGATGCTTTGGTGAACTAATGCGGTGTGACCATTGACCATCATCCGTTAGCAAAACTAACCCTGTCGTATCAATATCTAAGCGCCCCGCAGAATGTAATTTCTGACTCAAAGGCTCTTCAATAAAAAAAAGTATTGTTGGATGCGTTGGGTCATCAGTTGAGCAAATATAACCTTGAGGCTTATGCAACATAAAATAGCGAGGTCCGGTGACTTGAGTCAGAACATTGCCGTCATAAGCGACCTGTTTATCAGTGGTTACTTGGAATGAACCTGATTTTACGATTTCATCGTCAACAGTGATATTACCTGCCCGTAGCTCACGCGCTACCAAACTCCGGCTTATCCCTAATTGTTGGGACAGAAATTTATCCAGTCGCATAGATTCTCTTAACTTGATGGAATGTCAGCGAGGCGTACAATAGCACTCAACTGTCAGAATATAGAATGAAAGGTTGCTGTGATTAATATCACATATTTTATTATATCAATAACTCGTCACAAGTGATAGCTTCGCCAAGGGAACTCGCATTTTTAGACCTAGTCATTGCCTTAGCTCAAATTTAACCTGTATCCTCTAACTTTTTGAAATAATACTGAATAATATGCCTCTTTCATCAGCTAGACCTTTTGTACTGCGCCCTTATCAACAAGAAGCCGTTGATGCGACTATTCAATACTTTCGCCAGCACACTCAACCTGCCGTCATTGTATTACCCACAGGTGCAGGTAAAAGTTTAGTTATTGCTGAACTTGCACGCCTTGCCCGTGGACGAGTACTTGTCCTTGCCCATGTAAAAGAACTTGTTGAACAAAATCATGCAAAATATCTATCATATGGACTAGACGCTGACATTTTTGCCGCAGGACTTAATCGTAAAGAATCACAAAGTAAGGTTGTTTTTGGCAGTGTACAGTCAATCGCTCGTAATTTGAGTCACTTTGACGACCATTTTTCTTTGGTAATTATTGATGAGTGCCATCGTATTAGCTTAAATGATAAAAGCCAATATCAACAAATTATTCATAACTTACAAAAACATAATAATTCACTACGCATCTTAGGTCTAACCGCTACACCTTATCGTTTAGGTAGCGGATGGATTTATCGCTATCATTATCACGGTATGGTTCGCGGTGATGAGAAATGTTTTTTTCATGAATGCATCTATGAACTACCATTGCATTATATGATAAAAAATAAATTCCTTATTGCTCCTGAACGATTGGACATGCCTGTTTTACAATATGATTTCAGTCAGGTTTCAATAAATCAGTCCGGTATTTTTAATGAACAAGAACTTAACCTGTCATTAAAAAAGCAGCAGCGCATTACACCCAAAATCGTTGCTCAAATAGTCGAATACGCCCTCCCCCTTCAAGGCTGTATGATATTTGCAGCAACCGTTGAGCATGCTAAAGAAATACTCAGCTATCTACCCGAAAAAACAGCAGCCCTAGTGACAGCAGAAACACCTGCAATTGAACGTCAATCAATCATAAAAAAATTCAAAAACAAACAACTACATTTTCTCGTCAACGTTTCTGTACTTACTACAGGTTTCGATGCCCCACATGTCGATGTCATTGCGATATTGCGCCCCACCGAGTCAGTCAGCTTATATCAACAAATCGTGGGTCGTGGCTTGCGCCTTTGTGAAGGCAAAACAAAATGCTTAATCCTTGATTATGCAGGAAATCCACATGATTTATTTCGTCCTGAAGTCGGTAATACAAAACCGCACTCAAGTAGCGTCCCTGTGCAAGTATTCTGCCCTTTATGCCAATTTGCTAATACATTTTGGGGAAAATGTACATCAGATGGGCAAATTATTGAACACTATGGTCGTCGCTGCCAAGGTTGGGAAGAAAATGAGCAAGGCAAACAACAATGTGAATTTCGCTTTCGTTTTAAGCAATGTCCTCACTGTGGTGCTGAAAATGATATTGCCGCCCGTCGATGCATTAAATGCCAAGAAGTACTCTCTGACCCTGATGATATGCTAAAAGCCGCCTTGAAATTAAAGGATGCTTTAATATTGCGCTGCGGAGGAATGCAATTATCTACCGATTCAGATGCCAAAGGTGAATGGCTTAAAATCACCTATTATGATGAAGATGGTACCTCTGTATCCGAGCGTTTTAGATTGACAACCCCCGCTCAGAAACGCGTATTTGAATATCGTTTCTTACGTAACCATCACCGAGCACCAGGTGTTCCTTTTGTATGGAATAATGCAAATGATATTATTTCACAGCAAGCATTATTACGTTACCCTCAATTTATTGTGGCACGTAAAAAAGATAATTTTTGGGAAATACGTGAGAAAATTTTTGATTATCAAGGTCGCTTTCGCTTAGCCGCCCAACTTTATTAAGTTTCTATCGGCACTTGAATCAATAACATCACATTACTTGCGCTTTTAAGTGCCATAAAAATCATCGCAATTGATTCTTTTTAGAAGAAAAAATCTTAATCATTGCCCAAAGCATGTTTTTTGGTTAAAATACTGCCGCCTCCATATATCTCATTATTTATAATGTTTGACCTCGGGGCCAAATATCGAACCTGCTGCTGGGTCGCCTGTAGCAGGATTTTATTTTTTCTTTTTAAAGAGAAATAGTAATGTTAACTATCAATGCAATTGAACGTAAAGAGCAGGGTAAGGGTGCGAGCCGCCGCCTGCGCAGAGCTAATCAGTTTCCCGCTATCGTTTACGGTGGCAATCAGGAACCTATCTCTGTGACTCTGAACCATGATGAAGTCATTAACCAAGAAAGCAAAGCAGAGTTCTATGAAGTTCTGACTCTGGTTATCGATGGTAAAGAGACTAAAGTAAAAGTTCAGGCTGTTCAACGTCACCCGTTTAAACCTAAAGTGACGCATATTGACTTCCTGCGCGCTTAATTAAAAGCCCACAGCCGAGCTTTGAAATTTTCGGGACGCCGAGTAAATAACGCCGCAATTGCGGCGTTATTTATTTCTAGGCTTAAATAACTTTAAGCCACAAATGACTACTTACCACTACGACGTTGCAGTTGGTCACGTAAATTAGGTGGCGTGCCTCTAATCGTTAACGTATCCGTTATCGGATCCCAAAAAATCCGCTCGCCCAATAGCATCGCATCAAAACTAATTGTTATCCCACCGCCACTTCCTGAAAATTTAGTGAGCTGTTTAAGCGTACCTCTATCAGCAGGAAAACTATCTTCTAATTGATAATCATTTTGCCGGGCAAAATCATCAAAGCTTTGCTCTTCAACCATTGGCAGTTCTTTTGCCAATACTTGAAGTTCAATTTCTTCGCCTGACTGCATCTGTTCAGTACAGTAACTATGAACTTGTTGGCGATATGCTTGACGTGTATTTTTATCCATTTGGGCATTGTCACAAAAATCATCTAATGCTTGAACAAGTCCTTTATTTTGAACTTTAGCATTTAACCCTTCTGATGCGGCAAGAAAATCCATAAAAAAATCAGAAACTTTACGCCCTACTCGACCTTTTAAAAAGGTTAAATAACGTTTTGATTCCGGATTAGTTTCCCACTCAGTTAAATCAATACGCGCAACAATATCTGCATGAGGTATATCTAAATAATGTGTAGTGCTTAAATCCAATGTATCCGTTACAAACGTACTGTCACAACTGTTAAGAACAGAAATCAACAGATACTCAACGGCAAGGTAGCGATACTGACAAAATAATACAATGCCACCTTCAGCAAAAGGGTATTTAGCTAACTCATCTTTTAGACGCACAGTCATAGCACGGCTAAAGCCTAAAAATTCTTCTTCACCTTTGCGCAGCAGCCTCAATGCATCAGCCAATTCACTTTCTTCATTAAACTCACCAAAAGCCTTACTTTTAGCGCTGTATACACGATGTAATTCAGCCATCATGTCTTGTACAACATCATTTGTTGTCAATAAAGAATCACGTAACATCACTTCTAGTGTTTGCTCATCTCGTTTAATCAACTGATGTAACGCTATCTGGGTAATTTCCAGACTCATTGTTGGCTCCTTGTTCTTACAAAAATATTGTTGCGCGTATTCAAACATTGATATTATCTGTCTGCAACCGAAACTATCAGTTGTCGTTTTTATAGCCTATTTATTGGCGCGAATGAGCGCTTCCTGAGTTTGAATAATCATTATTATCACTTAATCGAAAATTTGTTACGAAGAAAGAAGAAAAACATCCCACTATGGGCTATTATATGGAGCTTTCATTAATTTAGGATGTCACAATTTATGCCACAATCATCTCGCTATAGTGATGAAAAAGTTGAAGGTTTACTCTCTGACCTTGTTACCGTGTTAGAAAAAAACCATACCCCTGTTGATCTTTCACTTATGGTGTTAGGTAATATGGTTACGAATCTGCTCAATACTTCTGTTGCGCCTGCGCAACGTAAAATGATTGCAGAATCATTTGCAAATGCCTTACTTTCTTCTGTTAAAGAAGATAAATCACACTAATCGACTAATGAAATAAACAGAATGGTCAACCGTCAGCGCTACCGAGATAAAGTCTCCAACATGATTGGTTGGGGGCACTGGTTTGCACTCTTTAATATACTACTTAGCCTCGCGTTAAGTAGCAGCTATCTGTTTATTTTTGATTGGCCAGAAACCTTAACTGGCCGCATTTATGCATTCGTCAGTTGGTTAGGCCATTTTAGCTTTGTGGTATTTGCCGCTTATCTTCTTATCATTTTCCCACTGACCTTTATCGTGATGTCTCAGCGATTGCTGAGGCTAATTTGTGTCGCACTTGCCACCGCGGGTATTACCCTTTTAATTTTTGATATCCGCGTCTTTAGTCAATTTGGGCTGCACCTTACTCCCCAAGTTTGGGATTTGGTCATTAACCCAACTAAAGGTGAGATGGCGCGTGAATGGCAACTGATGTTTATTAGTATCCCAATCATTTTTCTAGTTGAAATGTTATTCGCAACTTGGAGCTGGCAAAAATTACGGAGTTTAAGCCGACAAACTTTTGGCAAACCGCTAGCTGGGATCTTTATCATTACGTTTATTATGACCCACCTAATGTACGCTTTAGCGGATGCTAATTTCTATCGCCCAATTACAATGCAGCGCTATAATTACCCGTTATCTCAGCCATTGACGGCGCGTAAATTACTCGATAAATATGGCTTATTAGACCTCACTGAACATCAAAATAGAGTGTTCCAACAAGGCAGCCCTACCGCATTAAAACTTCAGTACCCACTAAAGCCTTTGAGCTATCAAGACCAAGGCATAGGGTATAATTTATTACTCTTAGTCGTTGATGACCTTGGTGATAAATCACAACAAGATCAAATGACTGCGTTAAACGATTTTAAACAGATCAGCACTCAGTTTACTAATCACTATACAACTGGCCTACGCAATGACACCGCCCTATTTGGTTTGTTCTATGGTATTTCATCGACCTATTATGATAACATTCTAAATGAACGCCACCCATCGGTGTTGATTGAAGCACTACAGCATCAAGGCTACCAGTTCGGTTTATTCTCAACCGATGGCTTTAATTCACCTTTATTCCATCAAGCTATTTTGTCTGATTATTCATTACCTGCAACCAAAGCAGATAACGATAAGCAGACTATTTTACAATGGGATGCCTGGCTTAAAAATATTAAGAATGATACCCCATGGTTCTCATTCTTAAACATCAAAGGTGTGCCAGGTAGTTCGCAAACCAACGAACAAATCAATCAAATTATTGACACATTAAAACACGAAGATCGTCTGAAAAATACGATTGTGGTTATCACTGCCAACTATAATAATAATGGTCAACAAGATAATGATTGGGTTGATAAAAATCGTTTTAATCGTGAAAAGATGCAAGTACCGCTATTTATTTATTGGCCTAATACGCCTACTCAGCAGATTAAAAAGCTAACAAGCCATCAAGATATTATGACCACACTCATGCAGCGTATGCTACATGTAAGCAACCAACCTGATGATTATAGCCAAGGTGAAGATTTATTCCGTAGTAATCGTGTACTACCATGGGTTATTACAGGTGATGATAATGATGTCGTTATCACAACAGATAAAGCGACTTTGTATATGGATGCTAATGGCCAGTTTAATATCTATAGCTTAAATGGTGAAATTGAAAAAAATGAAAAACCAGACCTTGCAGAACTGCTGAAAATTTTCACTGAACTTAAGCGCTTTAATGAAAATTAGCCTTTAGATTTAAAAAATATAAAAAACTTAAAAAATCCCTCATCTAATCCATTTTAAAGCTAACCTTAAAGGTTAGCTTTTTTACATATACCAGACTTTAACTTAAAGATATCAAAGGGCAATTTAAGGCATTCATATTTAACACATGACCTTAAATGTTAAAACAAATGACTGAATGTAAATTTAAAGATGTAAAATATTTCTATAGCCTATTTTCAAAACTAAAAAAATAACCTATTATGAAATTGAGTTAACTAACTCGAAGATAATAGAACTTTTACTCATTACGGGAGGTTTGTATGTTTCTCGTATACACAATTATTGTTATCGCGTTTTTTATATCCCTTGATACTATGGAGTCACCCAATAGTGAACAAGTTAAAATTAGCGTTGACGATAAACAAATAGGCTATATGTATGTTATGTAACTATCTCTAAAAGCCCTTTCTGCTTATGCCTGAAAAGGGCTTTTACTTTTTGATTAACCCAAGCATTAAATTTTTAAAGTCTATCTAGTTTAATGGTTTACGAGCACTAACAATGAATATCATTGGCCGCTCTTTTTCCTCATCTAATAACGCATTTTCTGCAATTTGCATTATTGATGGTCCCCATTCATCCAAAGCTGTAATTTCAAATCCAGCATTAATTAACATATTAATCCACGTCGATAGCTTCCTATGTTGTTTTTTTACGCCATCTGCAAACCAATTACTGAATCGCTCGCCTTCTTTTTGATATTGATTTACAGGCCAAGCTTTATTGCCTTCACTATCTGTACACCAAGCTTGCACTAAAGGCGCTGTATAAATAGGATGTTCTGCAGAAAAAACTAACATCCCGCCAGGTTTCAGTGCCTGATAGAGTGATGAAAAAAGAGAAGGTATCTGCTCCACATAATGTAAAGCCAATGAACTATAAATTAAGTCTGTTTGTTCAGGTGGCAATACTAATGTTTCCAGATCGCCTTGGTAATAAACTATATGATCATCTTGAGTCATTTCAGCCGCTTTTTCTAACATTTTGTCTGAAATATCAAAACCTATCACGCTTTTAGCGTGTTGTTCTCGTGCCCAACGACAAAACCAACCATAACCGCAACCTAAATCAATAACCTGCTTTCCATCCACAGAGGGAAGCATTTCCTGTATCTTAATCCACTCAGGCGCACCATTTAAACCATTAACAGAGCGAGGTAGCGTGGCATAACCTGCAAAAAACTGAGGATTGTCATAAATATTTTGAGTCATTATTTGCTCCATTTCTAAGATGGATAAATTATATTAAAATATCGATATATATCACAAGCTGAGTTAATCACAAATTCGACTAGAAACACTCACCTATCAACTCGAATCAATATATTCATCAATAAAGATTAAATCCGTAAACTAAACGGCTCTCATCATTATAAATATATTTTCGCTATTAACTTATAATTACTAACGCTAAGAAATCTAACGAATACAATATATTTAACTTTTAATAATTAAAATTTTCTACCTATTGCTATAGCATAAGCGTAATCAATGATCTTAAACTCTATCTCCCATGTAATACCCAGCCATAAATTCAATTTTTATAACTATATTCTCACCCAAGATGCTAGTAGTGTTATAACAAAAGACGAAGTTTTCATGTAAGATGACTGTAGGTTTTAGGATTAATTGCGACTTATGAAAGGTATATGACATGTTACGTTACGCCACTCGCATCACCCATATTATCCAACATGCTTTTCATTCACGGCCACGGTTTGTGGTTTCATTACTGGTTGCAATCGTGACATTTCTAGCACTTTTTCGTTATCAAAATACAATAATAAATTTAATTATCAGTTGGAATGCATTTGCATGGGTTTATTTACTATTTTTATTTCAACGAATTATCAAACGGAATGTAAAAGATATTAGAAAGCTGACTAAAATAGAAGATGAAAGTGCAAAAATGGTTATCTTCTTTCTAATATCAGGCTGTTGTGTAAGCTTACTAGCCTTATTTTTTGGTTTAGGCGGACATAGTGACCTGACTAAAACTGAGAAAATCTTTCCTTATCTCTTAACCGCATCTACCTTAATTTCTTCATGGTTATTGTTGCCGACAGGCTTTACCATGCATTATGCTCATTTATATTACAATAATCCTGAACAAGATAAGCCTTGGTTATTATTTCCCGATAAAATAACAGAGCCGAGTTATTCTGACTTCATGTATTTTTCTTTCACTATCGCGGTTGCATCACAAACAGCTGATATTGAAGTTGCATCAACAGCAATGCGTCGAGCAGTATTACTACAATCTATTATTTCATTTATTTTTAATATGGCTATATTAGGCCTATGTATTAATATTTCAGCTAGTTTATTTTAATTAAAGCAAAGAGCCACATAGCATCGATATCATGCTTATGTGGCTCTTTCATCTAACTATTAACTATGTACGCTTTTAAAACGACCATAAACTAAAATGAATTATTTTTTATCTTTATTTTCAATCGCGATCATTACCGGTTTTTCTTCTTCAGGTACTTCATATTCAATACTTACAGTCAAAAGCCCACTTGATAGACTAGCTTTTTCGATTTTAACATTCTTACCTAGGTCAAACTGCAAAGTAAATTGACCTTGAGTTATCCCACGATGGATCCATTTTTCGTTTTCGTCTTTCGTTTTTTCTTCTTTTCTTCCTTCAACAAATAAACGACCTTCTTTTAATGAAACAGCTAAATCACTTTCTTGATATCCTGGGACACTGACAATTAATTCATAATGATTGTCATCCACCTGCTTCAAATTATAAGTCTGAATAGGAGATGAAATAGATTTACTTCCTGTTAACTGACTAAACAAACGTTCAATTTGATCAACACGATTTGACAACACATTATCTGAAATTACTGGAAATAATGAAAAAGGTTTAATATGAGCCATAACTCCTCCTTCAGTATTAATTGAATAGTAGGTTAAATATTAATGAGTTGTACAGATAAATACTTTATACCAATAGATTCGTTATACAGATAAGGCTTTATTACTATTTTTCAACCCTCAATAATTATTTTTTATAAAAAATTGTCAGAATAAATTATCTACACCTAGCAAATGAAATTACTAATGTCCTACTCAGGACAGTCATAAATATAATGATCGTATTTAAAATTTCAAGGGGAAATTAACTCGAAAATTTTTACTCTTTATATTCAGTATTCTCGAAATATTTCGCGTTATAGTTAAATAATAAGTAAAAAAAAACCTCACCGAAGTGAGGTCTTTAAATTCTGATCTATAGTTAGAAAACTATTAGATAGCTACAACGTTAGCTGCAGCTGGGCCTTTTGCGCCATTCTCGATTGAGAATGAAACTGATTGGCCTTCAGCTAAAGATTTGAAGCTTTCGCTTTGGATTGCTGAGAAGTGAACGAACACATCTTTGCTGCCATCTTTAGGAGTGATAAAACCAAAACCTTTATCATCGTTAAACCATTTTACTGTACCAGTCATTGTATTAGACATAGGATTTCCTTTAAATTTTAATTGATTGCCATAGGCATATTTGGTTTGAGTTCGATTTATTACTTATGGTACTAATTAGAAGGAATTCGCACTTGATAGGTATCATGGATAACTAAATGGTGAACTTCTTTAAACTCGACTATCATAAATAGGTCTGTACTTCCAAACCGATGACGCTATTTACTCATATTACTCATCTTCTGGCAACCCTATTTTCAGTTTAATTTGTATTTTCCATTAAAAACCTCAAAATAATGCATATTATGCCTAAAAAAACATCGGCTTGGTTATTAGTCCACCAGCAAAATATCTAAACTTCGTAATAAAGCCAAAGCTTCGAGTTGTGAAAACTTTGCTTTTGAGAGTTTGTTTTGGCGAATATCAATGTTAAACGAGTACGAATCAGTAAAATCAACAGACTCTAGGTTTGTCTGCATAAATAAGCTATTTGATAAATCAGACCCTGTTATGACGGATTTATTTAGCTCCGTATTTCTAAAATCAACATCATGTAAACGGCAATCCTCAAAAGTGGACTCGTGGAGTTTTAATGCAAAAAAGCTCCCACCACTTAAAATACAATCTTTAAAATTGAGCTGAGAATAAAAATCAAAGCGTGGCCAATAAGCTTTAGTCCAATCAATACCAACCAGTTTACAACCTAAAAATTCAATATTAGACAAACGAGTATTTGCAAGCGCGACCAGACTCAGATTACATCTATCAAATAAGCAATCAATAAACTTACAGCTAGTGAAACTTGCTGATGAAAAATCACATTGAATAAATTCACACTTTTCAAATACGGTTTCAACTAAGCGACTTTCACCCATTTCAAGTTTTTTAAAACTTTCTTCAAAATACTCTTTACTTTCAATTAAATCGGACATTTTTATCTATCTCACTTTGAGTTTTAATTAGCTATTAACACGACTGTCACTCTTTAGTTTTTCAATTTATACTACTTTATAGTGATAACTAAATATTTATAGCTGACTACTCATATAATGATGAATCAAAATTCAAACAAAGGATATAGTCCTATTTTTAGACCTGCAAATCAAAACGATATCCTAGCTTTATGCCGTATTGATAGTGTCAATTCAAGTGAACGCTATCAAGAAATTATACAATGGGTGACTCAAGATAACGCTTACCTGATCGAAATAAGTGACACCATTGTCGCTTATGGTATTTTTCATTCCCACTTTTTTGGTCAGAATTTTATTGAACTATTAATGGTAGACCAACAATATCGCCGCCAAGGTTTGGCGTTAACATTGATTGAAAATTTCAAGCAATTACGTAAAACACCAAAACTATTTACGTCTACTAATCAATCAAACGTCGCCACCCAAAAATTACTTACTCAAACGGGATTTATTACCAGTGGAGTCATTGAAAATCTCGATAAAAATGACCCTGAACTTATCTACTGCTATAATCCCTAAAATAAATTTACTGATAAATCAACCTCATAAAAATTAAAGCAATAAAGGACTCATTACCACAGTTTTTAATTTTTCACTAAATAGATGATAGCTTTCTCGATCGATTTCAGTTGGAAATGTTAACACTTCAAGTTTATGGGGTTCATTTTCAGGATAATAGCTTGGATGAGTATGTTGATAGCTATTTTGCTTAAAGCCACAATGCTGGTAAAACGATAATCTTTTTTGACTCACCTCATCAATAACTGGATCAATCTCTAAAATTACATTATTTACTTCAGTACAAAACTGTTTTAGCACTACTTGACCGTAGCCCTGCCCCCGCAATGTTGGCGATATTGCTAAATGCTCAACATAAAAATAATCATTTATTTTCCAACTGCCAATAAATCCAACAAAAATCTCATTATCAGTGAAATAATAGAGATGATAATCATCATGCCCTAAGATGCTTACTCTTCCTTGATAGCTTCTTTGCTCATAACGTGGAAATGCACTGTCATAAAGCTTATTAACATCGTTAATTTTTCTAAAATCATCTCGAGTTATGCGTTTTACTATTAGCATTAGATTTTAAATCTCATCATTATTTGAATAAAAACAGACTCCTTAGCATACTTATTTTCAGCCTATAGGCAATGAGTTATATTTCATCTTAGCCCTCATAAAAAAAACTAATTCATTGTTTTTATTAATATATAAGACTTATGTTTTTTGCATTTTGTTTTATTCTGTTAGCAATAACAAAAATATTTTCTTTCTGATATTGACTTTATTCTTCATCCATTTAAATATACTGTATATTAATACAGTCTTAAGCGAGGCTACTATGTTACGCATTGAAGTATTATTTGATAAAAATTCAAAACAAAAACCAGATAACAATGTTCTACATGCACTTGAATCTGAGATTTTACGCAAACTACAAACACAGTATCCTGATATGGTCACTCGAGTTGGTTTAAGTACGCAACAGAGTATTAATATCTCAGGAACTAAGATTGCGGAAGACAAAATTAGGATAGAAGAAATACTTGAAGAAATTTGGATGGACGATGGCTGGTTACCTGAAGAATCTGTAGAGTGATAAAAATTAAAGGAATGCTGTACACTATTTTACCGATAAAATAGTGTACAGCATTCCTTTTCTCTATTATTTTTCTTTCATTTATCATTATTCGAAAATAAAGATTACAAACTAAAACGTGTATCTAATGCCCGCTAAACCAACAAAGCCTGAACGTTGCTCAGTAAGCGTACTTTTACTGGCATCCCCCATTAAATAGTAAGCCCCTATACCTGAATATAAAGAAAGGTTTTTATCTACTTTATAGTTTAAAATTGCTGAACCATGCACATCTTTAAAGCTACTTCCCGCATCATATTCTGCAAACTTTGATTTACTCGCTTGTTGTTTAGAAACACCAAAATAGGCTTGATTGTGGGCTTTATTTCCCCAAACTGTAGCTAGATTATATTCTATGTTCCAATCTTGATTAATCTCATATTGCGTATTTGTGCCTAATTCAACAGTAACAGCTCTACCTATCTGACGCCCACCATATTTGCGATCTTTAGTGGCAATATCTGTCATTATGTATAATTGATAATCACTCAATGTGTAATAAAGATCAAATCCAACAAGAACAGAACCGTCTAATTTCCCCATACCTTTTAAGTCTTTATTTTTATGACCTAAAACGCCTATATCTTCATCACGACCATCATCATAGCCAACAGAGGTCGCAAATGTAAAATTATCAGTGAGCCCAACCGCCCATGCAGCACCATCTACGCTTAAACTAAAAACACCGTAATTATCAGTTGCATATGCATAACTCGCTTCAAGACTTGGCTCAACTTGATACTTTTTAGAGCCTTCATAAACAGGGGCAATATTCATACCCGTGCCAATAATAAATATATTTTCATTAGCCACAGTATAGCTACACGGCAATGCACAAAGCACTAATGTGAATACGCGTTTCATTTCGCTCATGTTAAAGTTTACGCTCTTTTTATTAATAAATTTTTTGCCTAATAAAAACTTTAATTTTCTTTATTGGACTGAATGTGTTTTTTCTATCTAAAGATATGTGAACATTTGGAATGCATTTATCTATTCCAATGCAAGTTCTAACTTCACTTACCTTCACATTATAAAAATTGGTGTGGTGAGTTTTACTAAAATTTTTTCCTATAAACATCAGAGCAATAAAAATAACAATTGCGTATATAGGCACTTCTATGAAAGTGTATTTCATCGCCAATGCTCTTATTTTTAGAGATATACGAGGATAGTAATCTGATTAATTTTTTGTACCTTAATAAATGGTTAACCCAATATTAAGAAATACTTAAAATTACTTCAAAATAAGTCATTGCCTTATTGTCGAGTATTGGTTGACTGCTTATACTGCGAAGCAGAGGTGATAAAATGAATATCCTATTAGTCGAAGACGATCTCCAATTAGGGAAAGCGTTGTGTCGAGGACTTGAATTAGCCGGTTTTAATCCATGTTGGGTTCGTTTGCTTACAGATGCAAAACTTCAATTAAAAAACCGTAATTTTGATTTAATGTTATTAGACTTGGGCTTACCTGATGGCGATGGTCATGATGAATTAGTGGCTTGGCGGCATGCAGGTGAAGCGATCCCTATCATTATTTTAACTGCACGTAATCAAATGGACAACCTTGTCTCAAGCCTCGATTCTGGTGCAGATGATTTTCTCACTAAGCCTTTTGCCATGCCTGAGCTTATTTCAAGAGTCAAAGCTGTCAGTCGTCGCATCGCCGGTTTTTCCTCTGAAATATGGCAACTAGATAACCTACAGTTAAATCCTATTAATCATCAGGTCACACTAAATGAACAGCTTTTATTATTATCAGGTAAAGAATATTTACTACTTTTTGAGTTAATTAAAAATGCAGATAATGTTGTCCGTAAAGCTGATTTAGAGCAACGCCTGTTTGGTCTAGATGATAAAATAGAGAGCAATTCTCTTGAAGTACACATTCATAATTTACGCCGCAAAATTGGTAAAGACAGAATAATTACTATACGTGGCATAGGTTACTTATTAAAAAAAGATGCGCAGCCTAGTGAAAATTAAATCTCTTTTTATTTACACCTTTGGTTTACAAATTTGCTCTGTCCTTTTTCTATGGATATTACTCCTTATTTGGCTTCAGTATTCCTACTGGCCGTCCATATATAATGAATTCAATAAACAACAACAAGTAATCACTCAAGGTTTTGCTAGAACCCTTGGGGTCGTTTCAGATAACCCAAAATATTTCAATGAAGTAGCAGATTCCCTGCAAAAAATGTATACCGATGCAATAGAAAGTGAAGAAGGTATTAGTTATCGCCCCTTCGTTGTTGTTAGAGATAAACTAGGAAATGTTTTATATCGAAATAGTGAAAAATTAAAGGTTCCTTCGCTAAAAACTATAGAAGAATTAACAGACTTACATAAAGATTGGCATTTTACCTCAGCGTGGAATGAAGCAAATACATTTGAGGTTTTAATTGCAGAGTCACAAGCTGAACGTACCACACTATTAGGTAGTCCTGCTGGGGGAACGGCGATCCCACTAGCCCTGGTTTTAGGCGGAATGCTTATCGCGATACTGTTCGCAGCTTACTTTAGCTCGCAACCATTGCGACAATCTGCAAGAATAATTTCGACTCGCCAACCTGGTAACTTAACGCCTATTGAAATCAAAGAACAATATAAAGAAATACGCCCAATTATCGAAGCCATTAATAATTTAATGGCTAGAGTGGATGCAACTAATCAACGAGAAAAACGCTTTATGGCTGATGCGGCTCATGAATTACGCACCCCGATTGCGGCAGTGATTGCTCAATTGCACTTACTCATACAAATTAATAATCCCAAAGAAAAAGAAGAAATCATTGATGATATGCAACAAACGCTTAATCGAGCTGCATCGTTATCACATCAGCTCATAGATTTAGCACGCTTAGAGGCAGAGGACTTTCCCTTACACACGGAACAAATTGACCTTCCGATGCTAATCAGCCATATCATTTCTTCTCATATCCCTCATGCCATCAATAAAAATATTGATGTTGAGTTACAAAGCCCTGATTCTTTTTATATTGTTTCAGATAAACTCGCACTAACTAATATCTTCACTAATTTACTCGAAAATGCCATTAAATATAATCATGAGAATGCAAAAATAAAAATAACACTAAAAGATCTTTCACCCTTTGGTGCGATTATTAGTGTTCAAGATAATGGCCGCGGTATTCCTCTCGATAATCGTCAGCATATTTTTTCTCGTTTCTATCGTGTTCCCGGTACGACAGAAATAGGTAGCGGATTAGGTTTATCAATCGCACAAAACTTAGCGGGTAAAATTGGGGCTGTTATTCGAGTATCTGATGGAATAGAAAATAAAGGTATTGGTTTTATTATTGACTTACCTTAAATGTGATTATGTTATTCACTTAACAGTGCTACTGGATATTTTAAGTATAATAGGTGCTTCTACTTAAAATATTTATGCATTGAAAGAGGTACTAATGTCACAAGCGTTAATAATCATTGATCTGATTGAAGAGATTATTGGAAAAAACGGCTTATCTAATTCCAGTTATCAACAAGTACTAGCACGTAATATTGTTGAAAAAACCAACCAAGCCGCCAATTTTGCACGAAGTCATAATATCCCTGTTATCTGGGTAAAAGTTGGCTTTGCTGATGATTATCAAGATATTCCAACAGGTTCACCTATGTTTCAGCGTGCAAAACAAATTGGAGCACTAAAACTCAGTGGAAATGGCTGTAACTGGGTGCATGATCTTGAAGTTCACTTTCGTGATCCTGTTATGATTAAAAAAGGTGTCTCTGCTTTTACGGGCAATAAATTAAATAAATGGCTTATTGATAATCAAATTTCCCATTTATATTTAGCAGGTGTAAGTTCATTAATGGCAATTCAAAGTAGCGCAAGACAAGCCCATGATTTAGGTTACTATGTTAGCGTACTCGATGACTTATGTGCTGCTGCAACGCTTGAGCTTCATGAACAAAGCATGCAAGCGTTGCAAGGAATGGCGACTATTTCATCACTTAAAGAATTCATGCAAATTAAATAAGTTAAATAACCAATAAACTTATTTATTGGTTATTTCTGACTCTTAGCCTTTTGCAAATAGATTTCTCGTAGCCGGACTGCAATATTTCCCGGCTTACCATCACTAATATTTTGCCCATTAATTTTAATAACAGGCCATATAAGTGTTGTTGCAGATGTAATGAAAACTTCTTTTGCATTTAATGCATCTTCAAGCCGAAAGGCTTTCTCAATAACTTCTAACCCTTTTTCTTGCGCTAACGTAAGAATAGCTCGACGCGTGATCCCTGGTAATATTTTGTTATTTAGCTCGCGGGTTTGTAATTTATCGTCCTGAGTAACAATAAAGCAGTTACTTGAACTTCCTTCGTTTATATAACCATCTTTTGTGAATAAAGCATCATCAGCACCATGCTTATGTGCATATTCTTTCGCCATTGATGCGGCAAGTAACGCGACAGTTTTAATATCACACCGCTGCCAACGAATATCGTCAAAAGTCACAACCTCAATACCAAACTTAGCTTTCGGATGATCAACAATGCTAGATTCTTGGCTAAATAAGACTAATGTCGGTTTTACATCTTTATCTGGATATAAAAAATTCCGTGTCATAGCATTACCACGGGTTAGCTGCAAATAAATCAATCCTTCATGAAGGTTATTTTTTTCAATTAATTGATGATGAATTTGCTTTAATTCAGCTTCACCATAAGGTAATGTCAGCTCTAGTTCATGACATGAACGTTGTAACCGAGCAATATGATGTTCAAAATCAATAAGCTGCCCATTGATAACGGCAGTTACCTCATACACACCATCTGCAAATAAAAAACCACGATCAAAAATAGAGACTGTTGCTTGATTTTCAGGTAAAAACTCACCATTAACATAGGCAATCATAGATTTACGTTCCATTTTGTGGATTAAATTTCATTCAAGGCCAACATTCATACACGACTAACACTATAACAATACAACTAATAACGAAACAATTCACTGCACCACTTCTAATTTATATACCTATTTTTCACCTTAAAGATGCTCAATAAGCTTTATTATATAAGTGCTATAAAGCACACTAAAAATAAGTTTAATCATTCAAATATTTTTGAATATTAACTTGACTTTAACAAGCTAGTAGCTAAAATGTGCTTACGTGATCAAGATCACACTTTAATAATTGGAGCCGACATGAACAGCATCAAAGAATTTATCAACAGCGTACAAGAAGTTGTTGAATCACTTTCAAAACGTTTTATGTAATTTGTAGAATTTCCTAGTCAATTGACCTTTGATTTACCTCATCATTAGCGTTAGTTTGCAAAATATTTTGCATAGCGGCCTTAGTCTATAAGGCCGCTTTTTTATTATAATATTTCATCGTGTTGACTTCCCAATTTACGCTATTTTCTCTCTCGATACTGTTACGTATTTCTTTTTTTTATCGCCTCGCTCAATACCATCTACCTCAATAAATGTTATAGACATGTATTTAAAAATATAAAGTTTGTCGATTTACATATTATGCTTTGTATTATCACTATTGCCTGTTTACATTTATTATGCATTTGAGATTAACATCTTAATATTTATCACTATTTAAGCAGTACTGACGGCGTTTTTTATCGTTCCATTAATGAAATTTGGTTTTGTTTATGTTAGGGTTTAATCTCAATAAAAGATTTAATCATGTTCCAAAGAAGGAGAACACATGCAGCAGCAACTGCTAGACTGGGTACGCCAGTTTAATCAAGACTACGCCAACCTTGCCTCACTCATAATGGTTCTTGGGTTAATCCTAATTGTCGCCCTAATACTGCACCTGTTTTTACATAAAATACTTCTCCCTCGTATTGAAAAAAATGGACAAAAACAAGGGATAGGCTGGCAGCATCAATTAACTCAACATAATCTTTTCAATCGTATTGCTTTTGTTATTCAAGGTATTGTGGTGAATATCCAAGCAACACTTTGGTTACACTCAGATTCTACTGCACAAATTATTCTTAAAGTTGGCTCTCAAGCTTGGTGCTTGTTATTTGGGTTGCTCACTATTTATTCCATTCTAGATATTATATTAGGCATGTTGCAACGTGCTGCAAAAACAGCTCACCTGCCATTACGTGGAATTTTTCAAAGCATAAAACTCATTGCTTCAATTCTTATCGCCATAATGATCATCGCATTGCTTATTGGTAAGTCGCCTTTAATTATATTAAGTGGCTTGGGCGCAATGACGGCAGTAATGATGTTAGTGTTTAAAGACCCAATTATGGGATTAGTAGCAGGAATTCAATTATCTGCCAATAACATGGTCAATATTGGCGACTGGCTTGAAATGCCCAAATATGGTGCTGATGGTGCAGTTGTTGATATCGGATTAACAACGGTTAAAGTCCGTAATTGGGATAATACCGTCACTACAATCCCAACTTATGCGCTTATTTCTGATTCTTTTAAAAATTGGAAAGGCATGACCGACTCGGGTGGTCGACGTATTAAACGCAGCATTCGCCTAGATGCTAATAGCATTCATTTTCTAGAGCCTGATGAAATAGCTAACCTTGAAAAAGCGAATTTACTTGAGCCTTATATAGATAAAAAAGTCACTGAAATTCAAGTGTTCAATTCATCGCTACCCGAAGATAAAGCCATTCCACTCAATCAACGACGTTTGACGAATATCGGTACATTTCGTGCCTATATAGAAGCCTATCTTAAATCACACCCTAATATTCATAAAAGTATGACAATTATGGTCAGACAACTTGAATCTGACTCGAATGGAATACCAATAGAAATATATGCTTTTACCAATACAACAGTATGGGTGGACTACGAGAGAATACAATCTGATATTTTTGACCATATATTCTCAATTCTACCGCAATTCAATTTGTTAGTTCACCAATCACCTACCGGAAATGACGTTAGAATGATAGGTAAAGCACAGTAAAATAGTTAACACTTAGTGATTAGTAAGTATATCTTATTTATCTACAACTTAAGTAGTAAATAAAAGAGGGGTAAATCCCTCTTTTTTTCTGCCTTCTCTACCACTCATTATATAAAAAAAAACATAACGATAGTTAATTAAAATAGTATTATTCTATTCTTTAGGCACAATAACTCATTAAAAATCAAATAAATAAAAACCAATGCCTTTGAATTATTCTACCTATTGTTGATGTAAATCATGTTACTTAGAACAGACTTTTTTTAACATACAAAAGAAGAAAGTTATAACGTTATTTACATATAGGCAATGTCGATGCATAAAATTAAAAAAATACTCAATTTGGAGCACTGAGCAGGAGGGAGTTTATACAGACCTCTGCAACTATCGCGGGCGCAGCCGCTGTTGCCAGCTCAATAGCTCTACCATTTTCCGCACAAGCCAAAACACCAGCAATAATGCCCGATGAAGCCAGCGAAAAGATCAGTTACAGCGCATGCTTAGTTAACTGCGGTAGCCGTTGTCCTCTAAAAGTTCACGTCAAAGATGGCGTCATTAGTCGTATATCCAATGAAACTATGTTTGATGACTCAACACTCGGTGAACATCAAATTCGTCCTTGCTTGCGTGGTCGGTCTGTTCGTTGGAAAACTTACAATCCAGACCGTTTAAAATACCCAATGGTGCGTGTTGGTAAACGTGGTGAAGGTAAATTTAAAAAAATTAGCTGGGATGAAGCTACTACCATCATTGCTGAAAAACTCAAATATACGATAGATAAATACGGTAGCGATTCAATTTATTATCAATATGGTTCAGGCTCTACTGGTGCAAATTTACATGGTCGTGCAGCCTGTAAACGCCTTTTAAGCCTAACAGGTGGATTTCTTGGCGACTATGGGACTTATTCCTATGCTCAACTAATGGAAATCACCCCTTATGTTTATGGTGGTATTGAAGAGTCTTATTTATCTGAAATCCAAAATTCTGATCTTGTGGTGATGTTTGGTCATAACCTTGCCGAAACACGTATGTCCGGTGGCGGCCAGTTTTATGAAACACTTAACGCATTAGACAAAAGCAAAGCCAAAGTCATTATTATTGACCCTCGTCGTACCGACAGCGTCACCACACTCGGTGCTGAGTGGATCCCTATCTATCCAGGAACTGATGCTGCATTAGTAGCAGCGCTTGGCTATGTCATGATCCAAGAAGGCCTAACCGATGAGCAGTTTTTGCAAAGCCATTGTGTCGGCTGGGATGAGTCAACATTACCTGAATCAGCGCCACGCAATGCTTCTTATAAAGATTATATTCTCGGCAATGGTCCTGATGGCATCGTAAAAACGCCTGAATGGGCAAGTAAACTTACAGGTATTTCAGTTGCCCGCATTACGCAATTAGCACGTGAAATCGGTAACTCTAATCGTGCATGGATCTCACAAGGCTGGGGATTACAACGCACTGAAAATGGTGAACAAGCTTGCCGCTCAATCATGATGTTGCCAATTATGTCTGGCAATATTGGCCGTGCCGGAACTAACACAGGCTTATGGGGTAATAGCTTCGCTTATCCTGTCACTGGGTTTGGCCTGCCAAATCCAGTTAAAGCATTGATCCCAACTTATATGTGGACTGATGCGATTACTCATGGCAAGCAATTAACCGCTGAAAATGCTGGTATTAAAGGCGTTGAAAAACTTGATAATGACATTAAATTCATGTGGTGCTATTCCAGTAACGTAATTGGCAATCAGCACGGCGACTTGAATAAAACACATGAAATTTTATCTGATGAATCTAAGTGTGAATTTATCCTTGTTTGGGATAACCATGACACCCCATCAGCAAAATATGCGGACTTGTTATTACCGGATGTCACGCCAGTCGAAACCAATGACTTAATCAACAACTCTTATGCAAGTGGTGCTTATCACTATTTAGTTCGCCTACAAAATGCCATTGAGCCATTGTGGGAAAATCGACCTAACTATGATGTATTAGCTGAAGTTGCTGAAAAAATGGGCGTTAAAGATGAGTTCACCGAAGGCCGTACTTATGCCGATTGGATTGAATTTTGTTATAACAAAACACGTGAAAAAATGCCTCATTTACCTGAATTTAGTGAAACTAATGGTGCCGGTATTATTGACCGTCAATTTATTGATAGCTCAAAAAATGTTGCGCTCAAAAACTTCCGTGATAATCCTGTCGATAATCCACTAAAAACCCCTTCGGGCAAAATTGAAATTTACTCAGAAAAACTGGCGGATAGAGTCAAAAACTGGGAGTTACCAGCTGGTCAACGTATCCCTGCAGTTCCTGAGTATTGCATCAATAAAGAAGGTGTTGAAGCGGCGGCAACGCAGCAAAAACATCCATTACTCATGACCGGTTTCCATGATAAAGGCCACGTACACTCAACCTACTATAATGTAGCCATGTTACGTGAAGCTATCCCGCACCAATTTTGGCTCAACCCAATTGATGCCCAAGAACGTGGACTAAATAATGGCGATATTGCTGAGATTTTCAATGATCGCGGCCGTATCAAAATTACTGTAAAAGTTACCGAGCGTGTATTACCAGGTGTTATCGCTGTTCCTCAGGGTGCATGGCGTACCCTCGATAGTGAAGGTTTAGATATTGGTGGCTGTATTAATACACTAACCTCACAAGTTCCTTCGCCACTCGCGAAAGGTACATCACAGCATACCAACCTTGTTGAAGTGAAACGCGCTTAAGGAGTTAATTTATGAAACAGTATGGCTTTTATTTTGACTCCACTAAATGCACTGGCTGTAAAACCTGTCAAGTCAGTTGTAAGGATGAAAAAGATTTAGATTTAGGTCCAAAATTCCGTCGTGTATATGAGTTCGGCGGCGGAAGTTGGCAAAAACAAGATGGCATTTGGCAACAAAATGTTTTTAACTACTATTTGTCCATTTCTTGTAACCATTGTTCTAACCCAACGTGTGTTGAAGGCTGCCCGACAGGCGCAATGCACAAGCGAGCGGAAGATGGCTTAGTCGTTGTTGACCAGTCAATCTGTGTCGGTTGTCGTTACTGTGAGCTACGTTGCCCATATGGCGCGCCTCAGTATGATGAAAAGAAAAAGCTCATGAGCAAATGCGATGGCTGTTATGAACGTGTCGCTAAAGGAATGAAACCCGTCTGTGTTGAATCTTGCCCGCAGCGCGCTTTAGACTTTGATGATATTACGGTTCTACGCGAGTTACATGGTACTGAGTGTGGTATTGCACCTATGCCAGACCCAAGCCTGACCAACCCTAACATCGTCATCAAGCCACACAAAGACGCCAAACCATCTGGTGATAAAAGTGGCGAACTAAAAAACCCTGCGGAGGTGTAAAATGCATGAATTACCACTCGTTTTTTTCACTGTCTTAGGACAATCCGCAGTAGGCCTATTTCTGCTCGCTTATTTAAGTCGAAAAATGGGCTCGATTGATGACAAGCAGCTAAAAACAGCCAATATTGTCGCTTTTATTATCATGGTGATAGGACTTGGTATTGGTGGCCTGCACGTTGGACAACCACTACGCTTCTTCAATATGTTATTAGGTGTCGGTCGTTCACCAATGAGTAACGAAGCATTCCTCAGTGGTGTATTTGTCGGTTGCGCTGCTGCAACATTATTTTTTACGCATTTTTATAAACAAACTGTATTGCGCGAATTAGCTAATATTGCAGCTGTAATTACAGGTCTTGCCTTTGTTTGGTCAATACCCCAAGTTTACAATATTGCGTCTATCGCTAACTGGAACACGGGTTACACGACGCTACAAATGTGGATGACAATGTTAGTAGGTGGTGGAGCGCTGGCTATTGTTATTGGCGCTCGTGGCTTAGGACTTGCTTCTTTCCTCATCGGTACATTGGCTATTTTTGCCAGCCGAGCCGGATACCAAGCATTTTTAACTGATACGGGCCCGACTCTTAGCAGTGAACAAACTGGCTTTTGGGGATTCCAAGTTGTTGTGTTAGTTATTGCCCTCGCGGCTTTTGTAGGCATGGCATTAAAACAACGTACCTCAAAAACCATTTTAGCCACCAGCGCTGCTGCGGTTCTGTTAGCTGAACTCGCTGGCCGTATTGCATTTTATAACCTCTGGCAGATCACTATGTAAGGCATTGTTCTTACTGTGATATGATAGTTCATCAAAGAGCCCAAATAGTGGGTTCTTTGTTTAAAACTAATACGCCAAAATATGTAATTCGAATAACTGAATGCAACCAATAACGCTGTAAATAGTTCGAGTTACAGCTAGGCGGCAAGCAAAGATAGCTCGAGGAGCATACATAAGTATGTGACCCGAGTAACTGAACGCAACCAATAGCGCTGTAATTCGAAATAGGCTAAATAATTTATATCCTAAATAGTTCGAGTTACAGCTAGGCGGCAAGCAAAGATAGCTCGGGGAGCATACATAAGTATGTGACTCGAGTAGCTGAGCGCAGCCAACAACGCTGTAGCTCGAAATATAACGGATATATCATGATTGACACCACACTACTCAGAATCCTCGGCGCCTGCTTCTACTACGCACCACAAACAAAAACATTTCAGAACCTACTGCCTGTTTTACCTGAATTGTCATCATTACATTCATGGGAAAATATCAACCAAGTACAGCAAATTTGCTCATCATTTTCACAAATCAATACTGGTGATATTACTTACGATTTTTCTATTTTATTCGAAGGTCAAGGCGCGATGCCTGCTCCGCCTTGGGGCTCTGTTTACTTGGCCCATGATAATACGGTCATGGGAGAGTCAACCGCAGCTTACCGACAGTTTTTAATGACTAAAGGGTTAGTCACAGAAACCGGCGTTCGTGAGCCAGAAGATCAATTTGGTTTAATATTGATGGCAATCTCTGCCTTAGCAGAGAAAGGTGAAGATGAGGCGATTATTGTCCTTTTAGAACAACACTTACTACCTTGGGCATATCGCTATTTAGAATTGGTACAACAGAGCCAAACTGAGCAGCCGTTTTACCCTAACCTTGCCATAATCACTGAACAATATTTAAGAGCGCTTCAACAGCAACTTAATTTGACTCCAGTTAAAGCTGAATTATATCGTTAATTTCTAATTTGATAACATTTAATGAGTTTGTAACTGTTCAACGACAAACTCATTAAATTTCAAACTTAAAATGACGAATTAGGTTGTGTTAAGAATGTGATTTCTTCTGGAGTTGAAGACCGCCCTACTATTTCATTACGGTGCGGATAACGACCAAACTTATCAATAATCGCCTTATGGCGCATTTCGTAATCCAATGTATTGTCATCCCCTAACATACGAAATAACTCGACAGCTTGTAAGTGGATAAAGCTTGATTCTGAATGCATAAATGGCATTAAAATAAATTTACGCTGTGATAATGTGAGCAAATTAAAATCATGTTGTTTAATCGCTTCTTGCGCCAAAGCCAATGCCATACTGTCTTGAGCAAAAGACTTTGGTGTATCACGCCATAAATTTCGTGAAAATTGGTCTAAAACAATAATTTCAGCCAAACGTCCTCGAATAGAAACTCGCCAATAAGCTAACTCACATTTAGCTGCTCTTTCAGTAACATGTGTAAATCGCTTAGCAATTGCTAAATCAAATTTTTTGCTTTTTTCAAACCATTGCTTTGGCGTTGATTCTTCAAACCAAAATGAAAGCACTTCTTCCATGGTATTCATCATATACCTGCTTCTATTAATACTTAATGTTAAATTCATCGTAGATAAAAATTGTTTAAATTGACAGGCTTGAACTCTTAAAACAGCAATTTGCAGATAATTATTTTATTTTTTTGCGATCAACCACGAAAAATCGTTCTATCTTACTTGTACCTGCCAGTGCAAAATATTTTTCATTTTTGATAAATATAATTTTTATTACATATCGTATAGAATAATAATTATAGATTTGCTTAATAGTGTGAATGTCCCTTTCAGTGGCTTACAGATGAATACATTCACTAAATCCAATGCTAGAATTTGACGCTTGATTTAACTGATAGTGTATTAATAATATTTACTTCATTTGAAAGCGCATAATTTGAAAAATTTTTATAACGACTCAATTGGGAAGGCAACATAAATGGCAGGACATATGGTACTGGTTGGTTGGGCATTATGGGTTAGCCCTTGTGGAACAGACTCATGTGATGCACTACCAGTTACTGACACCCTATTTACTGAGCAACAGTGTATCAGTCGAAAATCTTATCTTGAGTCAAAACGCCCAAATCTTTTTTTTCTCTGTGGTGAAGTTTATCGAGATAGCGAAGACGTGGTTAGTTCTGAAAAACATGCAGTCCCTGCCCCTAATCCCCCTTTACGGACTTTACCTAGCCGTAATTCACGCTAAGTTTTCCCTATAAATTTAATGAACCAACCTTCCAGAACTTCCCTTCACCTAAAGAAGTGGCTATTTATTCTATTATATCAATATAATACATAAATCACCTTAAGGTTTGCGTTCAAAAATCATACATCTGCTAGCAAAGTAAATTAAAACGGTAACCTTTTAGAATTACCGCTTTATTTAAAACGACATCAGTTTCAACTATTAATTAATTTCAGCAATTTTACAATCCGCCTCAATAAAATCACCTTTATTGGCACTATAGGTTAATTTTCCGGCGCGATGAGCTAATACTTGAACTTCCATTTTCATCGCTTCCATTACACCAATGACATCACCTTCAATGACTTTTTCCCCTTGAGGAATGAGCCAATTAAATAAAATACCTGAAATTGGTGCATTGACCCTATCTGGATTGTTGTCTACAAGCTGGCTCGCTTTGGTGTTTCTTGAGCCATTTTCAGCTAAACTCGTTGAAGATAAACCGTTGGTAAGAAAACCAGAATATAATTGTGCGGGTAAACCAAGTTCACAACGTTTTCCATCAATTTCAATAAACGTTCGTATCAATTCACCACTCGATGTTGGCACTTGTCTTTTTGCCGGTGAAATTGGTGTATTAAATTCAGTTTCAATCCAGCGTGTATGCACCTTAAATTGCTCACAAAAATCAGCATGTTCCATGACTGCGCGGTGAAAAGGTAATACAGATGCCACACCTTCAATCGTGAATTCAGCCAGTGCACGTCGAGCACGATTAATTGCTTGTTCCCGAGTATTTCCCACCACAATGAGTTTAGCCATCAATGAATCAAAAGTACCCGGAATAGTCGAGCCGGTTACTACACCACTATCAATACGAATGCCGGGACCTGATGGCGCATCAAATAACGTAATGGTCCCCGGAGTAGGAAGAAAACCATTTCCTGCATCCTCTGCATTGATACGAAACTCAAAAGCATGACCTCTTGGCGGTGGTGTTTCTTTGATACTTAGTGGTAAGCCTTGAGCAATGCGTAACTGCTCAATAACCAAGTCAATACCCGCCGTTTCCTCGGTAACAGGATGCTCAACTTGCAATCGGGTATTCACTTCCAAGAAAGATAACGTTCCTTCTTGGCTTAATAAAAATTCAACCGTACCGGCACCAACATAGCCAGCTTTACGGCAGATATCAGTCGATGCCTTAATAATTTGCTGTTGCAGCATATCAGATAAAAAAGGTGCCGGAGATTCTTCAACAAGCTTTTGATTCCGTCGCTGTAATGAACAATCCCGAGTTCCCACAACCACAACATTACCCTGTTTATCGGCGATGACTTGCGCTTCAATATGACGCGGATTATGGAGAAATTGTTCTAAAAAACACTCCCCGCGACCAAATGCAGCGGTGGCTTCCCGCACCGCAGAATGATACAGTTCTTCAACTTCATTTAGTTGCCATGCAACCTTCAAACCTCGACCACCACCACCAAAAGCCGCTTTAATTGCAATCGGCAAGCCATGAGTATGAGCAAATTCCACCACTTCACGAACATCTTTAACGGGATCTTTAGTACCAACCACCAAAGGCGCTCCCACTTGCAACGCAATATGACGCGCTTGGACTTTGTCACCTAGAATATCAATACACTGAGCACTTGGGCCTATCCAAATTAAGCCGGCTTCTTCGACTGCTCGCGCAAATTCAGCACGCTCAGATAAAAAACCATAACCAGGGTGCACCATCGTGGCCCCTGATCGCTTTGCAATCGCAATCAGTTTTTCGATGTTTAAATAACTTTGCGCTGGTGCACTGCCATCTAAGCCAAACGCCTCATCGGCCATTTTTACATGCAAAGCATCGATATCGTTATCGGCATAAACAGCGATTGAAGCGAAACCGTAATCACGACAAGCGCGAATGATACGAACGGCAATTTCGCCACGGTTTGCTATCAATACTTTATGTGAAGTATTTTCTTTATTTAATGGGTTAGCGTTATTATTTGTTTTCATATTCAACATGACTCCCTTCAAATTGCTTAAATTCACCAAGTGGATTAAACCTAATTTTAGTATTGACAGGCAGCTGCCCTGCTAAATCCAAATGGTATTCACAAACTGTCCCGATAACTGGGTATCCACCCGTTAAGGGATGGTCATTTAAAAACAATACAGGTTGGCCATTGGCGGGCACTTGAATCGCACCAATGCAAGTTCCTTCACTAGGTAACTCTTGCTGTTTTTCGCGTTCAAATGGCACATCTCCCGCAAGGCGTAAGCCAATACGGTTAGAGGCTGCCGTGACTTGCCATAGCTGATTGCGGAGTAACTCAATCGCTTGCGGAGTAAACCAATCAGTTCTCGGCCCTAAGACTACATCAAGAACAACCACATCCTCTGAAGTTGGATACTCAAAAGCCGGTGTTTCATTCAATGATATTGCCGATTGTTGATTATTTGCCTTGATAGATAACGACTGCCCGACAACTAATGGAGCAGGTCCAACTTGAGCTAATGTATCAAATGAGCAACTTTCTAAAACTGTGGCGACATTGAAACCACCCCTTACAGCAAAATAGCTACGTACACCTTGGCTCGGTCGCCCCACATGTATGACATCCCCTTTCGCTAAGCCAATGGGCTGATAAGTTTTCGCCTCATAATGTTCGTTTTCCGACGTCATAATTTGAATAGGACAAGTTGCACCAGTAATGGCAACAAGCAAATCTCTGTTTGCTCGTGCTTTAAAGCCACCTTGCGTGATTTCTAAAGCGGTGCTATCAGACGAATTACCCACTAAGCGATTTGCACTGTGCAATGCGCTTTTATCCATTGCCCCTGATTCAGAAATTCCGAGTGCTGACTGACCAATTCGTCCCACATCTTGAAATAAGGTCTGTAAACCCACGGCTAATATGGTTAAATCAGTAGTTTCAACCTGTTGACTACGATTCTTAATTGGTTGACTAATCGGCAAGCTATATGTCACATTGCTTCGTGCTTTATCGATAAAATTAACTCGATAACCTGCTTGCAGTAGAGCAGGCTCCTCACGATCAATATCCCATACGGCAATATCTGTGGTACCAATCAATTGCCAGCCACCCGGACTGGCTTGTGGATAAACACTACTGAATTCGCCCGCCAAAGCCACTGAGCCTGCGGGTATTCGAACACGTGGCGATTGACGTCTTGGCACATTTAACTGTGCCCCTTTAGATACCATATAACCAAATCCTGGCGCAAAACCACTGAAAGCAACTTGGTATTCATTTTCAGTATGGCGTCGGATCACTTCATCAATCGTTACCCCTAAATACTGCGCAACCTCAGCAATATCTTCACCGCGGTAATCAACGGGAATAGTGACTAACTTACTGACTTTCAACTCCACTTTAGAAACATCACGTAATGATATCTCACGCACCAATTCATTGATTTTGGTAATTACTGGGTTGTAACGAACCAGTATCGTTCTCGCTGCCGGGGTTATCTCTTCAATTCCCTGAATTGGCATATTATTTAATGAATCAGTCAATGCCATCGTCTGTTCAAGACTTTGCAATTCGACCATAAATGCACTCAAATTGACCGGTAAAAAACGCAATTGGCACCTCTATATATGGTAAGCAGCATCGGGAACATCAGTAATGAACATGTAACCGGGCGCATGACTAAGCGCAAAGGGTACGCCTGACTTCATTACAGCCGCTTGCGGTGTAACACCACAAGCCCAAAACACAGGAATTTCACCCTCCTCGATACGAACCGCATCGCCAAAATCTGGCTGCATAATATCGTTAATACCAAGCAACTCAGGAGCACCTATGTGTACAGGCGTTCCATGGACCGCCGGAAATCTACCTGTAATACTTACCGCATCAGCGACTCTATCGGCAGGGATTGGACGCATTGAGACCACGAGCTCACCTTGCAATCGTCCTGCGGGACGGCATAAACGATTAGTTTTGTACATAGGTACATTCGATTTATCCGTGATGTGGCGAATATCAATACCCGCTTCAATCATTGGTGTTTCAAAAGTAAAACTACAACCAATCAAAAATGTAACTAAATCAGGGTGTTGATGATAAATATCTGTTGCATCAGTAATTTCATCAACCAATTGACCATCATTCCAAACGCGATAACGCGGGATATCGGTACGCAGATCAGCCCCCTCCGCTAATACCGTCTGCCAGCTCCCTGCTTCACAGACATCAAGAACGGGACAACTTTTAGGGTTACGTTGCGCATAAAGTAAAAAATCAAAAGCCCAATCGCGCGGCAGTGCAATCATGTTCGCTTGTGTCATACCCGGCGCTAACCCTGCCGTAGGCTTATCGAATCCATGACGTATCGCTTCTCTTGCTGATTTTGCAGCGTCAATCGCCTGTTTAGAGGCTTTCATTAACTGAGTCATTCATTATCCCCTTTATGCGCAAAACCATAGACTTCGATACCTTGTGCTTCAAATATGGCACGGACTTGTTGTGCCATTTCAAGGGCTCCAGGGGTATCCCCATGAACACAAATTGACCCGGCTTCAATCGGCGTAAATTTACCGTCAATAGACATAACCCCCCCTTCAGTGACCAATTGCAGCATACGCTGTGCAACCTGCTTAGGATCGTGTAATACTGCGCCAGTAAGTTTACGGGATACTAATGTTCCATCACTGTTGTAGGCTCTATCCGCAAAAGCTTCAGCAACAACCTTGAGGCCTTGTTCACGCGCCCAATCAATCAATGGTGAACCGGCAAGTGCCACTAATATCAATTGATTGTCGATAGCAAGAATTGCATTTATCACTGCCATTGCTTGACGTTTATCGTGAGCAATAGTGTTATAGAGCGCACCATGCGGCTTGACGTATTGCACTTGGGTACCAGCCGCTGCCGCTAGCCCTTTGAGCGCGCCAATTTGATAAACTACATCTGCGGTTAATTCGCCCGAGTCAATATCCATGTTGCGGCGACCAAAACCCACTAAGTCGGGATAACCAACATGAGCACCAACGGCAACCCCATTTTCTTTCGCTGCCTTCAATGTTTTGAATATTCCCTCTGGAGAGCCTGCATGAAAACCACAAGCAATATTGGCGCTACTGACCACAGGTAGGATTGCCTCATCATTTCCCATTTGCCATTGACCAAAGCTTTCTCCAAGGTCACTGTTTAAATCGATTCTTTTTTTCATTATTATTCCTCGATATTATTTCAAGTAATTGAAGATAGCTTCAACGGACATAACGCCCATATACCATGTCAGTACGCAGGTTATAACACCAGACCACAGCAACCAGCGCGGGTAATGATATCCAGACATTAAATCCGCTCTTTTCCAACCAATGTAAACAAAAATAGTTAGACCAATCGGTAGGATAAGACCGTTAAAGCCGCCGGCGAAAACCAATAACGCAGCAGGTGCAGTTCCCATCAATAAATAGATAACTAATGAAATGGCAATGAAGATAATGGTCGCAACGTTACGTTGTCTTTCTGTGATGGATTGTTTAAATGCTGAAATAAAGCTCATGGAGGTGTAAGCCGCACCAATAACACTCGTGAGTGCCGCAGCCCATAAAATCAAGCCAAAAATACGTAATCCGAAGTTACCTGCTGCCGCTTGGAAGGCTTGTGATGCAGGATTAGCTGCTTTACCTGAAATATCAATAGTCACACCGCTTGCCACAACGCCTAAGATAGCAAGAAATAATATATAGCGCATCAAACCAACAACTAAAATGCCTTTAGTCGCCGCACTAGAAACAGCCTTGATATTTTCAATACCAACAGCACCTTTATCTAATAAACGATGTGCTCCTGCATAACAGATGTAACCACCAACGGTACCGCCAACAATGGTTGTGATCATAGCAAAATCGACAGTATCAGGTAGTACAGTTTGGCGTAATGCCTCCCCTAAAGGTGGATTTGATGCAATAGCAACAAATAAAGTCAAACCAATCATGACTATTCCTAAGCCAATAATAAGTCTGTCAATAAATGAGCTCGCCTTACGAGAAGAAAATATATAAATTGCGAGCAGCGCACTAATTAGCCCACCCCATTTAGGATCAAGCCCGACTAAGGCATTTAATCCTAAGCCTGCGCCAGCAATATTACCGATATTGAAAATCAATCCACCAAAAATGACCAAAACCGCTAACAAATACCCGCTTCCCGGTATCGTTGCATTCGCAATATCCGATGAATGCATCTTAGTTAAGGTCACTATTCGCCAAATATTTTGCTGTACCACGAAATCAATCACTATCGAAGCTAAAATACCAAAAGCAAATGCCGCACCCAATGTCACGGTAAACGTTGCCGTTTGCGTGATAAAACCAGGCCCAATTGCCGATGTTGCCATCAAGAAGATTGCGCCTATTAGCGATGAACGTCTTTTTTTTACATACTCGGCGGTGGTGGTACTTTCTTGAGCTGTCATATACATACCCCTCTAATTTGATTATTTTTTTAATTATTAGTGTGCTTATTGATGTTGTGTTTTAAATACTGACCTAGTTTTCCGAGCTATAAACCTAAGCAAATAACCCAATAAGACTAGGCAATTATCGTGCCATTGTTCTACTAGTTACCTAAATTGTTAATTCATCAAGAATAGATTGTTGAACAATTAATATGAAATGCTGATAAAACAATCAACATAAATCGTTATCCCATGATTAAAAATCAAATCTTGATCACTTAATTAACAATTAACCTCAATTATTAACATTGCGATTGCACTAAACTAAAACCAAATGCACCAAATAAGTGCATAGATTGAATGCATAGATCACTTTCAGGTAGATAATTGATTTATATTCACCCTATCAGTGCATGAAAGGCACCTTGCCGCTGTAACTCGAATATGTGAAGATAGCGCTTTATTCCATTTCTTCACTCAACCCAAAATTTGTCTTCTTATGAAAAAACAGCCTGTTGCTCAAACATTGTCCGTCACCATCGCTGAAACTATCAGATACAAAATTATGGTCGGTGCGCTTACTCCTGGGCAGCGCTTATCGGAAGCCATGCTGAGTGAAGAGTTAGAGATTTCCCGTAATACCTTACGTGAGGTATTTAGAGTATTAACTCAAGAAGGCTTATTAACTTATGCACCCAATAAAGGGGTTTATGTCTCAGTCCCTGATATGGCCGCTATTATTGATATTTACCAAGTTCGCCGTTTGATAGAATGTGATGCATTGAGCCATGCATACGCCTTACATCCAGCAGTTCAAAAAATGAGCCAAGCCGTAAATGAAGCGCGTGAACATGAAGAAGTCAAAGATTGGATAGGTGTCGGTACTGCCAATATGAAGTTCCATATTGCCATTGTTGAACTTTCTGATAGTGAAAGGCTTATCAAGCTTTATCGCAATGTTTCAGCTGAATTACGTTTAGCATTTGGTCATTTGAATGACCCAAAAATACTTTACGCGCCTTATATTGATAAAAACCAGTCAATTCTTGAATTATTGGACTCAGGACATAACCAAGAAGCGGCAGATATGTTGCGAAGCTATCTTGATTTATCAGAGCGTACATTACTCGCAGCTTATAAACGTAACCAAACTACGTCGTAACTTAGCTTAATGGTGAAAATTTAATTAAGATATTTAAAATACATCATTAACGTTATTTGTAATTTAATCATAATAAAAATTTGAGTGAGAAAATTAATTGTCTCAATGAAATTTATTTATTAACAGTATTTTTTTATCCGCTAATTTACCGCTACATAAAATTACATTTTTATATATTCACATCTCATTTTTAAATTAATATTTTTATATTACGCCTATTTTAAATTTTATTTATCATGCTATCTCGAAATATATCTATTTTTGTTAATAAGCCACTATATCTATACTTAATCGCAAACATAAGCACAAAATTTAAACAATTTTCACACATAAAAACAACTAATTACCTAATTTAATTCCCCTCAGAAATTAACATACTCGATAAAAAAACAAACCACAAATTCCACATAAAAAAACATTATGTTACAAAAAACAACAACAATGAAACAAATATAACACTTTTATATAAATCAACCACAGAAATCACTCAATTTTATCGAGTTAATAGTTGTAGTTTTCTCGAATATTCGTTATAAAATTTATGATAAAAAATATGCATACATAAAAATTATTAATATAAAAATGAGATTCCATTATGACATTAAACCATATGACTAAAAAGAAGCCCTTTAAGTTTGGCCTAGGATGGCAAATTTTGGTTGCTCTTATTTTAGGTGTTATTCTTGGTGCGCTATTACATAATAATACAGAATATAAAGATTGGCTTATTCTAAATATATTATCCCCTGCTGGTAAAATATTTATTCAGTTGATAAAAATGATTGTCGTTCCAATCGTTATTTCAACGCTAATTGTCGGTATTGCAGGAGTTGGTAACACCAAGCAATTAGGAACATTAGGTTTTAAAACTATTGTTTATTTTGAGATCATCACCACCATTGCCATTATAGTTGGTATTTCTTTTGCCAATATATTCGAACCTGGTGTTGGTATTGATATGTCTCAATTAACCCAAGTCGATATTTCTCAGTATGAAAAAACCACACAAGAAGTTGAAAGCCATCCATCAGGTATTATCAATACCCTTTTAACATTGGTGCCTAGCAATATTTTTGCTGCAATGGCTAGTGGTGATATGCTGCCGGTGATCTTCTTCGCAGTATTATTTGGTTTAGGTCTTTCCTCTTTACCTTTAGAGAAAAAACAACCTTTACTCACTGTCTTACAAACATTCTCTGAAACTATGTTCCGTGTTACTAACATGATCATGCTATATGCGCCGATCGGGGTATTTGCACTGATTTCAGTTACCGTTGCAAACTTTGGGTTTACTTCACTTGTTCCATTATTAAAATTAGTTATTTTAGTTCATTGCGCCATTATATTCTTTGCTGTGGTGGTATTAGGACTTGTTGCAAGATACTGTAAAATTAATATTTTCATGCTAATGAAAATATTAAAAGATGAACTCTTACTCGCTTATTCGACCGCCAGTTCAGAAACCGTTTTACCACGTATTATGGACAAAATGGAAAAATATGGTGCACCTAAATCAGTCACCAGTTTCGTGATCCCAATAGGCTATTCTTTCAACCTCGATGGCTCAACCTTATATCAAAGTATTGCAGCTATATTTATCGCACAACTTTATGGTATTGAGTTATCTATTGGGCAAGAGCTCATATTAGTCTTTACGCTAATGATCACATCAAAAGGTATTGCAGGTGTTCCTGGTGTTTCGTTCGTTGTCCTTCTCGCCACATTAGGTAGCGTTGGTATCCCACTCGAAGGTCTTGCCTTCATCGCCGGCGTTGACCGTATACTGGATATGGCACGCACAGCCTTAAACGTCGTCGGTAATGCTTTAGCTGCACTCGTAGTCGCAAAATGGGAGCATAACTATGATGAGAAAAAAGCTCGCGAATATGAAGACAGTTTTTAATTTAGTCACGACCAGATTAAAAAATTAAATCGAGTTACTTGAAAATACACTCTGGTCATCTTGATAGAGTGTATTTTTTATTTGATAAAATAACGTTTTCAAGCCTAGCTTATATAACAGTTATCTAGTAAAAAGAAAATTTACACATACATCTATGACCGATATAAATGGAAATAATATCCTCAATTATATTCGAGAGTAACTTTGATAAATTTCAACGAAAAATAATCAGTTTTGCTTTCCTATTCCTAAAAAAATAGAATTCAACTAATTATTTATACTTATTTTTAGCATTTACTTCACAAAAATTTCAAATCTTTTTTGAAGAAAATAACTTTATTACTATGGTTAAATGGCTGAATAGTACATTTTAGTACGCCGTATTTTAGCCTAATTGAGCGAGAAACTATGAATCAAATAAGAAGATTTCTTTTGCTTTTAACTGTGCTCCAACACCTCATGGTAATTTTAGTTTTTTCTTTATCCTATTTTATGATACACAGCTGGCTTTAGTTACAAAAAACTCGTCCCATGGACGAGTTTCTTATCAAGAAAAAATATCTGATTTCATGTCATTTTGATTAAAACAGTCTGGCTATCATTGAGTGATAAGAGATACCAACGTATAGGGTGATAGTCAGATAAAACAACCTTTCATTTTAAGTAGGAATATAAACGACTAGAAAGAAAAAACCCGTTACTTCTTTCGAAGTAACGGGTTCTTATTTGGTGCCGGCTACCGGAGTCGAACTGGTGACCTACTGATTACAAGTCAGTTGCTCTACCAACTGAGCTAAGCCGGCTAATGTGGCGGAGGGATAGAGATTCGAACTCTAGGATGGTTTCCCATCGGCGGTTTTCAAGACCGCTGCCTTCAGCCGCTCGGCCATCCCTCCATGGGGCGCGATTATGTAGTAATCGCGTAGTCTTGTCTACCCCTGATAGTAAAATAATTGATTTTTTTGTGTCGTTTGGCTAATCTTCACTCAATTGTTCTCTATTTACCTAGAAAAATGGTAGTATCTGTGCAGAATCGATGTCTATAGTCTCTCTAGGCGTATGATTTTTAATCTAAATAAATATTTTGCCGACAGGACTGCGCGCGACAATATGTACAGACAATCATTATTAAAATCAAACATACTTTCACGCATTTTTATTGCGTTTATTTTGCTACTTGCGGTGATGCTCTCTTTATCACTCTATAACTATTACCAAGCTTGGCTACAAAGCCGTCAAACCGCCCTGAGTAGCATGGCAACAAGATTAGCTTATCAAATTGAAGATTACCGATATCAAGCTAGCCACATCTACAAGCTTGCCAATGACAAGTCCCCGACTACGTTGACCAAAGATTTGTCGATCACTGAAGTTCGCCATGATGTATTCTGGTTAAGTAGTGCAAACCAGACTATTGACTCCATCGTTTTTGGTAGTAATAAGACAAGTAGCAATATTTTGGCAACAAAACTGGCAAACTATATGGAAATAGTTTGGGGGGCTCGTAATGAATTCAATTCAATGTATTACCTTAATGGCCAAGATAACACCTTAGTCCTAGTCACCACCCATTCCATACTTAAACCTGAGTTACGCTATAAAGAAAGCTACTTGACGTTAACTGCTGAAGATAAACGTACTGATATGTTAACGCAGTCAACCTTACTTGACCGTCGAGAGATCATTTCAAATATACAAAAATACTCTCCAGATGATGTGTACTACTATACCTATCGGCTAATGTTTAATTCTCCAGGTCAATTAACGAGTGTTATCTCTTTCGATATTTCAATTAATTCGTTAATCCCTTTTAGCTTACAAGGCGATTATCTTTCAATTAGCCCGCGATCAAGCAATTTAAGTAACAATGAATCTTTAGTCTCTGTTATCGGCACTAACCTTGTATTCTTTCAACCAATTGAAGGAACCAATTATCAGATTCACTACCGTGTTTCCATTAAAAATATTCTGTTCAATATTGCCAGCTATAACTTTTGGCTAATTGCCTGCATGTTTGCAGTATCAATATTAGCCTTAGTCGCAACTATTTTTATCCGAAAAAGAATTATCTCACCTAACACGACAATTTTGCGTGAACTGCAATTTAAAGATGGGCTCAACAATGACATTATTAACCATATTTCATATGGAATATTAGTCTATGATTTTAGTAACAATAAAAAGTTATTGAGCAATAGCATTGCTAATCAGTTACTTCCTTCGATGGATTTGGTTCATATCAAAGAGATGGCAACAGATAATAATGATGTTATCCAAGTTTCTATAGAGAATAATATCTATGAAATCATACTGGTTAACAGCCTTACAATCGAAAGCGCTATTTTGTTTATTATTATTGATAAAGACAAAGAAGTCTTAACACAAAAACGTCAAGAACTTGCCACTCGGGAATATCAAAAAAATATACAATTAAGAAAAATAATATTTGAGAACATGTGCAATGAAATTTTACCAGCCCTAAATCAAATCGATACAATTGTCTCGCAACTCAAGCTTTCGACTGTTCCAAAACAAGATTTAAATAATATTAATACACCGATTCTCCAGATAGAAGATCAGCTTCTACATATTAATCACTGGTTTAAAAACATTGAGCTACTCAATCAACTCGAAACTCAAACACAGGCCTTAGAATTAGAAAAAATCTCAGTTAGCCAACTGGTGAGTCATTTTCTTAAACAGAATATATCTCGCGTGAATGATAAAGGGCTTTCGCTCTATTTTAGCAACAACATAAATCCAGATTCTTCGATTGAAATCAATCCAAGCTACCTACAGAATTTGTTGCAACTGATTTGGGAATATTCTCTCTCTACCACCTCTTTTGGGAAGATTTCAGTTTCTCTAGACTACAATACCGAGAAACATACTATCTCTATCAATATTAAAGACAGTGGAATTGGCCTAACGAATCAAGAGGTCAATAACTTACAGAACCCATTCACAGGAAAAATCTCAAAAAATGTTCAGTTTACTCGCTCTGGGATCACCTTCTATTTATGCAAGCAACTAACAAAACGAATGAATGGTACATTTTCGATTAAAACAAGTGATGCCATCGGCACCCACTATGAAATAATATTACCATCAACAAATGAAATCGTTGTTAATGAGTATCCCGCACTATTAGAAGATATTTATATCAGACTAAATATTCATAATGCAGATATCTCACGCATAGTCAGAAATACACTGACTAATTATGGTGCTGAATTTCTCGATATTAATGAAAGTTCACCACATACAGATTGGGATTTATTGATAGCAGATAACCATGATGAAAATTTCGCACATACTATCCTAGTAAATAGTTATTGTCGCAAAATCAACTTACTTAAACCAAATTTAATCGAAGTTAACTATAACTTTGCAGATGAACTCATCGATGCTATCTCTTTGCTAATCGAAAATTCTGAACTACAAAATAGTAACTCTGTCTCATTTTCATCTATTTCACTTGATAATCAAGAAGCTTCCATGATATCTAATGAGTCGATTGAAAACGCACTTAGTGATTATCATACAATTTTATCAAAAAGCGATTATAAGGATTTGTTCATCACAACAGTACCGATAGATATTAATAAACTGTATAATAGCGCGAGTATTGCGGACTTGACTGAATTAAAAAATACTGCACATCGTTTAAAAGGAGTTTTTGCTATGCTCGAATTTAAGCTTCTTCACAAATTATGTGAAGAGTTAGAATTTTTCATAGCAGATGAAAACGAATTGGAAATAAGAAATTGCATTAGAGAACTGGATATCTCAGTGAGAAGACTAATGCCAGAAGGTAACCAATAATATGAATAACCTAAATGTCATTGTTGCCGATGATCATCCTATTGTTCTTTTCGGTATAAGAAAGTCACTTGAACAAATCGAATGGGTGAATATCGTTGGTGAATTTGAAGATTCAACATCTTTGATTAACAACTTAGCACGTTTGAATGCTGACGTTCTTGTTACTGATTTATCTATGCCTGGAGATAAATACGGTGATGGTATTACGTTGATTAAATACATTAAACGCCATTATCCTGACCTCTCAATCATTGTTTTAACAATGAACAACAATCCTGCTATTTTAAGTGCTATTTTAGAGTTGGATATCGAGGGAATTGTTCTCAAACAAGGCGCACCAGCTGATTTACCAAAAGCACTAGCAGCACTACAAAAAGGAAAGAAATTCACGCCAGAAAGTGTCAGTAAACTACTGGAGAAAGTGAATGCAAGTGGTTATGGTGATAAGCGATTATCACCGAAAGAAAGTGAAGTTTTACGTTTATTTGCGGAAGGTTTTCTTGTAACTGAGATTGCAAAAAAACTTAATCGTAGTATTAAAACTATCAGTAGTCAGAAAAAGTCAGCTATGTTGAAGCTCGGAGTTGAAAATGACATTGCTTTACTTAACTACCTGTCTTCAGTAAGTATTAATAATCTACCTGCAGAATAAACATAATCCTGCTGATTTTGTGAATCATAAAAATCAAGAATGAAAAGCCTCCAACAGTTAAAAAATTAACATTGGGGGTTTTCATTTTTAATTCATGTTTAGCAATATCGAACTAAGGTTTCTCTTAGTATCGCGATGGTGGTTGGTTTAGATAAACAATCATTCATCCCTGCCTCAATACAACGTTGTTTTTCTTCAGCCATTGCATTGGCAGTTAAAGCGATAATTGGCAACTTAAAGCCTGTTTTACGTAGTTCTCGTGCTAATTCATACCCATCCATATTTGGCATGTTGACGTCAGTCAAAACAATGTCCGCTGAATAATTTCCTAAGTATTTAAGTGCATCAAGACCATCAACTGCTGTACGCGTGGTAAATCCAATACTCGCTAACTGTTCGCTTAATAATAATCTGTTAATTGGATGATCATCGACAATCAATACATTATAGGCACTTAAAGATCGATCAGCCTCGAGAGACTCAGGGCTATTTTGTGGTCCTTTATGTATTTGATCAGTCGCTTTAACAATAATTTTATCGATTAATATCGGTAAGTTATCGAGTTGATAGGTATTATAAATCCACTCATTTTGACAAGTTTCACGGAAATCGCCCGCATACATACTCGAAAGTCTAATTATATTGTGGCTCAATACCTTCAAATCGTCATTATTATCAGTAATCAATAAATCATAAGTATTATCTTTATCAATTAGCTTATCGGTCAATACAATAAAACTATGATGTACTAATAACCGAGATAGAAAATGCATTAAGAATTCATTTTTGCACACTATTGCGATACGATAATTTAATCGATAATCAGGCACATAATGGGTAATATATTCTTGCCCATATAACGGAATTCGGATAGTAAATGAACTACCTAATCCTAAATGTGAACTTACCTCAATGTCACCATCCATCAAACTAACTAGTTTTTCACAAATAGCTAAGCCTAAACCAGTTCCTTTATGTCCTGTATTATTTTGGTCATATACTTGAAAAAATGGATCAAATAGTTGCATGACAACAGTTTGTGTCATGCCAATACCAGAATCCCTAATTTCTATTTTTAAGTAATTATCATCTTTCCAAACATAGAGCAAAACAAATCCTGAGTGTGTGAATTTTATACTGTTATTAATTATATTCGAGATGACTTGTTGCAACCTAACAAAGTCATTTAAAATAAGATCAGGAATATTAGGTTCAATGTATGCGTAAATAGAAATTTGTTTTTTAGTAATCAGCGGTAAATAATTGGCCAGTACAAAAGAAAAAACATCTCGACAGTTGAACAACTTATTTTCTATTTTTAATTGTTCAGATTCTATTTTCGAGAAATCAAGAATATCACTTATGATCTGTAATAAAAGTGATGAGGAGTTATCCATCGTCGAGACAAGTCGATTTGCTTTTTCTGATAAATCATAACGTTGAAGTAATTCGATATTACCAATAATGCCGTATAAAGGCGTTCTTAATTCGTGGCTGACTGTTGCTAAGAACATTGATTTTGCCAGGTTAGCCTGTTCTGCGGCATCCGCTACGTCTTGTAAAGATTTTTCCATTTGTACACGAATACTAATATCAATAAGTACACAAATAGCAACGTCTTCATTTTGGTAACGTGAATTAACGAAACTGATCTGCAAGTGAGTATTATTGATTGTCACAACATCGATGTAATTACTAGTTTTTTGCCTAATAATCATTAAGATACGTTGCTTATCATCTTCACTGAGTAAACGAAAATAATTATGTGCTAATTCATTACTTAAAATATTACCGCCATCCGTTAACCTTAAAATAATGATCCCCACAGGTGCTGAAGCAACTATTTTATGGTTAAATTGTTCATGTTCCTCTAGACGTATTGCGGTATTAGCCGCAGGTTCTAACATTTTTCTTTCAAGTAACCAAATCAAAAAGAAAATAAGGAGTCCGGTTATAATATTTATCAATACACCATAGAATATAACCCCTTTTAAATTCTCTATAATTTCAATGGTTGCGATTGAATAAATAACGGCCATGTTTGATGGCACCAGACGTTTTTTAAAAATAAGCTTCGAATAATCGGAGTTAAAACCAAAGAAATAAGGCTCACTAATATTAAGCAGTGTAGAATTTTTAGGGTTTAAATCATTAGGGTAATATAATGTGGGTTGGTTATAATGATTAACAATCATAATTTCGACTGTTTTATCATTACGTAAATTAAATTGATTTAAATTGATTGTTCGTTCTAAACCAATAAAGCCTGTTAACACTGATGCATTAAATACCGGTAACACTAAATAAACTTGGCCATTATCCGATTGTGCGCCACGTACTACGGTATATAAATTTCGTTCTTGTCCCTGTAACTTAAAGCTTTTGTATGCGCGAACACTTTCATAGCCTACTTTTTTTAATGTTTCAATATCTGAGACCATTGAACGAATAGGATAATCTACCATACAGTAACTTGTAGAGCCTATCAGATAGACGTGGTTAAGCCCCTGTGGCGCAGCAATACTATCTTTCCAAAAGTAATTAAGTTGTTCAAACGCGAGCAAATAGCTCTCTGTTTTTTCTTTAAAATATTCGCAATCAGAACTCGGCGTTAGAGGATAAAAAGAATATGACTGAGAGGTGGGTAACGCCATGAAATCGAGTTTACTACCTGATTTTTCTCTAAATTCATCTAATTTAAGTCTGTGCTGCTCAGTCATCGACTGAATGGAACGTAGAGTAGAGGCTGTTTGCTGAATATATGATTGTAAATTATCATAGCCAGAGTGAAACTGTTGACGAATTTCTGATTTATTTTCATTAAATTGCATGTAGATAAAGAATAAAGTGATAAAAACACCCATTCCCCACAACATCAAGCCGAGGATACGAAATAAATCTCGAGATAATCTGAGCGATGTCTTAAACGAGGGTAAATATCTCAATCTTTTTCCTACAGAGCCGAATGACTACGACTAAGTATACGCGATAAACTTAATGAAAAGCGATTAAATCTCAAAGTAGCGTGATTCAATTGAAAGGTGGATGGCTTTATTGCCATCCACTTAAAATGATTAAGATGTAGCGTCAATAACTGCAAGGAATTTATTCATTGCAATACTGATGTAATCCTCAGGTTCAGGCTCAGCAACTCGTTGTAAGCCAACAACCTTTTCATTTTCTGCCGTTCTAATCAAGGTTACACCCTGAGTATTACGACCCACCACGCTTACCTCAGAAACTCGGGTACGTACCAATGTACCTGCATCTGTGATCATCATGATTTGATCGGCATCGTCCGCCTGAATTGCACCGACAACATGACCATTGCGCTCGCTAACTTTGATAGAAATTACCCCTTGCGTCGCACGCGACTTGGTTGGGTATTCTTCTTCAGCAGTACGCTTACCGTAACCATTTTCGGTTACTGTTAAGATATGTCCTTCACCGCGTGGGATGATTAGTGATACAACTTTATCATCGTTCACTAATTTAATACCACGTACACCCGTTGCAGTACGTCCCATTGCACGCACAGCATCTTCAGCGAAACGAACAACTTTCCCTTGAGCAGAGAACAACATCACTTCGTTAGAACCATTGGTTAAATCAACACCAATTAGCTCATCGCCCTCATTAAGGTTAACAGCAATAATCCCGCCATTTCTCGGACGACTGAAATCTTGCAGAGGCGTTTTCTTCACAGTACCGCTCGCAGTAGCCATAAAGACGAAGTACCCATCTTCATATTCACGCACAGGTAAAATAGCGGTAATACGCTCGTTTTGCTCAAGTGGTAACAAGTTAACAATTGGACGACCACGCGCACCACGACTAGCTTCAGGTAACTGATAAACCTTCATCCAGTACAAACGACCACGACTAGAGAAGCACAATATGGTGTCATGAGTGTTAGCAACTAATAGACGTTCAATGAAGTCTTCTTCTTTGATACGTGCTGCGGATTTACCTTTACCACCACGGCGCTGCGCTTCATAATCAGTCAATGGCTGATACTTCACATAACCTTGGTGAGATAAGGTAACAACCACATTTTCTTGATTAATCAGATCTTCAATATTGATATCAGCCGTATTTTCAGTAATTTCTGTACGACGCGCATCATTATAAACATCACGAATAGCTTCGAGTTCTTCACGAATGACTTCCATCAAACGATCAGGACTGGTCAGAATAAATAACAACTCTTCAATTTGTTTGAGAAGTTCACGATATTCATCCAGTAATTTTTCGTGCTCTAGACCTGTCAGTTTTTGTAGACGCAGATCCAAAATTGCTTGTGCTTGTTGCTCAGTCAGGAAATATTCACCGTCATGCACACCAAATTGGTCTTCTAACCATTCAGGGCGCGCAGCGTTATCACCTGCACGTTCAAGCATTGCAGCAACATTACCTAACATCCATGAACGAGCAATCAAACCTGCTTTTGCTTCTGCTGGTGTTGATGCTTGACGAATTAATTCGATAATTGGGTCGATATTCGCCAATGCAATTGCAAGAGCTTCAAGGATGTGGGCTCTGTCACGCGCTTTACGCAGTTCAAAAATAGTACGGCGTGTAACGACTTCACGACGATGGCGAACAAACGCAGCGATGATATCTTTCAAGTTCAATATTTTTGGTTGGCCTTGATGTAAAGCAACCATATTGATACCGAAAGAAACTTGGAGTTGTGTTAATGAATATAAATTATTCAGAACCACTTCACCAACTGCATCACGTTTAATTTCAATCACAATACGCATACCGTCTTTATCAGACTCGTCACGTAATGCACTGATACCTTCAACGCGTTTTTCTTTAACTAGTTCAGCGATTTTTTCAATCAAACGTGCTTTGTTCACTTGATAAGGAATTTCGTGAACAATAATTGTTTCACGACCATTTTTCTCATCAACTTCAACTTCAGCACGGGCACGAATATAAACCTTACCGCGACCTGTTCGATAAGCATCGACAATGCCACGACGGCCGTTAATGATAGCAGCAGTTGGGAAGTCAGGTCCCGGAATGTGCTCCATCAAGCCATCGATACTAATATCTTCATCATCGATGTAAGCAAGGCAACCGTTAATCACTTCCCCTAAATTGTGCGGAGGAATATTTGTTGCCATCCCGACAGCGATACCTGACGAACCATTTACCAATAGGCTAGGGATACGTGTTGGCATAACTTCAGGGATTTGCTCTGTACCATCATAGTTTGGGACGAAATTTACGGTTTCTTTTTCAAGATCGGCCAGCATTTCATGGGCAATTTTCGCCATACGGATTTCCGTATAACGCATAGCAGCCGCAGAGTCGCCGTCGACCGAACCAAAGTTACCTTGACCATCTACCAGCATATAACGCATAGAGAAAGGCTGTGCAAGACGAACAATGGTCTCGTAAACAGCGCTATCACCATGTGGATGGTATTTACCGATAACGTCCCCGACTATACGGGCAGATTTTTTATAGGGTTTATTCCAATCATTTCCCAATACATTCATCGCAAAGAGTACTCTGCGGTGTACCGGCTTCAGTCCATCTCGAACATCTGGAAGCGCACGTCCGACAATAACGGACATTGCATAATCCAAATACGAACTTTTCAGCTCTTCTTCGATATTTACCGGTGTGATTTCTCTGGCAATCTCGCTCATGGAACCACTGTCCCTCATAACTTCGGATTCAAAGAGTAGAACTATACCACAATTCATCAATTTAATAAAAATAAGAGCAACGGGTATTTGTCTTTTCTAATAAAAATAATAGAAGTGGGTATTTGTCTTTCAAGCTATGTATAATAGTCGCAAATTAGTTTACATGTCCGAAACTTGCGAATTGAGTGAACAATAGCCTCTAATAATAGCGCCTAAAAATAGATTCTATTATTTGTAAGATTTACGAAGTTAGCTTGCGGGCATCTCTATAGGATAGGAGCTCCTCTCATGAGTGATACTCAAACCCAAGCGTATCTCAATGTCGATAAACAAGAAATTGAAAAATTTGAAGCTATTGCTTCCCGTTGGTGGGATTTAGAAGGCGAATTTGCCCCTTTACATCGAATTAATCCACTACGTCTAGGTTATATCATGCAACGCGTTGATGGTGTATTTGGCAAAAAAATACTCGATGTCGGCTGTGGCGGCGGTATTTTGTCAGAAAGTATGGCGCGAGAAGGTGCAAATGTGACGGGTTTAGATATGGGCGCAGATCCTCTCATGGTTGCTCGCCTGCATTCTCTTGAGTCAGGCATTCCTGTCGAATATGTACAAGAAACTGTTGAGCAGCATGCAGATAAGTATCCGCATGCTTATGACATTGTAACCTGTATGGAAATGCTTGAGCACGTCCCAGACCCACAATCGGTGGTCAGAGCTTGTGCTAAATTAGTTAAGCCAGGCGGCCATGTTATTTTTTCAACCATTAATCGAAATAAGAAAGCATGGTTAATGGCGGTTGTTGCGGCTGAATATGTGATGAAAATTGTTCCGAAAGGAACCCATGATGCAAAAAAATTCATTCGTCCTTCAGAATTAATTAGCTGGGTCGATAATACACAACTAAAGGACAAACATATCATAGGGTTACATCTCAATCCGTTAACTGATAAGTTTTCGCTAGGCCCGAACGTTGATGTGAACTATATGTTACATACTATAAGCGAATAAATAGCAAGCGGTACGTTTAAGAAAACAGCAAACGGTCTCACTTTACAAAATTAATTTTAGCCTTCATGTCGGAAGCATATTTTTTATTAGTTCCTTTTACCATGCAGCTTACCGACATGATCTGTTTTCTTATCCAAACTGTTATCCACAAGATCACCCCATTTTGTACACTTGATAAAATCACGTATTAACATTATCTTGTTATTGTGAAATCAACAAACCACTACATATAGTGTTAATCCCAACATATCGCTACAAGACTCATGGTATCAAATCATGGGCTTTTTTTATGTTTACGTGACATTATTTGTGGCCCAACCAAGGTGTATTTGCTCATGAACCAGAGTCTGTTAGTCACAAAACGTGATGGACACAAAGAACGTATCGATCTCGATAAAATCCACAAGGTAATAACCTGGGCAGCTGAAGGCCTCAGTAACGTATCTGTTTCACAAGTGGAGCTGCGTTCACAGATTCAGTTTTATGACGGGATCAGAACTTCAGATATCCATGAAACGATGATCAAAGCCGCAGCTGACCTGATCACTGGAGAAACTCCGGACTATCAGTATCTTGCCGCTCGTTTAGCGATTTTTAACCTTCGTAAAAAGGCCTATGGTCAATTTGAGCCACCAGCATTGTTCACTCATGTCAAACGTCTTGTTGAAATGGGTAAATATGACAAGCATTTGCTAGAAGACTACAGCGAAGCAGAGTTCGAGCAAATGGATGGTTTTATTGAACATTGGCGTGATATGAATTTTTCCTATGCGGCAGTTAAGCAACTTGAAGGAAAATATTTAGTCCAAAATCGCGTTACGGGCGAAATTTATGAAAGCGCACAATTTTTATATATCCTTGTTGCTGCGTGCCTGTTTTCACATTACCCAAAAGAAACGCGCCTTGATTATATTCGTCGTTTCTATGATGCGGTATCAACATTCAAAATTTCATTGCCGACACCTATCATGGCAGGTGTTCGCACACCAACACGTCAATTCAGTTCTTGTGTACTGATTGAGTGTGGTGACAACCTAGATTCTATCAATGCAACCTCCAGCGCTATTGTGAAATACGTATCACAACGTGCCGGAATCGGCATTAATGCAGGACGTATTCGTGCATTAGGTAGCCCAATCCGTGGTGGTGAAGCATTCCATACAGGTTGTATTCCTTTTTATAAACATTTTCAGACTGCCGTGAAATCATGTTCACAAGGTGGCGTTCGTGGTGGTGCTGCAACACTATTTTATCCAATTTGGCATTTAGAAGTTGAAAGCCTGCTCGTTTTAAAAAATAACCGTGGTGTTGAAGGTAACCGTGTCCGTCATATGGACTATGGTGTGCAACTCAATAAATTAATGTATGAGCGTTTAATTAAAAACCAAAACATTACGTTATTTAGTCCTTCAGATGTTCCAGGCCTTTACGAAGCTTTCTTTGCGGATCAAGATGAATTTGAGCGCCTTTATGTCAGCTATGAACAAGATGAAAATATTCGTAAATCAAGCATTAAAGCTGTCGAACTATTTTCACTAATGATGCAAGAACGTGCATCAACGGGTCGTATCTATATTCAAAACGTTGACCATTGTAATACGCATAGTCCTTTTGACCCACAAGTTGCGCCTGTACGTCAGTCGAATCTCTGTTTAGAAATCGCACTACCGACTAAGCCATTAAATAATATTAATGATGAGAATGGTGAGATTGCACTTTGTACATTGTCTGCATTTAATCTCGGCGCAATTAGTAACCTTGATGAATTAGAAGAGCTTGCAGTACTAGCTGTACGTGCATTGGATGCCCTACTCGACTATCAAGATTATCCAATTATTGCTGCTCAAAAAGGTTCAATGGGTCGCCGTACCCTCGGTATTGGTGTGATTAACTATGCTTACTATTTAGCTAAGCATGGAGTTCGCTATTCCGACGGTAGTGCAAATAATTTGACACATAAAACATTCGAAGCCATTCAATATTACCTGTTGAAAGCCTCTAATGAATTAGCCAAAGAACAAGGCGCTTGCCCATGGTTTAACGAAACGACTTATTCACAAGGCGTTTTGCCTATCGATACTTATAAAAAAGACCTCGATAAATTAACTAATGAGCCATTGCATTATGATTGGGAAACACTACGCAAAGATATTCAGCAACACGGTCTGCGTAACTCAACATTATCTGCATTGATGCCTTCAGAAACATCATCTCAGATTTCTAACGCAACCAATGGTATTGAGCCACCACGTGGCTATATCAGTATTAAGGCATCGAAAGATGGTATTTTGCGTCAAGTTGTTCCTGACTACGAAAACCTAAAAGGTGCTTATGAGCTATTATGGCAAATGCCATCAAATAGCGGCTATTTGCAACTCGTTGGTATTATGCAGAAATTTATCGATCAATCGATTTCGGCCAATACAAACTATGACCCAACTCACTTTTCGAGCGGCAAAGTACCAATGAACCAATTGCTAAAAGATTTATTGCTCGCCTATAAGTTTGGTGTGAAAACACTTTACTATCACAACACTCGCGATGGCGCGGATGATGTTCAAGGCGATCTGGAAGAAGTTGTTGAGTCAGCGGATTCCGATTGTGAAGGCGGCGCGTGTAAAATTTAATAGGAATGGTTATGTCACATACATATACGACTTTTTCTCAAACTAAGAATGATCAACTACAGGAGCCGATGTTTTTCGGCCAGCCTGTTAACGTTGCACGCTACGATCAGCAAAAATATCCTATTTTTGAGAAATTGATTGAAAAACAATTGTCATTTTTCTGGCGTCCGGAAGAAGTTGACGTGTCTCGCGACCGTATCAACTACAACGCATTGCCAGATCATGAAAAACATATTTTTATTAGTAATTTGAAATACCAAACGCTGCTTGACTCAATTCAAGGTCGCAGCCCTAATGTGGCACTTTTGCCTCTAATTTCAATTCCTGAATTAGAAACATGGATTGAAACTTGGTCATTTTCAGAGACTATTCACTCTCGTTCATACACGCATATCATTCGTAATATCGTTAATGACCCAGCAATCATTTTCGATGATATTGTCGAGAATGAAGAAATACTCAAGCGCGCAAAAGATATCTCATCTTTCTATGACAAACTTATTGAGATGACTAACTATTACCACATGTTTGGTGAAGGTACTCATACTTGTAATGGTAAACAAGTAGTTGTTTCACTGCGCGCACTGAAAAAGCAGCTGTATCTGTGCTTAATGAGTGTTAATGCTCTTGAAGCTATCCGTTTTTATGTCAGTTTTGCTTGTTCCTTTGCTTTCGCAGAACGCGAATTAATGGAAGGTAATGCAAAAATCATCAAACTGATTGCTCGTGATGAAGCTCTTCACCTCACAGGTACACAGCATATGCTGAATTTGCTTCGTTCAGGTCAAGATGACCCAGAGATGGCAGAAATTGCAGCTGAATGTGAACAAGAGTGTTATCAATTATTTGTTAATGCGGCAGAGCAAGAAAAAGAGTGGGCTGAATACCTATTTAGCGAAGGCTCGATGATTGGTTTAAATAAAGACATACTTTGCCAGTATGTTGAATATATTACCAATATTCGTATGCAAGCTGTTGGACTCAAATTACCATTTGAAGGTCGTTCAAATCCGATCCCATGGATTAACGCTTGGCTAGTTTCAGATAACGTTCAAGTGGCGCCACAAGAAGTTGAAGTCAGTTCTTATTTAGTCGGCCAAATTGACTCTCAAGTTGATACCGACGATCTGAGTGATTTCGAACTCTAATTATGGCAAGTCATAAAGTCACCCTGCGTTTAACGCAGGGTGTGCAGATCCCCTACCATGCTGACGTTCACTCTTGTTTATTGGAAGCACTTGAAGATAGTCGTATTCCGGCTGAATATCAGTGCCGTGAAGGCTACTGCGGTTCATGCCGAGTGACGTTACACAAAGGAAAAGTGGGGTATAAACATAAGCCCCTCGCCTATGTTCAAGAAGGTGAAATACTGCCCTGTTGTTGCCAGCCCCTTTCAGATATTGAAATCGGTTAGCTCTTCTAAATCTATATTAATACCGCGATTGCACCGTTTATCTTTAATATAATAATGTCATTGTCATATTAAATTGTGCAATCGCAGTTATTTTACCAAAACAACTCTATTTCGCCTTTCTTTTACAAATAGCCATACATCGCAGCAAATACCCAACCAAAGACGCAGGATACACCGACACCAATCAATCCCGGTAAAATAAAGCTGTGATTAATAACATATTTACCGATACGTGTTGTACCCGAACGGTCAAACTGGATAGCAGCGAGATCGCTTGGATATGTCGGTAAAATATAATAACCATAACAGGCAGGAGCAGATGCAATAATATAAGCAGGATCAACGCCAATGCCCAAAGCGATAGGAACTACCGCAGCCAAAGCTGCCGCTTGGGAGTTAACAAACTTAGACACTAACAATAGAACAATGGCATAAGCCCAAGGGAAGTCTTTGACTAATGCTCCTAAAGTGCCTTTGATTTCATCCATGTGCGCGCCGAACATGGTTTCAGCCATCCAAGCGATACCATATACCGCAACGATAGCAATCATCCCTGAGCGAAAGACTTCATTCTTAGATATTTGTGCTGGGTTCGTTTTACAAACAATAATGATCAATGCACCAGCTAATAACATAAACATCTGAATAACAAGTACCATTGATAATGGCTTGCCATTAATTAACGGTCTCAATTCAGTGAATGCACCAAGCAATGCGACAACAGCAATAGAGCCCAAGAATATCCACATTGCCACCCAATTAATCTTAGGTAATTTTGTATTCAGTAAAGTGACACTTCCGCCGTATACATAATCATGATTTTCCGGTACAGATATAAACTCTTGGAACACCGGGTCTTTATCGAGATCTTTCCCTCTGAACCAGCTAAAAATACCAATAGCTAAAATACCAAGTAGAGTTGATGGAATAGTGATTGCAAGTAAATCTAGAAACTCAAGGGATTGCCCATTAATTGTCACTCCATTTAGCATCGCGACTAGTGATACCACAGCCACTGATACTGGGCTGGCAATGATCCCCATTTGAGCCCCAATACTACTGGCTGCCATTGGTCTTTCTGGACGAATATTATTTTTAATAGCCGCATCATAGATAATTGGCAAAATTGTATATACCACATGCCCAGTACCGCACAACATGGTTAAGATACAAGTCACAAATGGTGCCACAATAGAGATGTATTTTGGATTTTTACGTAATAGTCGTTCTGCAATTTGCAGCATGACATCCAAACCGCCTGATGCTTGTAAAGTTGCTGATGCTGCAACAACAGCAATAATTACGAGCATGACGTCTACAGGCGGTTTTCCTGGCGGCAAACCGAACCCAAAGACAAGTATAACGAGGCCGACACCACCCAAAAGCCCCAATGCCATTCCCCCTTTCTTTGCCCCGTAGAACAAGCAAACGAGAATAATGGCAAGCTGAATCATAAAGTCCATAGTTCCATCCTTATATATAGGTTTCTATACATTATCCGGATGATATTGAAGCGTGAATTTGATTTATGATAATTTAAAAATGAATTTAATTTTATTTTTAAGGTCTTTTTTTAGCCACTGTCACAAAATTCAACTTAAGTAACTGCCATACTGCTCTGTTAAAATTAAATTCAAGTAAAATCAAGCAATTAAATCATACCTGATAACATTTTCCCCTCTTGAAATTTACCTTTAATCATCTTAATTCATAATTTATATTAATATTTATCCTTGCCATTTTTTTATATTATTAATGCTTTTTAAAACTCACTATTATTTATATCATACAAGTGTAAACATAATATTACACCACCTGTACTTTTGATTTGACAGGTTAATCACAATCGCATAATCTGCTTGGCAAATTAATATATCGAATTCAATCAGAGGAACTTGTGAAGAATCGTACTCTTGGCAGTGTGTTAATCGTTGCAGGAACAACAATAGGCGCAGGGATGTTGGCAATGCCGCTTGCCGCTGCAGGTGTAGGTTTTACAGGTATCGTCTGTTTACTTATTGGGTTATGGATGTTAATGAGTTATACCTCATTATTACTGGTAGAGGTTTATCAACATAATCCTGCCAATATGGGTTTAGGGACTATCGCAAAAAAATATCTTGGCCCTGCGGGTCAACTCGCGACAGGTCTGAGTATGCTGCTATTAATGTATGCACTAACTACCGCTTATATTGGTGGGGCGGGTGTCCTAATCTCAGATAGTTTGTCTTCTTGGTGGGGTATCAAGGTCTCAACGAATACTGCAATTGTTCTATTTACCCTTGTTGGGGGCGCTGTTGTATGTGTTGGCACGCACTCTGTTGATTTTATTAATAGAATACTATTTACAGCAAAAACTATTTTTTTAGTTATCATGCTTGTCGTTATGATGCCTCATGCTGAAGCTGTCAATTTGAGTACCATGCCACTTGAAAAAGGCCTGCTACTTGCTGCTGTACCGGTTATTTTCACCTCTTTCGGCTTCCATGGCAGCGTGCCAAGCTTAGTCAACTACATGAATGGGGATGTTCGTAAATTACGGATGATTTTCCTCACTGGTAGTGCGATTCCATTAGTTGCTTATATTTTATGGCAAATTGCCACATTAGGCTCAATTCCATCAAGCACCTTCATGGGTATTCTCGCCCAAGAGTCTGGATTAAACGGTTTATTAACCGCGATCCGTGATGTTGTTTCAGCACCAAAAGTGAATATTGCAGTCAGCCTATTTATGGATTTAGCACTAGCAACTTCATTCTTAGGTGTGGCTTTAGGTTTATTTGATTATCTCGCAGACCTTTTCAAACGTAGTAATCGTTTAATAGGCCGTGTGCAAACAGGCTTGCTCACCTTCGTTCCACCATTATTAGCAGCGCTATTTTTCAGTAGCTTTGTTCAGGCGTTAACTTATGCCGCCGTTGCACTATCTGTATTAGCACTGATTATTCCTGCATTATTAACAATGCGAGTTCGAAAAGTTGAAGCTAAAGGTCAATACCAAGTTAAAGGCGGCTTCCCTATATTAGCGCTAGTTCTATTATGTGGTTTCGCCGTAATCGCTATCCAATTTTCAATTGTGGCAGGATATTTGCCCAATGTAGGCTAGTTTGAATTAACTATTGATACTATAAAAAATACCCCAAAATTGTTTTCAATCTTTGGGGTATTTTTTTATTTCAAATTACTAAGCTTAATTATTTTTCAAAAAAGTCACACTGTAGCTAAGCCGTAACGAAAGTTACCAAAAGTGCATACATAAGTATGCCCTTTGGCAATCCTAAATAGCTTATAGTCTACAAGATAAAACAAATTAAAATGAGAGACCCGCACCAAGGTACAGTCCATCTGCAATTTTCTCGTTAGACTTATTATGTGTGCCTTTCATTTCTATTACACGATAACCTGCATCAATAGATAATGGTTTAAATACGGTATAGCGCGCCCCTGCTTTAGCTTCAACATAGGATTTACTGCCAGATGTCAGGGATTCTGGCGCACCATATGCTTCACCATAAATGTTGAGCGAAGGCAATGCTTGCCAGTTTAATCCACCACCTACAGCAAGTGCAGCACCGTTGCTATTGTTATCAGGTGATAAATATAATGCTTTTCCCCCAACATAAGCAGCAAACGGACCTACTGGCAAACCAAATGTTGCACCAACGCTACCGAGCTGACCATCATGATCACTACGTGCCCATGAGCCATTCAAAGCCAGGCCCGCATTACGATTACCAAGGCTTGCATCTAATTCAGTATAGTGTTTACCCGCTTGAGCGCTAACTGAAACTGCATGTGCTGTTCCCCAAAAAAGTGGGGTCGTTGCAGCGACGATAAGTAAAACTTTACGCATAATTATTATCCTCATTATATTATTACGTAGGGATACTACGCGATTTTATCTTTTTTCTCAGTCATTCTTACCAAGATTTACGCAATCAACATGATAAAAGCACGATAAATTCACTATTTAACCTATAACCATGTTTTTATAAAGGGTATATACTATTACAACACCCAATAGAACGTAAAAGACTGTCTTGTTACCTTAATTGCAGTAATTGGTTGTTCTGATTAGATTATTAATTTAATACTTACTATACTAAATCATGCGTTTTTTATAGTAAATAATATTAATTATCACAAGAAAATTAACTAGTTAATTACTTTTATACAGTTTATAAATCCAAAGCAATGGAGCATATGATGACAAAAAAAGGTCTTACTACCGCCTCTGGAGCACCAGTTGCCAATAACAATAATGTTATGACAGCAGGTAAACGCGGTCCAATGTTGTTACAAGATGTTTGGTTTTTAGAAAAATTAGCCCATTTTGATCGTGAGGTCATCCCAGAACGACGTATGCATGCTAAAGGTTCAGGCGCTTTTGGGACTTTTACCGTCACCCATGATATTTCTCAATATACCCGTGCTAAGATTTTTTCAGAAGTCGGTAAAAAAACAGAGATGTTTGCACGCTTCTCAACTGTTGCGGGTGAACGTGGTGCAGCTGATGCCGAACGTGATATTCGCGGCTTTGCCCTCAAGTTTTATACAGAAGAGGGAAATTGGGATATGGTGGGTAACAACACGCCTGTCTTCTATTTCCGTGACCCTTTAAAATTCCCAGATTTAAACCATGTGGTAAAACGCGATCCGCGCTCTAACTTACGCACCATGGAACACAAATGGGCTTTCTTCTCCCAATTACCTGAGTCTTTACACCAATTAACCATTGATGCGAGTGACAGGGGCATTCCACAAAGCTACCGTAACATGCATGGTTTTGGTAGCCATACTTATAGCTTCATCAATAGCAACAATGAACGTTACTGGGTAAAATTCCATTTCCGTTGCCAACAAGGCATTAAAAACCTCTCCGATGAACAAGCAGAGCAAATCGTTGCTAAAGATAGGGAAAGCTCCCAACGTGACCTGTTTGAGTCTATTGAAAAAAATGATTTTCCACGTTGGAATTTACAAGTCCAAATCATGCCAGAGAAAGAAGCATCGCAAGTGCCTTATAACCCATTTGATTTGACTAAAGTTTGGCCACATAAAGATTATCCATTAATTGATGTCGGCTATTTCGAACTTAACCGTAATCCAAATAACTATTTCTCTGATGTTGAACAAGCCGCATTTAGTCCAGCCAATATCGTCCCTGGAATTGGTTTCTCACCAGATAGAATGTTACAAGGCCGCTTATTCTCTTATGGTGATGCACATCGTTATCGCCTCGGAGTTAACCACCATCAGATCCCAGTAAATGCACCACGTTGTCCATTCCATAATTATCACCGTGATGGCGCAATGCGTGTTGATGGTAACAGTGGCAATAACGTTACCTACGAACCAAATGAAGCTGGTTTATTCCAAGAACAACCTGATTATAGTGAGCCGCCATTATCTATTGAAGGTGCTGCTGACCATTGGGATCATCGTGAAGACCAAGACTATTTCAGCCAGCCACGAGCATTGTATGAACTATTAGACGATGCAGAACACCAACGTATGTTCCAACGTATCGCAGGTGAACTAATTGATGCTACTGAGACGACACAAGTACGTCAAATTGCATTATTCAAACAAGTCCATCCTGAATATGGTGCTGGTGTTGAAAAAGCGTTGAATGCACTGAAGTAATGCTTAAATATTAATTATCAGGCTCTAAAAATAGAGCCTGATTTTCAATTTCTTCCATTCATGACGCAAAGCAACCGAGCAATTTCAAGTTTTACTCGCTTTCTTTTAATAGCCAGTTTTTGATTTGTTGTCGGGAAACTTTAATTCCACTCGCCTTTAATTCATTAGCTAGACGATAATAAGCCATAGGATATTGATAAGGCGCGACCTTATCTTTTAACCATGCAGCAATGTCATTCAATTCCTCACTATCATCAAGCTCAATAACAGCCACAGGGCGTTGACCAAATTCAGCGTCATCAATAGGAATAACAAAACTTTGTACAACTTTGGGATGGCTATTAATAATGGCTTCGATATCTTCTGGCTGCACGCATTCCCCACCGCTGATAAATACGTTATCTAAACGACCTAATATTTGGTATTCGTTTTCAATAAATGCGCCTTTATCATTGGTTTGGAACCAACCCTCTGTACATTTTAAGGGCTTAATTTCGCCATCAAACCAATACCCCATTGCTTGACTCGATGATTGAATTTGGATTTCATCATTAACGATACGCACTTGCTTACCTTTTAGCGCAATACCGACACCTTTTTTACCATCGGCACGCTTAGCGCAAACGGTAGATGCCATTTCTGTCATGCCATAACCACTCCAGCAGACAATATCACGGCTTGCTGCCAAATCAGTCAGGGCTGTTGGAATAGTCGCACCACCGAGCAAAACTTCTTTTAACGCAGTGTCAGGGGCAGTGTCTTGATTAAGTAAGCGCCACAACTGAGTTGGAATTAACGATGCATGCGTGGCTTTTTGTAAGGCTTCAATTAATGGACGAGTCATAATTGAAAGACCACCACCACGTAATAACCATCGCCAAATGATACCTTGTCCTGAAACGTGAAATAAAGGCAAAGAGAGCAACCAACAATCTTGTTGCTGGTAATTCATCACGTTAATAACACCTTCCGCACTATTCAAATGCGCTGTAACATGGTGAACCGCCGCTTTAGGTAAGCCAGTTGAACCTGAAGTCAAAATCAGTGTTGCTGGCAGGTTTAATGCTTCAGTATATTGCATCAACTGAAAATCATCATTTGCAGTAAATAATAAAAAATTGGAATATTCTAAAGTGGGATAATCTTTCGTTAGCGTACCCAAACCATCAAAATCAATCACAAAATCAATCACAAAATCAATATTAAGGTGTGGCAGTAATTCATCAAGTAACCTATCCGGTAAACGCGGATTAAGAGGTAATACGCGTGCGCCACTAGCAATGATGGCGAGTTGGCTCAATAACAGTTCAACACTGTTTTTACCTCGCAAAATAACGGCTTGATGCTTTTGTAAACCTTGGCGAGCAAAGTACGCGGCTAATTGATAAACGTGCTCACTGAATGAACGCCAAGTATAACGCTCAGTATCTGTGACTAATGCAATAGTATCAGGTTGAAGACTGGCCCAGTGTTGCCATGGCCAGTCTGTAAAATGGACTACTTCTGCCATACAATTGTCAATTCATCTAATTGTTGCACTGGAATTTCACATTGTGGCCACGGACGTACTAATTGGGATTGGATTAAAGAGACGGTATCTAGCCCTGGTATCGTATCAGGTGTCAGCCAGTCTGCGATGCGAGCAAGTTGAGTCAAACCAAAACTGGTTTCAATTGATGAGCTAATAACCGCTTGTAAGCCCAATCGATGAGCTTCTTCGATTAAAGACTGACAATAAGATAAACTTCCCGTCAATGTAGGTTTTATCACGATAGCAGCAACACCTGGTAATGCTTCAACTTTAAAGTCGGCTTCACGAACACTTTCATCCCATGCGATAGCGATGCCAGTCTCTGCGGAAAATTGCAAAGATTCTTCACGGGTTTTACAAGGCTCTTCAAGAAAAGCAATACGGTCACGATATTCAGGATTAATATATTTAGCAAAACCATCCGCTTTTGCGCGAGTCCAACTGCGGTTCGCATCCAAACGTAGTTTTAGTTCGGGAACGGCTTCAAGCAATATATTTGCGACCATGCCATCACGAACCGCTTCATATAGCCCAACCTTCACCTTCGCGACTTTGTCGCCATCCATTGCTGCAAGGCTTAAAATCAAATCATCAGGATCGCCACTACACAAAGGCGCTTTACGATAATTCGCTTGTTGAGGCAATTTTCCGGTCAATTCAGCTAATGCACAACTGCAACCGAAGGCCACTGATGGCAATAAGCTATCAGAGATATTACCGTTACTTACCCATTCATTTAGCCAATCAATCACATTGGCAGTAGCATCTGCTAAGGTTTCTTGACTAAACTCAGGTAGAGGTGAAATCTCTCCCCAACCTTCGCTATCCCCATCCTGTAAACAGACCAGTAGCCCATCGCGGGTTTTCAGTCGTTGATAACGAAGGATAATGCCTGCCTCCATTGGCAGGCTGAATGAATAAAGTGTCGCTTTACGCATTATGGATTACGCTTATATTTAGAAAAATCAGGGGCACGTTTCTCATTAAATGCATTACGTCCTTCCTGACCTTCTTCTGTCATGTAGAACAACATAGTTGCATTACCAGCGAGCTCTTGTAACCCTGCTTGACCATCACAGTCTGCATTTAAAGCCGCTTTCAAACAGCGCAGCGCCATTGGGCTATTTTCTAACATTTCACGGCACCAACGGACAGTTTCTTTTTCTAAGTCAGCATTAGGCACAACAGTATTAACTAAGCCCATATCTAAAGCTTCTTTAGCATCATATTGACGGCACAGGAACCAAATTTCACGCGCTTTCTTTTGACCTACGATGCGAGCCATATAAGAAGCCCCCCAACCACCATCAAAAGAACCGACTTTAGGACCCGTTTGACCAAATACTGCATTCTCTGCTGCAATAGTGAGATCGCACATCATATGCAATACGTGACCACCACCAATAGCAAAACCTGCGACCATTGCAACAATCGGTTTTGGACAAGTTCGAATTTGGCGTTGGAAATCTAATACATTTAAATGATGGGTACCACTTTCATCACGGTACCCGCCGTAGTCACCACGAATTTTCTGGTCACCACCTGCGCAGAAAGCTTTCTCGCCTTCACCCGTTAGAATAATAGTCCCAATGTTATCGTCATAGCGTGCATCTGATAATGCTTGGATCATTTCTTTGACAGTCTGTGGGCGAAAAGCATTACGGACTTGAGGACGATTAATGGTGATTTTGGCAATACCCTCTGGAGACTTGTGATATAAAATATCATCAAATCCTTCAGAGCAATCTTTCCATTCAATCGGGGCATACAATTTTTCTTCGCTCGGATACATCATTATCAAGTTCCTTTAACCACAGTGTGATAAAAAATAGTGAAGTGCAGTTGCATAGCTTTGCGGATTTTCCCGATGAGCATTATGCCCTGCATTTGCAATCAGCGTTAACGGCAATGCGTATTGTTGCGAAACGCTTCGAAATTTTTGATCCCTTTCGCCACAAAAGTAACAATATGGGACGGTTAGCTGTTGTAGTTTATCCACAAGAAAAGGTTGCTTAGATAATGATGTATTTTCCAACATATCCGCGACCCTTTGTGGGTTATTCAAACTACGTAATGCAATTAATTGTTGACGCTGAGAGGAGGTTAAATCAGCAAAAACGCCTTGCTGATACCACCCCTTTAATACCTGTTCAATCGGTTCTTGGCGAAAGCGCTGCGCCCAAAGATGATCGTGCTTATTGCGGGCTAAACGTTCTTGGTTATCAATTAAACCCACGTTTCCCCCTTCAATCACAAGCCCTTTAAGCCCTTCAGCGGGCTGAAAACAAGCATAATGCATAGCAAGTCTTGCGCCCAATGAATAACCGATCAAATAATATTCTTTTATATTATAGTGCTGTAAAAGTGCACTGAGTTGCTGGTCAAAATGGCTAAAACTATCACAGCCAAAAACCTGTGAATCACCGTGACCGGGTAAATCAACCACTAAAGATGGGTGATCACTACAATGTGCAATAATAGGTTGCCAATCAGCCGCGCTACCGAGTAATCCGTGTAACCAAATAAGCCAAGGTGATTTTTTGTCCGTATTATATTGATGAGCTGCTAACATCAAAAACTGACCACATCTTCAAGTAGTTTCTTCAGTGTTCTGGCCCCTTCATCACCATCAACAACTAATTCAACTAATAATGTTCCATATTGATTATGCCAAAATTGTTGAATCGTATCTTTTAATGTCAGCCAATCTGTTGGTGCACAATATTGCAGTCCAAACATTTTTGCTGCTGGCTCAAAACTCACATTTTGCGGCATGCAATAATATTTCTGCCTTGCCTCATCAGCGGTAGGTAGCATTGAAAAAATTTGCCCACCGTTATTATTCACCACAATCAAGACGGTTGGCGCTGAGGGCTCACGTAACAATGCAAGGCTATTTAAATCATAGAGCGCTGAAATGTCACCAACAATACCCAGTGTAGGTCTTGCTTTAGCGCGCTGTACACCTGCCATGGTGGAAATGAGACCATCGATACCACTGGCGCCGCGATTACTATAAACCGGATAACTAATTGGTAATTGAGCTAAGGCATCAATCAATCGAACAATTAAACTATTACCAACAAATAGCTGACCTTTTGGCGGTAATAATTCAGGAAGTTGATGAGCAATAGCGGCTTCAGAATACTGACCTTGTAATTGAGATTTCACTAATTGCTGTGCTTTTTCTGCCAATTGAGGTAAATCATCACACCACAAACTGCGTGGCTGTGCGGGATGATTTTCTATCCAGCCCTTAATTGAACAGGTTAATTTGCGTCCATTATGATTCGCAGGATCTAAGCGCCCAGCAATCGAATCAATAAGCCAATACTCTTGTGGCTGACATTCAGATTGCCACTGCAACAACCTTTTACCCGTTAAACTAGAGCCAAATTGAACAACAAGTTCAGCTTGTTTTAACCGTTCTTGAGCGAGTGGGTGTTGTAACCAGAGATCTGCGCACGGATAAGGTTGCCCAGTCTGAGATAAAATATCACCAATTATTGGCCAACCAAGTTGTTGCGCCCACTGATTAACTAACTCACCATCGCTTGCACTCATGCGACCCGCAATCACAACGCCTTTTTTTTGTCGCCAAAAATACCAATCAGCGACCAATGCGACTGAGTTTGTTGGTGGTTCAATTAACCAAGGATGGTTTGATGTCCACCAATCACCCAGTGTTTTTTGCCATTCATACTCGCCATCAGTATCACCATATAAAGGTTCTGCAAACGGGCAATTAATATGAAAACCGCCATGCAGTAACTGATTCATGCCATTATCAATAGCAGTAACAAGCCACTTAGCACTAATATCTTTGGTTGGTCTAGGAAGCATTAAGCTTTGGGAAGGATGAGAAGCAAAAATGTGTGTCTGCCGAATGGCTTGATTAGCCCCACAGTCGATCAATTCAGGCGGTCTATCCGCAGTTAAAAAAACAACTTTCTCACCAGTCAGTCCTGCTTCAATTAACGCAGGATAAAGATTAGCCACCGCTGTTCCTGATGTGACAATGACACCCACAGGCTCTGAGCTTGCTTTCGCAAGACCTAACGCAAGATGACCTAAACCCCGTTCATCAAAATGCGTATGGCAATGGAGCTTACTATTACTGATTGCCGCGAGGGTCAAGGGCGTTGAACGTGACCCTGGTGCAATACAGACGTGTTTCATACCATGACGGGCAAGTGCTTCAACAATGATCTCAGCCCAACGTATATTAAAAGCAGAATTCGACATAATGTGCTCGGCAGATTGTTTATTATCAACTAGTTTAGTCCGGTTGATAAATATTTCTTGATCTCAAAACAATTTTTGATGAACTAGTTGAAAATAAAAGAAAATAACCACTTTTACTTTATGGTTTTTAATTTATAGATTTAGTTATGTTCTAGCAATGACTTAAGCCCTGCCGCTTTATTTTCAATTTCGTCCCATTCTTGCTCAGGATCTGAACCACTCACGATCCCTGCCCCAGAATAGAGAGAAACTTGGGTACCTTTAATTTTTGCGCAGCGTAAAGAAACAGCAAACTCACTCTTATTCAAACTCATGAAGCCGCCGGTTCCTGCATACCACTCTCGCGAAAATGATTCATTTTTAGCTAAGAAATCACGTGCTACTGTTCTTGGCAAACCGCAAACCGCAGCGGTAGGTTGCAAACGTTGTAAACAATCACTGTCAGAGGGTGATATCAAGGTTGCCGAAATCGAACGATATAAATGTTGAATTTTACGTAGGCGGATCACTTTTGCAGATGAAACATCGATACCTGTTACTGCGCCCTGTAATTGCTGGCAAATATCATCAACGACCACTAAATTTTCATGTTGATTTTTATTATCTTCCATCAACCATTTTGCATTTTCTGCGGCAATAATATCGTCGGTATGATTTGCAACGGTTCCTGCGAGTGCTTCAGAATTCAGCTGTGCACCTTGGCGCAAATAAAGCCGCTCAGGTGTTGATGAGATAAAACCAGAGTATTGATTAAAAGCCATCATGAAATGATAGCAATGATGATTAACTTGCTGACTAATATACAAAAATTCAGCCGCTGAAATTGGATTGGATAACGTCAGTTTGGTTTCACGCGCCATCACTACCTTTTCCATTTTCCCCGCTTTCATATCATCAATAGCGCTGGTTAATAAAGAACACCATTCATCATGTTCGGGAATATGTTCTTGAGCAATAATATTGGCAGACAGTGAAAGCGTGGTCTGCGAAGTGGGCTTTAATTGTTGTAAAAATGCAATAGCGTTGAGTCTATCCTCCTCACCATCAATATTAAGACTCACGGTGACATTTGAACGCGACCTGAAAATTTCTAAACGCGGAAGAAAACAAAATGTTGCCTGCTGTTTAATCTCTTGCGAAAGACCTTCACCCACCGCATTCCAACCATTTAAGCCCCACAGGCGCACATCCGCAGTATCTGGATACTGAGAGAGGAATTGTTCTGCATCAGCAGTAATATTGAAAGATTTGACCATACCAACCGCACTGCATTCTTCAGCGCCCGTACGTTGATACCAGTAGAATTGTGGATAACAAGATTGCTCAGACAACCACACTAAGCCTGGAAATGACAACTGCCCATCGAGCTGCCAAACAAAGCGAGTGTATTGTTCCGATTTTAGTGTCAACGTAGACAAATGGTTAAGAATTTCAGTTATTAAATTATCGATTTTTTTATAGTTCACTCTAGATCCCTACTGCCACATCACCACAGATTTACTTCGAATTATTATATAGCGCAATGTAATTTATTAAAACATTGATTATTTACAGCTATAAGAAGAGCACATAATGAACAAATGTATCCTAACAGACTCGTTTTTCTCTCAAGATTGTCAGTATAGATTATTATATAGCTTATATGATTACATAATCATTCAATTAGTTGATAAATTGTGAATTAATACGAAATAATTGATTAAAAAGGTTAAATTTCACTCAGGAAGACAGATAGATGAGGGAATAAAAAATCTAGAATGCTCAAATAGGTAAACCCACCCCCACTAAAAAGAATAATGATTTTACATACTAATATGTTTAAATTTTTCTTTTAATAAGAGTCTCTTAAAACCTATTTAATAACGCAAATCTATTGCTAAATTCACTCTACTTTATGTGTTATTTAAAATTAAGATTTAATTAAATAATACTTTTCGCATAAAAAAGGTTGTATATTGTTATTACTAATAAATTAACTTCCCTTTCAATAATAATTTGAACTTATAAACTACAGAACTTACCTTAATTTTATCATTTATCTCATGAACTGTTTTTTAGCGGACATTTTCATTTTTTAATATCAGTATCACTGATAGTTTTAGCGTAATTTACCAAATACCTACTTCCAACATTAAATTAAAATGAGAATTTACGCTAAAAATAAAACTCAATACTACTAACCTAATTAAATGGAAATGAATAATGAACAATCAAGTTAATTACGATAGAATCATTGAAAAAGAAGATATAGCCGATGCAACTCTTGCTTTATTAGCAAACCAAGATCCTTTATCTGTGCGCCCCCCAGGTATATTTACATTAGATGATTTACTTAATATAAAAAATTATGTTCAATCTTCACTCGCATTTCCGACAAAAAATGATGATATCCTGAAATGGTTTAATATTGATGAATCAACTAAATTACCTATTCCTGCCACTGAATTAACGGATATTATTCTTAATATTCGTGAACATGCAAATAATTGGGATAATGTTGAACAGCAAGTCAAACAACAATCTATAGATTTGGCATTAACTAGTCGAAATATAACTCAAACTGGAAAGCAAGTTATTGAATATATTAATCATATGCCAATAATTAAACAAACAACTAGCAGCTTAGATGAATTAAGCCAAGAACAGTTGGCTGACATAAAATATCAAAGTGATGACCAACAGATAGCAACAGAACTTGTTTGCATCTTAGAGTATATTAAAAATGATATAAAACAACAATCAATAAAAACCATCAAAACTAAAAATACCGTTTCAGATTTTCGGGTCCATATAATTGGAGGCTATTTATCTGACTTTCAACATGTTGAATCATTAATGTTCAATGTTAAAGGAATTTATCAGCAATTAGATTCTGCTAATAATGATAACTCTGAGGATTTTTTAAAAGAGGAAATAATGCATAAAAAGCAGGAGGTACACCAGCTTGAACTCGAATATGACCACTTCGTAAAACTTTGCTTTACTGGTTTAGCGGGTGGAATCATTGGTCTTATTATCACAGGTAGTATCTTTGGTATTGAAGCAGAAAAAATACGTAAGCTTAAAAATGCAGCATTACAAGAAATTCAAGAAATGAATAAAAAGATGAATCAAGATCAACTCATTAAAAAAACAATATTTGAAATTCAAATTAGTTTACAGAAAATTGAAGGTTTTTTTAAAGATGCTCGGCTCGCAGTTGATCATTTAGATTATATGTGGTTAGCCATTCTGACAGAGATAAATCAATCCATAGATGTATTTAAAAAAATAAATGATGCTGATAAATTAATACGCTTTGTTGTTCAGTTCAAACGTATAATTTCTTCTTGGGCTGCTATTAAGGATTATTCCGTTCATTTAATTTCTGTCTTTGATGAGTCATTAGAAAATGAAATTTAATTAAGCAAAAGGTATTAATATGAAAAATAATTTTGTTTTGCCTATATCACCCTCTATAGACATATATAATTTAAGATGCATTTCAAATAATATAAATGCATTTAATAAAAACATCATCAGTTATGATCTTATTATTCATAATCGAATAAAAAAAATATCAGTTAAAATAGAACAGCTTAATGAGTTTATAAGAAGCTCTATTCCAATATTGAAAATAAAATCAAATTACATTCTCATTAATGACTTAGATAGTATAATAGAAAAAAATACAGATATTTTAACTACCAATTTTATTGATGACTTAATTGATTTAAAAAGTGAATTAGAACGCATAATTTCAAAACTAAATATTTTATCAGATGGATTATTAGTGTATCAACTCGATGAACCTAATAGAACAAAACGTAAACAATATACTAATAAAAAAGAAATGCTAATTAAAGCGAGAGAGAATACTTTATGGAAAATAAGTGAAATCAACAATCACCTTTCAATTGTTATAGCAGCAGAAGAAATAATCTTAAATGGTAATTTATTAGACTTTTTTGAAAAGTATTTCATTGGCGATGATATCATTGACTTAATTAGCATTCCACCAAACAAAAAAGATATATTAAAAGCCGCTATTATTTATGTTAAAAAATTATTAACTATGGTTGATGGCGGATTAGAGTTTAAGAAACTCGTCGATGTTAGGCTTTATCTCAATCAGCAACTTATTGATTTACGAAAAGAGGAAAACAATATCGACAACCTAGTGGTCAACATGACACAACTAATTGATATTTCTAATGAAATTACAGTTATTGATACGCAGAAATATATTATTATCACGCAAATTGAATTACTTAAAAATTACTGGGGATCATGGTGTCATTTTATTAATCAGAATATTGCAGAACAAACCCCAGATCTAGCACAAATCAACATCGAAGCTAAAATATTAATCACTTATTTAGATGATATTGAATATCAATATCAGCGCCAACTACCCGATTAAAAAAAGGCCGGTTACTCATTGTAATGAAGTAACCGGCCTTTATCAATTTAATGATATGTTAAACCTAAGGGCTAGTGAATAGCAGCCAATGCAGTTGTCGCAATATCAATTAATGGCTGTGGCCAAACACCGAATACAATGACTAAAACTGCGCAGATAGCGGCGAATACCGTACCCAGTGTTGCTTTTTCAGGCCCAGTATAACGCTCAGCATGTTCCGCATCACGGCTATAAAGACTCGCCATAAAGCGTAGGTAATAATATAAACCAATAGCACTACCTACAACCACCGCACCCGTCAACCACCACAAATCAGCGTATACAGCAGAGACGATGACATAGAACTTACCAATAAAGCCTAATGTAATTGGAATTCCTGCAAGGGATAACATCATCACAGTCATTACAATAGCTAATACTGGTTTGTGCCAGAACAATCCACGGAATGCACTGAAGTCGTCTTGATCATCACCACGATAAGGACTAGAGATAATACTGATAACACCAAATGCACCGAGGCTCGCGAACAAATAACCCGCTAAATATATTGCCACTGTGATTTGAGCAACATCAGGTTCATTACGCAATGAAACTAATGCAACCAGTAAATACCCCATGTGTGCTATCGATGAGTAACCCAATAGGCGTTTTGCGCTTTTTTGTGTAATCGCCAGTAAGTTACCAAACAAGATAGACGCAATAGCAATGATGGTAATCACTGTTGCGAGTGTCTCACTGTGGGCAACTGGCGCTTCCAAGAACAAGCGCATCAACACAGCAAAAATACCAATTTTACTGCCTGTCGCTAAGAATGCAGATACCGGTGCTGGAGCACCTTGATACACATCCGGCGTCCATAACTGGAATGGAAACAGTGACAGTTTAAAACCAAATCCAACAATTAGCATCCCCATACCAATCAAGATCAGCGGGGCATGAATTTGGCTATCCATTAAGCTTCGTCCTACAGCAACAAAACTTAAACTACCTGATTCTGCATAGAGCAGCGCAATACCAAAGAGTAGGAAAGAAGACGCCGCAGCAGATAACAACATGTACTTAATACCGGCTTCTAACGTTTTACTACGCTCAAAGGTATAAGCCACTAAGCCGAATAAAGGTAATGAGATAAGCTCAATACCAATAAACATTGACGCCATGTGATTAGACATTGAAAGTAGAACACCACCTGATACCGCAATAGCCAGTAACAGATAAAATTCTTCCTTGTTGTCCCCAAAGCCTTCTAACCAATGGTATGCATAAATACAGGTCCCAATCCCAGCAATCAGGACTAATGCACTGTAGAACAAGGCAAATCCATCAACTAAGATCAGCGAAGTCACTTCTTTAGGAAGCAAAGAAATGGTGCCACTATTTAATGTATAACCGTTTATCCATATAAGCGATAATAAAGCGACTGCGAAACCAAATGCTGTCAATCCAGCACTGGTTAAGTGATCGCGTCGCCACGCAATGGACAGCATCACAACCACCGCCGTCAATCCGACGATCATCAGCGGTAGTATCGCGATCAATTCTAGAGGTGTTATTGTCATGGCGAATTACAGCCCTAATGTTGTAAGTGAAGCCCAATACAAGTTATGCAGCGTTTCCATCGAACCAATTGACGTATCGAGAATTGGTTGCGGATAGAACCCAATGATAACCAGTAAAGCCGCCAGCGCTAGCAGCACACCAAACTCGCGTGCAGTTAGCCCTTTCATTTCTTTTTCGGATTTTGGCGTACCGTAGTAAGTTTGCTGCATCATCCATAATGAATAAATAGACGCAAATACCACACCGAAAACCATAATGCAGGTAACAAGTGTAAATTGGCTAAAGCTACCGAACAGGATCATGAACTCGCCGATAAAGTTACCTGTACCTGGCATACCTAAAGTCGCGGCAGCAAAGAACAAGGACATACCCGGTAACCATTTAATGCGTTTCCATAAACCGCCCATCATGCGCATATCACGCGTTTGGGTACGTTCAAATAGCTGACCACTGATAATAATCAATGCCGCGCCTGAAAGGCCGTTAGTGATCATCTGCACTACCGCACCTTGATACGCTAAGGTCGAACCTGCATAGATAGCTACTGTGACAAAGCCCATATGCGATAAGCTACTGTAAGCCGCTAGACGCTTAATATCAGTCTGTTTGAATGCTAACCATGCACCGTAGAAGATACTGATAACACCCAGACTCATTGCAATTGGGGTAAACTGGATAGACGCTTCTGGAAATAATGGTAATGTGAAACGCAGCAAGCCATAAGCCGCTGTTTTCAACATGATACCGGAAATATCCACCGAACCTGCTGTTGGCGATTGTTCTTGCGTATCCGCCATCCAACCATGGAATGGTACCAATGGCATTTTAACCGCGAAAGCAATAAAGAAGCCTAGCATCAACATGAAGCTCACGGTGCTAGACATTTGAGTACCCAGCAGTTCGTTATAGTTGAATGTTAGAATATCTGTGGATGCAACATGTGCCAGTGCCAATCCAATGATGGACACTAACATAATCAAGCCACTTGCCTGCGTATAAATAAAGAACTTCGTTGCAGCTTTGATGTGTTGTCTATTTTCTGAACCTTTGTGTCCCCAATTTGCAATCAGGAAATACATCGGTATCAACATCATTTCCCAAAAGAAGAAGAATAGGAAAAGGTCGACAGCAGTAAATATCCCCATCACACCTGCGATAATCCACAACAGGTTAAAGTGATACGCACCTTGGTTTGCTTGATTTTCACTCCATGAACTGAGGATTGAAAAAGCACCCATGATTGCAGTAAGGACAACCATCAACAGAGATAAACCATCAATCGCTAAATGGAAGTTAATACCAAGCGAAGGGATCCACGGTTCAAGATAAACATCTTGCCACTGTGGAATACCTTGTGGATTGACCAGCGAAAAGTTTCCTTGCAGCCAAAGTTGCACAGAAAGTATTAATGTAATTCCCATCGTCCCAAGCGCAATCCAACGTGGAGCGCGGTGACTGAACCGGTCAGCCTGCCAGCTCAGCAGGCCACCGATGAAGGGAATAAGTATTAGCCAGGGTAATAGCATGGCGCAATGTGTCCCTTAATTAAACCAAAAGCAGCAGAGCAAGAATCAGCACTGCACCCAGCCCCAATGAGGCAACATACCAACGGACCTGACCGTTTTCACTCACAGCAAGCCCTTTATTCGCCCAACGTGACAGGTGAGCAGGCAAGTTCATCAGTGAGTTAATAGGATCGCTTTCTAGTAGCCATGCGATACCTTTGAAAGGTTTCACAAAAACGACGTCATACAGCCAGTCGAAGCCCCATGCATGGTACCACCATGTTGATAGGAAACGGCCCGGTGCACTTTTAGCGATAGCATTGGCGATTGAACGTCTGAATAAGTAGAGGAATGTCGCAATCAAAAGACCTGCGATAGCAAATCCACCAGAGATAACTTCCAGTAATACTTTACCGTCATGAGATCCTAATGGTTTAGCTGGGAAAACCCCTTCCAATGGCTGGTGAATTAAAGCACCAACAAACGTTGCAAGGATAGCCAATATGCCCAGAGGCAATGTATGAGTGATGCCTTTGACTTTGTGCGCTTTGATTTTCGCTTCACCGTGGAAGACGATGAAAATCATACGGAAGGTATAAATTGCGGTCATTAATGCACCGATGATACCCGCCCATAGCAACACAGTTTGTCCATCAAGTTGTGCACCCCACAAAATAGCGTCTTTACTGTAGAAACCAGAGGTAAACAATGGCAACGCAGCCAATGCACTACCACCAATTAACATTACAGCGTAGACAAATGGTATTTGCTTGCGCAATCCACCCATTTTGAAAATATTTTGTTCGTGGTGACACGCTAAAATCACAGAACCTGCTGACAAGAATAATAACGCTTTAAAGAATGCGTGAGTCATTAGGTGGAAAATAGCTGCATCCCATGCTTGTACACCCAGTGCCAAGAACATATAACCAATTTGGCTCATGGTTGAATAAGCAAGCACACGTTTGATGTCTGTTTGCACAAGTGCTGCGCAACCTGCAAAAATCAAGGTCACCGCACCCACGATACCGACAAGATGCAGAACTTCAGGTGCTAATAGGAACAGTCCATGAGTACGAGCAATTAAATAAACACCCGCAGTTACCATGGTTGCGGCGTGGATCAGAGCCGAAACTGGTGTTGGACCTGCCATCGCATCGGCCAACCATGTCTGTAGTGGTAGCTGTGCAGATTTACCAACCGCACCACCTAAGATCATTAAGGTTGCCCATGTGATAGCTGGTGACCCTTCAGCAAATAGTTGAGGTGCGCGCACCGCCATTTCGCTGAAATTCAATGTACCGAGTTCATTCCACAGAATAAACATACCGATAGCTAAGAACACATCACCAATACGTGTAACAAAGAAGGCTTTCATCGCTGCTTTGCCGTTATCTGGATTAGTGTAATAAAAACCAATCAACAGATAACTACACAGCCCTACCCCTTCCCAACCGAGATACATCAGCATCATGTTATCAGCCAGTACTAAAACCACCATACTTGCGATAAACAGGTTAGTGTAAGCAAAGAAACGTGAGTAACCTTCCTCGCCACGCATATACCAAGAAGCGTATACGTGAATAAGGAAGCCCACACCCGTCACTACACCTAGCATAGTAAGAGATAAACCATCAAGCGATAAACTGAATGGGATATTAAAATCGCCAACAGACATCCAAGTCCACAGGTATTGAGGGTAAACATAACCACTCGTTACGGCATCTTTCACTAAAAATTCACTGCCTGCATAAAATGCAACGACAGCGGCAAGGCCAACCGATCCTGCACCAATAATGGCAGAAATATTTTCTGACCAGCGACCACGGGAAAATGCGAGTAGCACAGACCCCAGCAGTGGCAGCAAAATTGTTAAATAGAGTAGGTTCATCCGCGCATCTCACTGACTTTATCAACATTCAGGTTCTGACGATGACGATGGAGTTGCAGTAACAACGCCAGTCCAATACTCGCCTCCGCTGCAGCCAATGCAATGGACAAGATATACATTATCTGTCCATCTGGCTGCCCCCAGAAACTCCCTGCCACGACAAACGCCAGTGCAGCTGAGTTAATCATGATTTCCAGTCCGATAAGCATAAAAAGCAAGTTACGGCGGATAACAAGACAGCTAAGCCCCATTACAAATAAAATTGCCGCTAAAATCAGACCATGTTGAAGAGGTATCATTATTGCTCCTCCGCATTACGGTTGCTAACAAGGTCACCGCTATTTTCGTGACGGTCTCGACCGACGTGGAATGCTACGACTAGACCTGCTAGTAATAGCAATGATGCCAGTTCAACGGCCAATACATATGGACCAAATAGACTGATACCCACTTCTTTCGCCCCGATAACTGTACCGACAATACCTTCTTGATAAGAAAGCGTGCTGATACCATAGACTAAAAGCCCCAATAACACGGCAGATAACACCGCAGGACCAATCCATGTTTTAGGTGTTAACCAAGCACGTTCCTGTTCTTGAACTGAACGGCCGAGGTTTAACATCATTACCACGAAAACAAACAGCACCATGATGGCACCTGCGTACACGATTATTTCCAATGCACCGGCAAAATAAGCACCTAGTGAAAAGAAAACCATGGACAGCGCCAGCAGAGAAACAACCAAGTACAGTAATGCATGCACCGGATTGGTATTAGTTATCACCCTCAACGTTGCTAAAATGGCAACGAGTCCGGCGATATAAAATGTAAATTCCATGAATATCGCTCCTTATGGCAACAGGTCTTTGACGTTAATAGGTTTAGCTTCATTATCAGCCTCACCTTTGTCTTTACCTTTAATCGCCATACCCGATTTACGGTAAAAGTTATAATCAGGATATTTACCCGGCCCAGAAATTAACAGGTCACCTTTCTCGTAAACAAGATCCTGACGTCGCCAATCGGCCATTTCAAAGTCTGGCGTCAGCTGGATTGCCGTAGTTGGGCAAGCCTCTTCACACAGACCGCAGAAAATGCAGCGCGAAAAGTTAACGCGGAAAAACTCAGGATACCAGCGCCCGTCTTCGTGCTCTGCTTTTTGTAGGGAGATGCAACCTACAGGACAAGCAACAGCACATAAGTTACAAGCAACACAACGCTCCTCACCATCAGGGTCACGTGTTAACACGATACGCCCACGGTAACGGGGTGGTAGATAAACCGGCTCTTCTGGGTACATCAGCGTTTCGCGTTTATCGAACGCATGTAGGCCTACCATCCAAATACTACGTACTTGGGTGGCGAAACCGACCAATAAATCTTTCAATGTCATGGTTCAATCACCCCTTACTGAGCGTTGTATAAAATCACTGCTGCGGTACCCAGCAGGTTAAGCAGTGTCAATGGCAGACAAATTTTCCAGCCAAAGGACATTACTTGGTCATAACGTGGACGCGGTAAAGAGGCACGGATCAAGATAAACATCATCATGAAGAAACCTGTTTTAATCGCAAACCACAGGAATGCCGGCAGGAATGGACCATGCCAACCACCAAAGAACAGGGTCACAATTAGTGCTGACACTGTTACGATACCAATATACTCACCGACGAAGAACAAACCGAACTTCATGCCCGAATATTCGACGTGGTAACCATCTGCAATTTCTTGTTCTGCTTCAGGTTGGTCAAATGGGTGACGGTGACACACCGCAACGCCCGCTATCGCAAAAGTCACAAAACCAAAGAATTGAGGAATAATGTTCCACATACCTTCTTGGGAATTAACAATGTCAATCAAGTTAAATGAGCCGGCTTGTGCAACCACGCCCATTAATGACAATCCCAAGAACACTTCGTAGCTGACGGTTTGTGCTGATGCACGCATCGCGCCGAGTAATGAATATTTGTTGTTACTAGACCAACCGGCAAACAGTACTGCATACACCGCAAGACCGGCCATCATCAGGAAGAATAAAATCCCAATGTTGAGGTCTGCAACGTGCCAAGTCGGACTGACCGGCACGATAGCGAATGCAAGGAACAATGAACAAAATGCAATAACAGGTGCGAGCGTAAAGATTTTCTTGTCCGCAAAATTAGGCACCCAGTCTTCTTTAAATAGCATTTTGAACATGTCGGCAATTAATTGCCCCATGCCAAATGGACCAACGCGGTTAGGACCATAACGGTTTTGGAACAGACCTAAAATACGGCGCTCCCCCAAACTCATGTAGGCACCACAAGTCACAACAACCAATAAAATGACGACAGATTTAAGGATGGAAATAATCACTTCCATCACTTCAGGAGAAATCCAATCCATCATGCTCCCCTCCTCAGATTATTGACTGACACGCCCGCCATGACTGGTGCAATACCTGGCATACCTAACGGTAAACCAATTTGACCTGATGACAAGTTCTTGCTGATGCATACTGTCAAGTTAAATGCTTGACCTGCATGACTAAATTCAGCTTTAGAACCTGCTGGCAGACCTAAAGTCGCAGCATCTTGAGTGTTCAGCATGATATAAGGCTCTGGCATACGCACTTGGATAACATCTGAACGTTGTGACATTTCATCACTACCGAACAGGTGATAATAAGGTGCGACAACCCACTGTGCATCCGTTGCTTGATAAGCGGCAGGAATATCAGTGAAGTAAGCCAATTTGCTTTCTGTAGAATTAAACAGACGAACACCTGGGTCACCAAATAATAAGTGTCCCCCCACTTCACTTTGGAATTTATTCCAAGCTTGTGGTGAGTTCCAACCCGGCGCCCATGCAAATGGAATTTGCTGGCGAGGAGCTGTTGGACTGTTATTTCCTTCCATTGAGAAAGCAAATGGTGAGTCAATATCTTGTGGTTGGCGAGGCTCATGAACAGATTGATTAGCCAACATAGATGTACGGCCACTGTAACGATGAGGTTCACGCGCCAATTTCTGACCACGAATACGGAAAGAGGCTTTCGGTGCGGTATCTTTAATGCCTGCAAATTGTGGCATTGCAGCAACACAGTCAGCAATCACATGATCAAGTTGAGACCAGTCTGCATCACGCTCTTGCGCTTCGGTTTGCAGTGAATGCAACCAACGCCAGCTTTCGTTCATCACAATCGCTTTGTCGTAATAAGAAGGGTCGAAAACTTGGAAGAAACGTTGTGCACGGCCTTCTTGGTTAATCAGCGTACCATCCGCTTCAGCAAAACTTGCCGCTGGCAGAATGAGTGTCGCTTTATCCATGATGGCAGTTTGTTGATGATCAGCAACAATCAGCTGTTTCAACTTAGCGATAGCGCTATTCACTGTATCAACATCACTATGACGGTAAAGATCATTTTCCATCACAATGGCAACATCAGCTTCATTCGCTTCGATACGTGCAAACGCGCTATCAAGTGGCTGTGCGTTCATCATTGCTAAACCAAAGCTATTGGCGTGAGAAGCTAAATAAGAAAGCCCCACTGCCGCGCCTTTGCCTTTTAATGCAAATGCAACGTTAGCTGCCGCTTGGATCATCGCGTCACTGCCGCTATGGCTACCACTGATAATCAATGGTTTTTTCGCACCCATAAGGGCTTGTGCGATGGTTTCTACTTTTGCTTTCAGAAAGGCAGGTAAGCTATCCACTGCTGGCGCATCACCATTAATCATATTTGCAATTGCAAAACCTAAGCGAGCCTGATCAGCGACTGGCGCACGGTAATTATAAGCTGCGACATCATCTAAGCGTGTATCATCCACGTTAGTGATAAACAGTGGATATTTAGCGTGTTGACCAATGTTTTGGATTGCCGCAATTTGCCAGTCTGCCACTTTCTGTGCAGCTGCCATTTCACGTGCTTTGCCTTTAACCGCTTGGCGAACAGATAATGCCATGCGCGCGCCAGTCTGAGTTAAATCTTCACCCAGTACCAGTACTGCATCATAGCCTTCAACTTCACGCAAAGTCGGGGTATAAATACCGCCATTTTGCAGAATGTTTTGCATCAATTCTAAGCGACGTTGTTCAGCGGTAGAAATACCTGAATAGAAGTTTTCTGCACCCACTAATGCACGTAATGCATAGTTGCTTTCAATACTTGCTCGCGGCGAACCAATACCAATCACTTTTTTCGCTTGATTGATAATCTGAGCACCACTTTGCATCGCTTCAATCGCAGAAATAACCTGTTTAACACCGTCTTTATTTAACACGGGTTGACGTGGTCTGTCTTTACGATTGACGTAACCATAACCAAAGCGACCGCGGTCACAGAGGAAATAATGGTTTACTGAGCCATTATAACGGTTCTCGATACGACGCAATTCACCATAACGTTCACCTGGGCTGGTATTACAACCGATACTGCACTGTTGGCAGATACCTGGTGCAAATTGCATATCCCATTTACGGTTATAACGCTCGGAGTGTGTTTTATCGGTAAATACGCCTGTTGGGCAAACTTCGACTAAGTTCCCTGAAAATTCGCTTTCCAGTGTTCCGTCTTCCGTACGACCAAAGTAAACATAGTTATGTGCGCCATAAACGCCCAAATCAGTACCGTCTGCATAATCTTTATAGTAACGAACACAACGATAACAGGCGATACAGCGGTTCATCTCATGACTGATGAACGGCCCTAAATCCTGATTAACGTGAGTACGTTTAGTGAAACGGTATTTACGCATGGTATGACCGGTCATTACCGTCATATCTTGTAAATGACAATTACCGCCTTCCTCACAGACTGGACAGTCGTGTGGATGGTTAGTCATCAGCCATTCAACAACACTTTCACGGAACTGTTTGGCTTCTTCATCATCAATAGAGATGTAAGTACCTTCCGTTGCCGGTGTCATACAAGACATTACTAAACGACCGCGAGTATCATCCGCGTTCTGATATTGCTTAACCGCACACTGGCGGCAAGCGCCAACGCTTCCCAGCGCCGGATGCCAGCAAAAATAAGGAATATCTAGCCCCAGAGAAAGGCAGGCATGTAGCAGGTTTTCAGACCCGTTTACATTATATTCTTTGCCGTCTACATATATTGTAGCCATAGTCAGCATGCTTCCCAAAGGCCCGCTCAAGAGCAGGCGTTAATCAAAAATACGTTCTTGGTGAAAAATCAATCTAACGGTTGCTCAATCGTTAAATATTACCAACGCTGCTTGAGCAGGTTAGGCTGGATACCGGCAATTTGCACAAGATTGCGCAAGTTCTTTTGCGAGATACCCGCTTCGAATTCTTCACGGAAATATTTGATGGCACTTTGTAACGGTTCTACCGCACCCGGTGCATGAGCACAGAAAGTTTTACCTGGACCTAAGAAACGGCATAGCTGCTCTAGGGTTTCAATATCCCCCGGCTGACCTTCGCCTTTTTCTAGCGCTTGTAAAATTTTCACACTCCATGGCAAACCATCACGACACGGCGTACACCAACCACAAGATTCACGTGCAAAGAATGTTTCTAAATTACGCACGAGTGAAACCATATTGATTTCGTGATCGACCGCCATTGCGAGCGCAGTACCTAAACGGCTACCAGCTTTAGCGATATTTTCGAAATCCATTGGTAAATCAAGGTGATCGCTAGTCAAAAAGTCAGTACCTGCCCCACCGGGCTGCCATGCTTTAAATTTCAGACCATCACGCATACCACCTGCGTAATCTTCTAAAACTTCACGCGCAGTCGTCCCAAATGGTAGCTCCCAAAGGCCTGGGTTTTTAACACGGCCAGAGAAGCCCATCAGTTTAGTGCCGGCATCTTTACTCTTACCTGCGCTAAGGTCGATATACCATTTGTCGCCATGCTCTAAAATTGCAGGCACATTACAAATGGTTTCAACGTTATTAACACAAGTTGGTTTGCCCCAAGCACCTGATGTCGCAGGGAATGGTGGTTTTGAACGTGGATTTGCACGACGTCCTTCTAGGGAGTTAATCAGTGCGGTTTCTTCACCGCAGATATAACGCCCTGCGCCTGTGTGCACAAATAATTCGAAATCAAAACCAGAACCTAGAATATTTTTACCCAGCAGACCTGCCGCTTTCGCTTCTTCAATGGCGCGACGTAAATTTTGTGCCGCTTCAACATATTCACCACGTAAAAAGATATAACCACGGTAAGCTTTTAATGCATAAGCCCCGATAATCATTCCTTCCACTAATAAATGTGGCAGTTGCTCCATTAGAAGGCGGTCTTTATAAGTCCCCGGCTCCATTTCATCCGCATTACATAAAAAGTAACGCAGTTTCATGTTTTCATCTTTTGGCATCAGGCTCCACTTCAAGCCTGTTGAGAATCCCGCACCACCGCGACCTTTTAATCCTGCATCTTTAACAAGATTAGTCACTTCCTCGGGAGCCATGCCTTTAAGGGCACGTTCAACGCCTTTGTATCCGTTAGTACTGCGATACTCATCCAACCACACAGGTTGGCTGTCATCACGCAAACGCCATGTCAGCGGATGTGTCTGCTCAGTACGGATCACTGGTTTAACGGAGGAGTTTGTCATGGATACTGCTCCAGTAGCTTTTCAATATTTTCAGGCTGGACGTAACTGTGCGTGTCGTCATCTATCATCATAGTTGGACCTTTATCACAATTACCCAAGCAACAAGTCGGTAGCAATGTGAAGCGACCGTCATCTGTTGTTTGACCTGGGCGAATATTTAGCTGTTTGATAATTTCAGCTTCTAAGCCCTGATAACCAGTAATATGACAAACCACACTGTCGCAATAGCGAATAATGTGACGTCCAACTGGTTGGCGGAAGATTTGGCTATAGAATGTCGCCACACCTTCAATATCACTTGCTGGAATACCCAGAACATCCGCTATTGCATGAATAGCCCCGTCTTCGACCCAGCCGCGATTTTTTTGTACAATTTTTAGTGCTTCAATTGATGCTGCTCGTGCATCTTCATAATGGTGTTTTTCACCTTCAATCTCTTCACGTTCTTTCTCTGTTAAGACAAAGCCGTGATGTGCTTGAGGTTCAAATAAATTTACACCATCTTGTGCAACGTGCTTATCATTTTCGTTATGTTCATTATGCATGGTTAGCGATCCACATCCGACATTACAAAATCGATACTACCCAGATAGACAATCAAGTCTGAAACCAAACTACCTTTAATCACCGCCGGAATTTGCTGCAAATGCGCATAACTCGGGGTACGAATACGGGTACGGTAGCTCATCGTGCTGCCATCACTCGTCAGGTAGTAGCTGTTGATACCTTTCGTGGCTTCAACCATCTGGAATGACTCATTCGCAGGCATCACTGGACCCCAAGACACTTGTAAGAAGTGATTGATCAGGGTTTCAATGTGCTGCAATGTGCGCTCTTTTGGTGGCGGAGTCGTCAATGGGTGATCCGCTTTGAAAGGACCTTCTGGCATATTCTTCAAGCATTGCTCAAGAATACGGATACTTTGACGCATCTCTTCCACTTTGATCATCACACGGTCATAACAATCGCCGTTATGGGCAATAGGAATATCAAATTCAAAGTTTTCGTAGCCTGAATATGGACGCCATTTACGCACATCAAAATCAACACCTGTTGCACGTAAACCCGCACCAGTAACACCCCATGCCAGTGCTTCTTCTTTGGTATAAGATGCCACACCAATAGAACGGCCTTTTAGGATGGAGTTTTTCAGTGCAGAAGTCACATAAGATTCTAAACGCTTCGGTAACCAATCTAATAGTTCGCGTAGCAGCTTATCCCAACCTTGAGGTAGGTCATGAGCGACACCACCAATCCGGAACCAAGCTGGATGCATACGGAAACCCGTAATGGCTTCGACAACGTTGTACACTTTTTGTCTATCAGTAAACGCAAAGAACACAGGTGTCATTGCACCAACGTCTTGAATATAAGTACTGATATACAACAAGTGACTATTAATACGGAACAATTCAGACATCATCACACGGATGGTTTTCACACGATCCGGTACTTCGATACCTGCAAGTTTTTCAACCGCTAAGATATAAGGCATTTCGTTAACACAACCGCCGAGGTATTCGATACGGTCAGTGTAAGGAATGTAGCTATGCCATGACTGACGCTCACCCATTTTTTCAGCACCACGGTGGTGGTAGCCGATGTCAGGGACGCAGTTCACAATCTCTTCACCATCAAGTTGTAAAACGATACGGAACGCACCGTGAGACGATGGATGGTTAGGGCCCAAGTTCAGGAACATGAAATCTTCGTTTTCATTTCCACGAGACATATCCCATTCTTCTGGTTTGAAAGTTAGCGCTTCCATTTCTAAGTCTTGTTTTTGCTTAGTCAGAACAAAGGGGTCGAACTCGGTTGCACGCGCAGGGTAATCTTTGCGCAGCGGGTGACCTTCCCAGCTAGGTGACATCAGCAGGCGGCGTAAATTCGGATGACCTTGGAAGGTAATGCCGAACATATCCCACACTTCACGCTCATACCAACTTGCGTTCGGGAACAAAGAAACCACTGATGGCACGTTTAAGTCATTCTCATTAAGCGCAACTTTCAACATGATATCGCGATTACGATCAATGGATATGATGTGATAGAAAACACTAAAGTCTGCCTCAGGCAGACCTTGACGATGAATTCTTTGACGTTCATCTACCCCATGCAAGTCAAACAACATCACATAAGGTTTTGGTAGTTTTTTAAGAAAATCTACAACTTCCAGTAACTGTTCGCGTCTTACCCAGATAACTGGCATGCCAGTACGGGTAGCTTGAACAGAAAAGGCATCTGGCCCAAATTGGTTGCGCAATTCCAAAAGCACAGGGTCATTTAAATGATCCTGTGTCTGCCATTCTGGCTGGGTACTACTTGCTTGCGCTATCTGACCTGTCATCATTCTTCACCATAACGCTTGATCAGGTTTATTATTTCGCAACAACATTGCTCTGTTACGCTGTATGGCTTTAAGCCTTAAATTTGGTCTGGTGTACGCAGGTTTGTCACTGCGATACGTTCACCGTGCTTTCTTTCTCTTTCTGACTGCATGTTGGCACGATAAACACCCTGATCTCCGACGACCCAAGAGAGCGGACGACGCTCTTTGCCAATTGATTCTTGTAAAAGAAGTAAAGCCTGCATATAGGCTTCAGGGCGTGGCGGGCAGCCAGGGATGTAAACATCCACAGGGATAAATTTGTCAACGCCTTGTACGACAGAATAAATGTCATACATACCACCAGAGTTGGCACATGAACCCATGGAGATAACCCATTTAGGCTCTAGCATCTGGTCATAAAGACGTTGAATAACAGGCGCCATTTTAGTGAAACAGGTTCCTGCGACGACCATGAAATCGGCTTGACGAGGTGAAGCACGAAGTACTTCTGCACCAAAGCGGGCAACGTCATGAACAGCCGTGAACGAAGTTACCATTTCTACATAGCAACATGAGAGACCAAAGTTATATGGCCATAGAGAGTTTTTACGTCCCCAGTTAACAACATCGTGAAGTGCATGAGAAAGTTTCCCCATATACACGCTGTTTTCAACTTGCTGCTCCAGTGGATCGCTTACGATTTCCTGAGTTTGCAGTGGGTAACGGTCGTTCTCACCGTTCGGATCTATGCGGGTGAGCGTATAATCCATTGTATAATGCCTCGCTTCTTACTGCGGATGACGATTGCTGATTTTAATAACTTCACTAGGACCTTTAACTGCGCGACGTGAGCGGACTGGAGTCCAATCCAATGCTCCTACGCGAGCTAAATAAAATAGTCCCGCCAACAATACCAAAATAAAGATAGCGGCCTCGATGAAGCCTACCCAACCCGTTTCACGGATGGCAGTGGCCCATGCAAATAAAAACATGGCCTCAACATCGAAGACAACGAAGAACATAGCCACCAAATAAAATTTGGCTGACATACGAAGACGGGCACTGCCGACAGAATCAATACCTGATTCATAGGGAACGTGTTTTGTTCTGGCTTTGGCGCGGCTGCCCAAAAAATGACCAGCGACCAACATAAAAGCACAAAGACCGATAGTGCCGATAAGGAATATCGCAAACGCCCAGTTATGGGCTAACGCTAGGATTGATGTAGACATACTCGTTGCTTACTCATTACTTATGGTGCGGACCCTGCTCTTTTTTAACAACACGGCAGTATTGCACCACAATTGCCCAGTTAATCGAGAAGAAAGACCAAAAGTTATCACCAAACTAAAAATCAGCCTGAAGACTGTGTTTGGTTTGTCCTCTCTCATTACAATTTATTTTGCTCAAATGAGGCAAAATAACCCGTATTTTTCACAAATAATTTACAGTTCGAAAACATAAAGCAAACAATAAATACTCATGTCTTGCTAAAACGTGTCAGTGTAATGATACACAGGTAAACACGCAAACTAGTTTAACTGATTATTCGTTTTTACTACACTATTATCTCAGGAAAAACCTGTCTTAACGGATGAAAAATTGCTCTTTTTATTTGATCTAGCGCACAGTTTTATTTAAAAAATACTCATGCTGTTTACATTACATTCAAATTTACATTAAGTATTGATAACGCTTTTTTTTCCTTTGTACTAAGTAACTAACTGACAACACTGTGCTATTTTTTATACCGTTCAAAAATAGATTGTTAACAAAGTAACAATCCATTAACCAAATTATGAAATTCACGTTATGCCATCTAAGTCACAATTATTTCATGGTCTTGAACATTTAACCATACTTATTAAGTGGTTAATTGATTTATTTCTAACCGATATAACAAAAAATATTCATAATTTTGAACTAACTCGTAATCTGAACAGATTAATGCCCATTATTAACAAGTGCACTAGCAGCTAATTTATTTTAGCAGAATTAAAATTTGTTAATTTTGTCCCTGAACAGTTTTAGTGAACGAAACGTCTTTATCTTTCTAAAATGCAATTAATTTTATCTATAATAAAATGAAGTAAATTCTCATGGTTTTAAAAATACATTTATCGAAAGATAAAAATAAAAAAGCTGAGTTCCATAATAAGAAACTCAGCTCTAAACGAGACATCAGATTAACGTATTAACTCATTCTTAAAGGCAAATAAATTACCCTTCGATAGAATTAGTCTCTGTAGTATCACTCGCAGCGGTAGCAATATACGGGATTTTTTTGTTTTCAATTGCATTGAAGACCGTTAATACAAAGTCTTTCTGTTCATCCGCATTTTTATATAGCCAGTACTGAATATCTGGCAGACGTGGTAGACCATCAGACTCACTCAGTATACGAAGATCTGCATTTTGCATTTCCATCGGCCTAGCAGTCACACCAACTTCTGCATTTACTGCGGCTCGAACCGCGGGTAGCGATGCTGCCTCATAAGCGATATGCCAAGGTAGATTAGCTTCATCCAGTGCCGCAGTACACAATTTGCGATAAGGATTAGTTTCATCCATAACGACTAATGGAATTGGCTCGTTATGGCGTAATTGGAAATCAGGCGCACTGTGCCATAAGACCGGAACAGTTCTTAATGCAGTTTTAGGATGATGGCTAATTCTTGCGGTTGTTAATGCTAAATCTATTTCGTGATTATCTAGCATTGACTCGATAAATTGAGCGCGCTTGATACGCACCTCAACCGCAATACGCGGATATACCGAAGCAATACGATTAAGTAAAAATGGAAGTAATACATCAACAGTATCGTCGGATGCACCAATTCTTAATTCGCCATCCGCGTCATTGTATGCCAGTGATGCAGTTGCATCATCATTTGCACGCAATATTTGCCTTGCATACCCCAACAATTGTAAGCCATGCGCAGTTAACAACTTATTACGGCCATGACGAGCAAATAACTCGCGACCGACTAGCTGCTCTAAACGTTGCATTTGTTGGCTCACTGCCGATTGTGTTCTACATACTGCAGCTGCCGCAGCAGCAAAGGTGTTTAGATCAGCAACTGCAATAAAAGTACGTAGCAAGTCGAGATCTAGATTCATTATTGGACGATTGGAATTTATCATCGTTAATTCTCTTATATAATTTTATGGTGCCTGGTGTTTCTGCTCTCCTCCGTGAGAATCAGCGAGTTTGTATCAACTACTTTATTTTGCATCTCTTATCCGTAGATCTGCATTTCCTGGGTTGTCTGATTAAAGCTCATAAAAAACATAAGCTAGAAGCAGACACTATGGCTAGTCAAAACTAAATTGCTTTATTAAAGCAATACACTATCAAAAAATTCAATATACTATTCCTTCAACTTGCAGTTAATTTTTACAGGTAGAGATGATTATATTTAACTTTAGAATCACACACTTAAGGTATGTTCATCCAGACATCTTTAATTGTAATCTGCCAGTAAATCGGAATTATTTTGGGTATATACTGCCATATTTAAGGCATTTCTCTGAATAAAATGAGAAAAGAAAGCCTATATCTAAATACTAACATATTTAATGTAAATGCAATTATTTTAATGTAAGCACATTATAAACATCATCTTGAATTATTTATATTGGTTTAAATATCATTTAGTTATAGTAAATTACTTCAATTCAGTCTAAATAGTACATAGCCAAACAATCAATATTACTAACAAAATAGGCCTAAAAATTATAAAAAATCACTAATAATGCGTAAAATTTATTTCTTAATTAATGATTTAAAGATCAATATTACATTTTGATACAATTTTTATTTATCCTATTCATTTTAGTCTCTTTATTTCTACTTTTACTCTAAAACAATAATAATTATTAAAATTTAACTCCACCATAACTAATATAGTAAGATGTTAAAGCCTGATTAATGAATATTTTCAGATACCACATATTACATTTTAGTATAAACCAACCGTTTCCACCAAAATTTATCTTGCATCTTCAAAAGCTTCCGAGGGAAGAGTACAGTAGAGTGATAATGCCGGCCCCCCTACCAAAGTAACCCCGTTAGGGTAATGAGAGAACAATGAATAATTTAACAAAATCCAATAAGCTCGATAATGTCTGTTATGACATCCGTGGGCCAGTTTTGAAAGAAGCGAAACGCTTAGAAGAAGAAGGCAATAAAGTACTCAAACTGAATATTGGTAACCCGGCACCATTTGGCTTTGAAGCACCCGATGAGATCCTTGTTGACGTATTACGCAATCTACCAAGTTCACAGGGTTACTGTGACTCAAAAGGCTTATATTCAGCACGTAAAGCCATCGTTCAACATTATCAAGCTCGTAATATTCACGATATGACTGTTGAAGATGTCTATATTGGTAATGGCGTTTCTGAATTAATTGTGCAAGCGATGCAAGCCTTGCTCAATGATGGTGATGAAATGTTAGTGCCTGCGCCAGATTACCCACTGTGGACAGCTGCGGTTTCGCTTTCTGGGGGTAATGCTGTTCACTATATGTGTGATGAGCAACAAGGATGGATGCCTGATATCGATGATATCCGTAAAAAGATCAGTCCTAGAACCCGTGGAATTGTGGTTATCAACCCCAATAACCCAACAGGCGCGGTATATAGCAAAGAACTGCTATTAGAAATTGTTGAAATCGCCCGCCAACACAACTTAATCATCTATGCAGATGAAATATATGACAAAATTTTATATGATGATGCACAACATCATTCTATTGCCGCACTTGCGCCTGATTTGCTCACTGTCACTTTTAATGGTTTATCCAAAACCTACCGTGTTGCCGGCTTCCGCCAAGGCTGGATGGTACTCAATGGTCCGAAAAAACATGCGAAAGGTTATATTGAAGGGCTAGAAATGCTTGCATCTATGCGTCTATGTGCCAACGTACCGATGCAACATGCGATTCAAACTGCTCTTGGTGGTTACCAAAGTATTAGCGAGTTTATTCAACCTGGTGGGCGTTTATATGAGCAGCGCAATCGCGCATGGGAATTAATCAATCAAATTCCTGGCGTTTCTTGTGTTAAACCACAAGGTGCACTGTATATGTTCCCAAAAATAGATGTTAAACGCTTTAATATTCACGATGACCAGAAAATGATCCTTGATCTACTATTACAAGAAAAAGTTCTTCTTGTTCAAGGTACAGCATTTAACTGGCCAGAACCTGACCATTTCCGTATCGTGACGTTGCCTTATATTGACGATCTTGAAATGGCGATCAATAAGTTTGGGCGGTTCTTAGAAAATTACCGTCAATAAAATTATTTTGTGTAATCACAAAATAGCCTCTAATAAATTAGAGGCTATTTTATTTCTATCTATCATAGTGCATATTTTGAATATTACTGACTAAAACCAATCATTATTAGACCTTTAAATTATCGAAATAATATAAACTGCTGCTAAAAAAAACAATACTAATATAATAGGAAAATATTTCATGATGTTCCTTAATGATGTTGAGCTATAACCTATTCATTATAATTTTTTATAGCCTCAAATCAATTAATAATTAAAGTCAAAAAACAATCATCTTATTTTGACTTTACATGTTATTTTTTAGCTGTTTATAGTTATCTCTATCCATTTATTCGATTTAATGCAATTTAGCAAGCTATGAAAAAAAGAAAATACACATACATTATTTTTCACCTCACCATTAATACTTAGGATTACTTTCCAAGTATCAACCTATTTTATTAAATAGTAAAAATTATTATTAGTTGTACATATTTTAACATTAAATATATTAGCAATAGTTTCACTCTATTTCACATTAAGATATATCATTTTACGCCATGTCCCTAGATAACTTTCTAAATAAATAGAACCAATAATGTAATCTTATAAATAAATAAATAA
>NZ_JBQDNB010000014.1:0-104456 GCF_052096715.1 Providencia sp.
GAGAGCACGTGTTATTTGGGACTTAACAACTATTTAACTCATGCGCAAGCCGTGCTACGTGCCATGATGATTGAAATGATCAACAAGCCCGGTGATTTTGAACAGTGGTTAGGCCGTTTTGCAACCACCCCACGCCATGAGCTGGATATTGCACCTGCGGAACCACCGTATCAGCCGGAAGAAGTTCTGAGCGCCCTGAATGCCGGTGAAAAACTGATACGACTGAGCGGCCTGCGTGTCATGCGTGCCGGAGAACATTTCTTCGTTAATACAGAAGGCTGGATTACCACAGAAATGAAAGGTGCAGATATATTGTGCCAGCTTACGGAAGTCGGAATGAATGAACTCGGTGAAGCGCTAGAGAACCCAGTTTTTGTCGCAGAATTAACAGAATTTATCAATCAAGGATATTGGTACTTCGAAGAATAAGTCACACAGCCTGACAAGATAAAACACCTGCTGACGGGTGTTTTATTCGTCAATTTGGGATAAATAAATTACCACTTAGGCGATTATAACTTATATCTGAACCAACCTTTAACGATTACGTTGCTTGCGAATTGTGGCAATATCAAAAGCCAAACTACGTAAATTTGGTGTGTGGTTAATCAGTGCTCGATGGGTTGAAGCTTGGCTTATAAACACAAAACTTTCCCCCCAAGGTTGGAAATATTTATCCCGCACTAAGGGGCCGCAGCGCTGCTTTAATAAACCAGCAAGAGGGAGGTGATCGTCCCCTTTTGCCAGTACCTTCGGCGCTATATGCGGAAAATGTTTGGCGATGGGTTTAGCCTGTAAATACCAGCGATCCCTCGCAAAAATCGCCTGAGTAACCGCTAAATTATTATCACTGAGGTACCATGTTTGCGGTACCACTTGTTCTTTCAGGCATTCGCCAGCAATAGCTTCACGAAATGTTTTCGCATTCGCTAAATAGCGTGGGAGGTTATCTCGTACACGCTGATTTTGCGCCGTCACATTGCCCATTTTATAAGGGCCTATTCGCCATTGTTGCCAGCAATCGGCATTATATAAATCAAAATTCTCAATCTCTCCACCATGGCTATCTAGCGCTTTTGCATCACAAGGAAGGAGTTGGTAGGCACTAGGATACCCTGCAATATCATCAGGAGAGAAACCATTGAAATGCCGACTTCCTGCATAATACCCCGTTTCCATCATAGACCAAGCATGGTATGTCCCCTCCCACGGTGGACCAAACGCATACCATTTGGCAATTCTTTGCCGGTTCTCGTCACTGGTATGACGTAACCAATAGCGTACAGCTAAATTTGATGCTGATTGCGCAATAATAATAAATGGCTGTTGCTGACCAAATAAGGCCGTTAGCCTCGCGATTTCTTGGTCTAATTGCACCACGAGTTGACGATGATCGGCTCGCCAATCATGGGCGAGAAAGAATAAATCTTGCCCTTCCCTATAGCCTAACCCCACTTCCAAGACATCTTTCAGTTCTTGAGTGACCAAGGTGGTAAGTAATTTAGGGATGATGGTAAATTGGTGTAATTGCTCTGTCGCTAATACGTTAGGGATGTCATTCTCAGTGGTTTCACGATATTCATAGTCACTATGTGTAAACACTCCGCGATAATCCCCCCAAATAAATCGTTGTTGAGTTCTATCAAATAGCTTACTGCCCAATATTCCCGGTAGATAAATAATGGGAATGTTGGGCACTTTTGCGGTAAGTTTATGTTGGCTCAACTGCGCCATTATCATTCGGGCTCGTAGGTAAGAGTAACCGCGATTTAACGGCATACTAGCGTCCTTTTAGTGGAATAAAAGTCACTGGTACATTCTCACTACCCTGATGTGTTTTTTCTACTTCAGTCACCGGAAAATGGGCTCGATCATACACTTCAAAAAGCTGGCAAGGCTCATTCTCTCTATGATATAAGCGGATACCTGTGGACTTAGCATCACTTTTCGATAGCATAAAACGGGTACAACTGTTGGTATTAATCGTTCCTACAGGAGAGCCATCTTTGGCGACAAACTGGTAGAAAATTTCAGATTCATTCACTTGTTCAATATGGCAGGCTTGCACTGGGCCACGAAACGTATGATGAATACAGATCAATCCGTCAGGAATTGTCACTGATTGCTTATCCGCATTGGATTTTTCCCATGGCATAATAATCGACGTTTTAAAATGACAACTCGGGCAGTGCCCATTATCAAGATGAGGCTCGGCAATTAACCCACTGCGTTTCACTAGTAAGGTCTGGCACTCAGGACAATAAGAGTTCGCGCTCGTAGTATCAAACACATTCCCCACATACACATAACGCATACCATCACTAATAGCCTGTAAACGTGCTTGTTCTAAGAATGGAATAGAGGTGCGCTCAACATGGGTATATTGATAATCGGGATGGAAACGAACATAGTGCAGTGGAATATCCGCGTCCAAATGTTTGAGCATCCAATCGGACACTTTACGCGTTTCGTCAAGGCTATCATTGCGCTCTGTCACGCACAGGTTAGAGACTTCTAAATGTGGGTAATTAGTGCCTTTGCGTGCATCATAAACCTGTTTGATCCCATCTAGCACAGGGCGTAATCGCCCTCCCGTATGCTTACGGTAAAAGCTATCTTGCATTGATTTCAACGAGATACTGAAAATATCCATCACAGTTAATAACTCATCAATGCCTTTTTCGCTAATATAGAATGCACTTTTATAAAGATTTTTTAACCCTTTTTCACGGGCAAGCTTAGCGGTATCCATCACAAACTCATGCCAAACAATCGGGTCATTATAAGTCCATGATAATACGCGAATATTATGCTTTAACGCGTAGTTAACCACCTCTTCAGGGCTGTAATAAGCCACATTATTGTCTTGGACATAACGAGCCTGACTGGTACTCCAGTTCTGGCAGAAATCACAACGTAGCATACAACCGATATTACCAAGGGAAAGAATGCGCTCCCCGGGGGCGTAGTGATATACCGCTTCAGTTTCAATGGATTCTTGGGTCATTGGCACTGATTTGCCGTAATTGAGAGTGACTAGTTTCCCCTCTTCATTACGTCGCATTTTGCAAGTCCCCACGCGGCCTAGCTTAATTTTGCAAGCACGTGGACACAATTCACACTGTATTGCACCATTGGCTATCGGGTGCCATAAACGCGCAGGATACCCCGTTTTTTGCCATTGCTTCATAATCGCCATTTTATCACTTCCTTTTAATTATTAGAGAGTTGAGTCTCTATTCTTATGCCATTTCTCCATGCATTAAGTACCGATTTTAATTGCCAAGAAAAAGGCGAACCTTTGGCGGGCGTATTAATAAGATACCAACATGCTTTTTGATTATCTAAATCCGACAGAAGTTTAAAACCCGGCCCAAATGTGTAAGGTTTGGTTTTGATGGATTTATTTTCCCCCGCGTGGGATTGCGTTAGAAAATCAGCATTTTGCCGAGTCGCGTGAATAGTTTCACGATTGCCACCATGATAAGCATAATGCCCCGTTAATAGCTTATTGAGCCACAATGGCTTTTTGATACTGTGCTGAAATTCAACTTGTGGCAGTACCATTTTTTGACTCGCCATCAATGCCCGTGCGTAGGTTTCACGTAATAACATTTCAATATCGTTACTGTTATATTGCCAATCCTCACTATGATGCTGAAGAATAGCTAACACATTCCAGCGGTAACTCGGCCAAAAATCGGTATATAACGTTCTGGCTCCACGTCGGAGGGTTTTTTTGAGTAGGTAATCGGTAATATATTGGAACCACACTTCAAACAATCGAGAAGCGGTAATATTTTCCGTATTCCCATCCCACGTTGATAAATAGATATCCTCAGGCACGTAAGCCAATAAATACGGCAATGCTTTCTGGGCAAAATAGTCCGTTTTATCATCTTGAATAACTTTTAATGAGCTTAGCGTGTGCTGATCACTTTGCTTGAGAAGCGTCTCAATTCGCAGTGCACGGCTAGGAGAGTGCCAACGATTGGATAATGGCACTTTATTATCGAATAACGACTGCTGATATTGATTCGCATAAATCACATAACCACATTCTGGGTTATGCTCAAAAGGTAATTCATCAAAAGGAACATAACCTAACCACTGATGCTGAGGTTCGCTAAGTTTCAGCAGTAGACTCCCGAGTTGTTGATGACGTTGGGGGATATAACCCATTGTTTGTAGACCGATATCGCCATGAACATCAGCATATCCCACCATCATGGGGGAGTTTCTTACGTAACGTAGCGAGTCACGAAATGAGTTCCAATCATGGCATTTTGCGAGGGAATAAAAAGTAATATCCCCAGATGGGTCATCCAGCGCTGGCCAACGTAAAAACATGCCATAGCCATTCTTTTCAGAGACTAACTGCCCTTGAGCAAAATCATACGTTGTCAATGTATGTGATTTACCTGATTTTAATTTAATCTCATGTACCCGCTGCGTTAGTGGTAACGTGCCCGCTGCGGTTTCCACTTGCCGCTTATCCACATCCATTTTGCCCCAGAAGAGATCTTGGTTATCGGCCATAATGCCAACCATTCCCCAAGCGGCTTGTGTGTTTCGCCCCACAATGACCCCCGGCGCACCGGGGAAGTGAGAGCCAAGCACATTTAGCCCCTCTTGACTTTCTAAACGGCATAACAAATTAAAATTAGGATTAACTTGCCCCATATGTGGGTCAGAGGCGAGTAGTGGCTTGCCGGACGCAGTTAACGTTCCATTCACGGCAAACACATTCGACCCAGTATCAGGAGAAGATAACCCTAAATATTGCAATCCCTTTAGCCCATCTTTTAATGCTTGAAGCACTTCCTGATGGTAGTTACCTTGTTCATCCAAAGGTAGTGGAGCGATTTGTTCACCCTCTAGGCTAAATGTGGTCAGTAGCTGACGATGTTGTGTGGCAGAAAGTTTATTCGCAAGACGAGTATGAAACAGTTCATATTGCCAAGCAGAGTTAATAAAATATTTAAGTTGCCCTAATAAGTAGCTATCTTCTACCGTAAATTCTTCGGGGCGATAACGCAGTAATAAGCATTCAATAGGTAAGATTTTCATCTGTTTCAATGCATGGTTTATCCCCGCAATATAAGCTTGAATATGCAAATATTGTTGAGCTTGCCACGAGTCACTGACAGCTAGTTTATCTTGATTAGCCGCCCGTTTAGCCAGTTCCGGTAAACCTAATCGACGTTGAAAAATATCCGTACGTAAAGCCTCATTTCCCATGATCTCCGATAAGCGCCCACTGGCAACCCGGCGACTCAAATCTAACTGCCAAAGTCGTAGTTTTGCTGTGCCATAACCTTGGCCAAAAAATACCGCGCAGTCTGTATCTGCTTTAATGGATAACAGTTGATTTGATTCAAGCGCAACAACAACAGTTCCCCATGGGCAAGTTAAATGCTGAGGTTTCATATGCCATCCTTGTTTATGATATCAAAAGCGTTTTTTTGTTGAATTATCACATCAATCAACTCATTTTTGCTCTCTCCTGCACACCAGCCCAGCTCCCGCTGCGCTTTCTCGCTCGAATAGGTATAAGAGCTGCCATCCATAATGCGTAAGGCCTCTTGTGAAAGCGGCATGGTTAACCCTAAACCTGCCAGTTTGTCCATTATCCAAGCTAATGGTTTTAAAGATGATGCCGATTTAGAGGACAATTCATCCTTGTAGGTTATCTGGCTTAATAACTGAAAAATCTCAGGCATTGAGAACGTTGCCCCCGTCAATAAATAGCTTTGACGTTGGATCTCCGGTGACAGAAGTTTAATTAACCCATCACAAATATGGTTCACATGACAGAGCTGGAAAGTACTAGTGGTAGCAATTTGGAATGGGATTTTTTGACGAAAATACGCCTCTATTGTTTGCGCCAGTACACTATTATCCCCTGGCCCAAATACCCCACTGCAAATCGCAATATTAATTGGCGAACCTAGCTGCTGACGTTTAACCACCAGCTCATGGGCAATATGCTTAGTTTCTTCATAATAACTACGAAATACCCCATTATGACGGTGGCTTTCATCCAATAGTTGCCCATGAGTCTCACCAAAAGCAGCGGTGGTACTCATGTACAGAATTTGCGGTATTTTTGCCCGTTCAGCAGCTTCAATAACTTGCGCAGTGCCAACAACGTTGGTTTGGTACATCCCTTGATGTGCTTGGCGGCTAGGTGGAAGTCCCACACGGTAATCTGCCGCTAGATGGATAACCGTATCATGCCCCATCATGGCATCTTGATAACTTTCTGGATGCAAAATATCGCCAACGACTGTTTTAATCGTTGTCGGTAATGTTGGGCGACCTATAACGGCTCGTGAGGTTGACGTTCTTTGCAATACCGTGATTTGATATCCCAATGCGCTGAGTTTATTGACTAAATGGGAGCCAATAAAACCAGTTCCCCCCGTCATAAAAATGGATTGATTAAGCAAAACCATCACCCTCTTGATTGATAAAATATACCAATGCAGAGAGCATGAAAAAGCCATCATGCGCAGCATTCATTGGGCGGAGTAACATACTGCCAATTGGGCAGTAGCGCGTAAAACTATAGCTATTTAAGGATAAGTGGCGTAATTCCCCTTGGTAACCCAATGTCTGTAGCTGCCCTGCCCATTGTTGCTTAATCTTCCATAAACTTTCGGCTATGGGGGCAACAACCAGTTGGAAGCCCGCAGGTAACCATTGGGTCGGGTTAAACTCCGTTTGATAAGTCAGCCCCCAACCAGTAGCACCACTGTAGCAAGCAGGAAAAGCTGTTTTATTAAGAAATTGAGTAAACTTGAAGTTTTGATACTGCACCATCTGTTGCAAACGCAAAGTATCAGGCAGCACACTGAGTGTATCGAGCTTGGCTTTAAGTTGTTGATAAAGCTCATCTGCGCATTCAGGCTTATCAAGTAAAATAAACCGTGGGGAGCTACACACTTGCTGCTGAAATAAGCAAAAATCTTGTAGTAAAAAATCTATTGGAGGAAGCACATCACCAATAATTGCCATCCCACTGATTTTAGGCCCTAGCTCAACCAGTTTGATATTTGCCGGTGCCACTTGGCGATAGTGTCGAATGAGTGTTTCTCCCCCTGCTAGCAAAATAGTATCGACGCCTAACAAGATTTGCGAGTCATCTTGGGATTGGCTATCCCACTCCCTAATTTGACATTCATCATCACTCAGCCCAAGACGTTGACGAAGCACTTGTAACCACTGAGTGGAAATTCGTGATTTAATGCGAATTTTGCAGCCAATCAAATACGCCGCTAACAAGGCTTCAAGCGTACCCAAAGGATCGTTTTCTGAAACCACAATCAGCAGACGGTGAGGAGGACGCCAATTTCGCCCCCCAAGCTCCTGCTCAAATTTGTCTTTAATGCTGTCAGATTGGCTAAGATGAGCTAATCGTGAGAGACAAAAAGCCTGTGTGGCGCTATCTTTGGAAAATTGCCACTGCTCACTCACACAATCCACTAAACATTTCTGAATATTCGCAATTCTAGTGACTACTTGCTCCATCATTTAACTTGCGCCGCACATGTTCCTTCAGGAGAAGTCGCTCGCCCAATATAGCGTAAAAACGGTAACGGATGACCACAGACGCACTGTTGTCCCCAAGAACCGAGGTCTTGAGTTAGCAAGCGTTGAGACGGCAACGAAGCAAATAATGGGCTTTCTAAAGCAATAACACCGACTTGGTTTTCAGGAGCTTGTTCACCCTGTTCATCAATAATCGCAAAACGAGAAAACATCGGAATATGGAAATGACCTTCAGGGCAGCTGATATAGTGCAATGGGTGTTCTGTCATCCCATAAATGTCACGAATATCCACTAAGGGGGCTTGTAAGGTTTGTTGTAATCCTTGAACAATCTGTTCGCGGTCTAACTGCTTTGTCATTCCTTTCCATCCACCACCACTTAACCCTCTGACAGAGCCTTTTAATGTGAAAGCTTCTGGGCGGCTAAGACAAAGGTACTCAAAATAGAGCGTTAAACCAAAAATATAGATAGGCGCGTCATCTTGTGCCCAACGCTTTAAGGTTGACCAAGCCTGCTCATGGTCAAATTCACCATCTGGCGACACGGTAAATACTAATTCTTCAATAGGTGCACATTGGGTGAACTTTAAAAACGCGGTGGCAAACCCCGCATGATCGCCCTTAGCAGGATCTGGAGATAAAAGTAGAAAACGAGCTGGTGAGGGAGATATTAGCTTGTTATGTAAGAAAATCTGAACCATGCCAGTTTCAATGCGTTTTAAGCTAAGGTTATCGAAGAAAACTGCCGTTTTACCCTGCTTACCGGTGCCTGAGCTACTTAACCATATTCCATCACTATTCGTTTGCGTGGCCAAGTCGAGAGTTTTAAATAAATTAACCGGAAGTATCGGTTTTGGCTGAGCATCCCATAATCTTGCATAATTCGCATTATGCTCACGATGCCAATGGTCGGCATATTCCATGGCAGCATTAAATAGCGCATCATTTTTTCTCTCTAACGCGTAAGGCTCCTGGGTATTAATAAGTAAATCAATTGGATTATTATTCTCAGACATTTATTTACCCTTATAACATCATGGTTATTACCTACATCTTGTCGATTATTTGACTGAACTAAAGGTAAATAGTCTGAATGTTTGGATATTGTATTTTTATTTGCTGAATTATTGATATGGGGCATGGGTTAACTATATATGATTTTAGACCACACAGAATTTGTGGCTCTTGAGACAACTCTGTGTCTGCAATTGAATGTCTCAAATTACCAAAACACTAAATTTCAAGTGCAGCAAGGATTGCAGCTTCCATTTTCTCTGGGGTAGTAAATGGTGCAAAACGCTTAAGTGGTTTACCATCACGTCCAATCAGGAACTTAGTGAAATTCCACTTAATCCGTCCACCTAGCAGGCCGGGCAACTCGTTTTTCAGGTAACGAAACACCGGATGCGCTGAGGTTCCGTTGACCTCTACCTTCTCGAACATCGGAAAACTCACACCGTAGTTAATGTGACAGGTCTGCGCGATTTCGTCAGCGCCTCCGGGTTCCTGTTTACCAAACTGGTTGCAGGGGAAACCAAGCACCACCAAACCCTGCACGGCATATTTCTTGTAGAGTGCTTCGAGGCCACCGTATTGTGGCGTAAAACCACAATGGCTGGCGGTATTAACGACCAGAACCACCTTACCAGCGTAGTCGCCCATAGAGATAAGCTGACCACCAAGACTAGTCGCTGTATGTTGATGAAAAGTAGTCATATCGAGATCCTCAAAGCTAGAACCAGTTGGACGTCGACATTGCCACGCAATACGCTGCTGTCGGGTCATGGAGATTGGAAAGCCGCTCCTGTTCCTGATGGCATGGCAAGTCTGAAATCGTGTGCGACTTATCTTTGCAAAGTTAAACAAAAAAAACAACAAATAGGCGATTATTGACCTGCATCCATTGATTAAAATACCTTGATGTTTATTGCCTGCGTTTTGGCAGATGGAATGTATACAAAATAATATTACGAAATCACAAACGAGGTCTGTAACTCTACTTTATTTTTCAGTGTACACAATTTAGCGATAATTAATTTAACTTAGGAGTGGTACTATATCTTTTGATTGATGTGAATTATTAATATATAAGGATGTGGTATGTCATTTTTTCTTGGATTGTTATTACTGTTAGTCATTTTAATTGTTATTTGCAGAATACGCGCCTTAAGACACATAGCAAAACATACAATAACCGAAAAAGATCTTAAAACTTTTAGAGAATACAATGATATTGAAGATTATGAAAAAGAAGCCAAACAAGCAGTGTATGAGGTAATTAGATGCAAAACTATTTTTGATAAACTAAATTGTTACGTTGATTTAAGAATGATGTTTGAATCCCTTCATGCAGACTATTGTAAATACGAAAAGGTAAATCCATTGTTGATGGAGGCTTTACGCCGTAAATTTACTTTCGCATATTCCGCTTTCATTACGCCATACCCTGAGCCAATTGAAGAAAGTGGCTTAGAACGATTAAGCCTAATTCACACTAAAAAACATTGTCCCGAGTACATATGGAAACACATCATCGAAGCCGCAGTTTATACTAATGAAGAGTTAGATGAATATTTTGAAATGAAGGAATTCGACCCACTAGACAGAATGTGCACAGATATGGAGCTGTACAAGGATCTTATGGGCACCGTTCTATATGATGACGTGATGGGATGTTTTATTTATGAAGAAAATGACAGCTCTACAATTCTTGATAACGAGTTCTACACTGTTTCGAAAGAACAGTTAAATCAGTGGTTGGATGAAGAACTCGCATTTATAAGTTACCTGACTGAATCTTTGCTAAATATTTGCATTGAATACATAAGAAAAGAAAAAGGCATTATTAGAATTTGACGTTTTTTGAAAAACACCATTAACCCACCAAATGGATTACGAACTATCGAAAATGGCAGAAAAATAATGAAACTAACATCTCTTGTTTCAACTCTAACAACCCTAGCTTGCGAGCCCGGCAAATGAAGTCAATTTTACCGATTTTTGCTCTCTATTTAAGCAGTCAGGTTATTGCCTTAGCACAACCATCGGATTCACTTTTTAATTGCGAAAAATACAGTCAAAGCAGCGATAAATTTAAACAATGCCAGCAACACGAAATAGCCTGCCAAACATTAATTGATAATACGCCATTGAGGGCATCGTTATCTACTTCAAATACTTTTATTATAACAGGTGATGAAAGAGCCTATTTTCATGCCTTCCCATCAGAAATGTGCCGCTATGAAAATATATTTGTGATCCCAGGAGATCAGTTAGGCTTTGTTGGATTCACAACTCAGGCGCCCACTAATGATGAAACTTCATATGTACTCCTTAACTATAATGGGGTTTCGGGCTGGATCGATACACGTCAAGTGGAAACAGTACCCGAAAGTTGCGACTATATTAATAAATCGGCAATTGAAAGATTGAACACTCAAAAAGATAGGCTCCAACAAGCCTACCTCGTTAACTCATCAAAAGCCCCGATATACACAGCTCCACGCCCCCATTGTCAGGATAATCAACGTTTTTTAATTGAAAATGACCGAATTAAGGCCATCTATCCGGAACCTATCAATGGCTTTTATTTTGTGAGTTACACACATCCAGTTACAGGCTCTCATACGTTTGGCTGGCTTCAAACACAAGAACTTACTCTGGAACCGAGAGTCATTAACCAGAGCGACCTACCAGTCGTACCGCCTGATATCGTTGTTTTAGATTTCTATGATAACGACCTACTTCCTTTGGACTATTCATCTCACCACGACTATGAGTCTATTTTTATTACACCTGAGCTATTGGATAAAATTTCAAATTCCATTACATGTGATTATGGTGATGAAAATGAATTTTCAGCAGAGCAAAAAGCTATTTGTGATATAGAGAGAGAATGTGATCAACGAGGGTGTAATTGGGATGGGACGTGGATACCCGGTGGCGCTAACTATTATACAAAATCGCAAGATGTCTTTGATTCATGGGTTGAGAATCGCAAAGCAAAAGTGCTTTCAATTAACAAACAAAATGCCATTGTAGATTTAATCTTGGGTGAAGATAAACCTTATCCGCTTCATTTAATCGTTCGGTTAATCAACACGGATGGAAAATGGATGATTAATCAAATTGATGAAGTTAATACTAAAAAGTAATTTTAAATGAATTAAATGGCCAGTCTACTATTCGAAGCAAACGACATCTGAGCTTATGTGTACTAGCTCAGATATAATCGGACAGACCCCTGTATAAATAATTGGTAACTGTCAGATCAGGTCTGAGCTAGTACACCTAATACACTAGAGGATATATTTATTTTTAATCTTCTAGTGTTTACTTATTCATTTAACGAAGCTCAAATTTTTATTTTCTTTTCTATATTTATTTACACTTGATTTGTGTGAAAACTATTACTTCATTTTAGTTACCAGTCCTTTCCATTGTTTCCCACCTGCATAAGTCCAGCGACGTAGCTCATTACATGCCCCGTGAATATCGTCAGAGTTGAGTTTCTTTAGCAGCGTTGAGCAAGAGAAAGCACTCCTCCGCCGTAGTAATAACTCCCTACGGAGCGTTCCGTGATTAGAGTTAATAGAAAGCTACTAGATACAGTAGCCTAGATTTAGATTCATAGGACTAATACTTATTCAAGATAAGTTAAAATTGCTTCTTGACTATTGCCAAGGAATTCATTTCAAATAAGTATATCAATGCAGTACAATGAACTAATTTCTATATAGGGCGTGCATATGACACATCAAATCAAGCCTGAGTCAGATAATATCACCCAACCATATTGGCCTACTTTGAAGCTCATATTGAGCTCTCTTATTGTTTTTAATTTCTACTTAAATTTAGCTGATAAAAATAAGATTTCATTTCTTATTGGTATTTTCGACTTAACATTAATTCCTATGTTTGTATTCATAGTTGCATTCGTAACGAAGAATGCAACGTGGAAATCTTTGAAACTTAGTTTACTTTCGTCTCTTATAATTTATATAACATTTCAAACAGTTGATGCAATTCCACTGTATTTTTCAGGTGAATTAAGTTTAAAACTTTATATCTTTGAACCCCAGAATGGAGTATGGTTTTTTTTAGCCACGCCTGTTTGGCAAGCTTTTTTTTTATTGTTACCTCCAAAATTAAAATCCAATAGATTAATATTATTTTGTATTTTGATAGCATCATTAGTTTTTTCTTATTTAGCAAGTAATTACTTAATTAACTTATCAAGCTTTTTCTCTATTATTATATATTTCCCATTCTTTATAATTGCTTATTTAATTAATAATGAAAAAGTATCTTCACTTAGAAAAAAACCTTATTTTATAATTGTAATCACTACAGCTTTAGCTATAACCGCACTCTATCATGAGGAAAGTATCAATAGGCTAATTATAGACATGACTAAAACTGGTTTTATATCATCTTTTTTTGTTATTTATATTTTAAAATTCTTTATAAGTATAGTTTTAGGTTCTAGCATTATTTATTTCGCTTTATCAACTGATAAATATGCAAAAGTATCAAAAAATGCTTTAGGTGTTTATTTAATCCATCCTATTATTTGTTTTGTTTTATTACAAACCTTAACTTATTTTCATGTGGAATATAGTTTATTAGTAATAATATTATTAACATTATCAACTATTAGCATCGCACTTTTATTAGCTTTTAACTCAACCATTCACTGGTTCATTGAACCTAAGTTAAATATCAACAAATTAACACATTAGGACTGCTTGAAAATCACTCCCTTACCGCTTGAGATTTGCTACATTGGCACCAGTTACCAATGTAGCCTAACCAATTACAATGTCATTGCAGTAATTAAACATATAGACATGCAAAGAAAAGTTGCTTGGATTAATCCAGAAGATAGCAAATCAGGTAAGGCCATTGGAGTGGCATTAAATGATACATCATGTCAGGTACTGCGTAACCAAATTGGCAACCATCATAAATGGGTGTTTGTACACAAAGAGGCTGCAAATAGAAATGACGGAACAATGACTCCGGAAATCATAAAAATGAGAGTTGACAATAATCGCTCTTGGAACTCGGCATTAAAAAGAGCTGGAATTGAAGACTTAAGGTTTCATGATTTAAGGCACACAGGGGGCCAGCTAGCTTGTTCAAGCTGGAGTTTCGTTATCAATCAATGACATGCTAGTGGTGGCTAATATATTGATAAATTTGGTGGGCTGTGGGGGGTTCGAACCCCCGACCAATTGATTAAGAGTCAACTGCTCTACCGACTGAGCTAACAACCCGATGGCAAATATTTAACGCCTATCATTTGGTACAGTCAATGTTATTCTGCTATTTTTATTGTGTAAGTTAATTTTAAGTTGCGAATGTTAAATATATATTTGCTACAGATTGATTTATAACCGCTTCGATTTTAGTAAGCTAACTTTTCCTTACTATAATTGAGATTTATGTCACAATATTTAACGCAAACATAACCACATAAATAAAAAAATATTGTGGCTAAACATCATAAATCACTACCGGATATTTTACTGTATGGAAGAAAATGCGACGTCAAACTCGACTCAGCCCTCAGCTGATCGTAACCAATTACAACGCAGTCTTAGTAACCGCCATATTCAACTAATTGCTATTGGCGGTGCAATTGGTACTGGCCTATTTATGGGCTCAGGTAAAACTATCTCACTCGCTGGGCCCTCTATCATATTCGTTTATATGATAATCGGCTTCATACTATTTTTTGTTATGCGGGCAATGGGAGAATTACTCCTCTCTAATCTCAACTATAAATCATTCAGTGATTTCTCGGCAGACTTAATCGGCCCATGGGCTGGTTTCTTTGTTGGCTGGACGTACTGGTTTTGCTGGGTTATCACCGGTATTGCTGACATTATTGCAATCACAGCCTATGTCAGCTTTTGGGCACCCGACTACCCTGAATGGATAACTTCATTCATCTGTGTCATCACCCTATTAACCTTAAACTTAGTTTCTGTCCGACTCTTTGGTGAAATGGAATTTTGGTTTGCTATGATCAAAATAATTGCCATTATTGCTTTAATTGCAGTCGGTGGGACTCTTATTGCAATAAACTTCCAATCACCAGCCGGCCATACTGCTTCATTAAGTAACATTTGGAATGATGGTGGTATGTTCCCCATGGGGATCAGCGGCTTTTTTGCCGGTTTCCAAATTGCTATATTTGCCTTTGTCGGAATTGAGCTAGTTGGTACTGCGGCAGCAGAAACGCGTGACCCAGAAAAATCACTTCCTAAAGCTATTAATGCCATACCTATTCGTATCATTGCATTTTATGTATTATCTTTAATTGTCATTATGGCAGTTACGCCATGGCGCACAATTTTAGCCGACAAAAGCCCATTTGTAGAAATGTTTGTCCTAATCAGTTTACCTGCTGCGGCAAGTATCGTGAATTTTGTTGTACTAACCTCAGCAGCTTCATCAGCTAATAGCGGTGTTTTTTCAACTAGTCGTATGCTATTTGGCCTTTCCAAAGAAGGTGATGCGCCAAAACAGTTTAGCCAGTTATCGAAAAAAGCCGTTCCAGCAACTGGACTAATTTTTACCTGTATCTGTTTGAGTTTTGGTATCGTTCTAATCTATTTTATCCCCGATATCATGCATGCCTTTACATTGGTGACGACGGTATCTGCGATATTATTTATGTTTGTTTGGAGCATGATCTTATACAGCTATCTCAATTTCCGGAAAAGACGCCCTGAACTACATAAAGCTTCGCGTTACAAAATGCCAGCAGGTATCATAATGTCTTGGGTTAGCTTAGCCTTTTTTGCTTTTATGATTGTACTACTCGCATTCCAGCACGATACTCGGCAAGCGCTGATTGCTACGCCTGTTTGGTTTATTATCCTATTTGTTGGCTACCAAATAGTTAAAAGACGTAAAGTAAGTTAAGTTGATTGAATGAATGAATGAATGACAAAAAGGCCAGCGAGTTGAAAATAACTCGCTGGCCTTTTAAGTGATATATTCTGAATATGTTAACTTATCATCTATTTAACTTTATATTCAGCTTCCGCTTCATCAAAACGAGCCTGTGCAATAGCACTTGGCGCTTTAGTTATCATACTGACCACAACTATTGCAATCGCGGCAAATAAGAAGCCTGGAATAATTTCGTATAAATCAAACCACTTATACTTCATCCACACTAATACTGTAATGGCACCAACAAGCATTCCTGCCAAGGCACCAGTTCTGGTCATCCGTTTCCAAGTGACCGACAGTAAAACCACTGGACCAAAGGCAGCACCAAATCCAGCCCACGCATTACTCACTAAAGACAAAACCTTATTGTTAGGGTCGCGAGCAATATAAATCGCAATAGCAGCAACGAGCAATACCATACAGCGTCCGACCCAAACTAACTCTTTTTGGCTAGCATTTTTACGAACAAAGGGCTTATATAAATCTTCTGTTAACGCACTTGCACAAACGAGTAATTGGCAACTCAACGTACTCATTACTGCGGCTAAAATTGCAGACAATAAAATACCCGCGATCCATGGATTAAACAGAATTCCAGCTAACTCCATAAAAATGCGTTCATTATTTTTTATTACCGCGCCAGCTTGGCCCGGATTCATTTCAAAATAACCAATACCGAAGAAACCAACCGCAATTGTGCCGCCAAGACATAACACCATCCATGTCATACTAATACGCCTAGCTGAACGAATGGTACGATGTGAATCTGCGGCCATAAAACGCGCTAAAATGTGTGGCTGCCCAAAATAGCCTAAACCCCATCCTAGTAATGAAAGAATGGCGATAAAGTTCATGCCTTTAAACATATCCAGATATTCAGGGTTTTTTGCCTTAATAACTTCAATAGAAGTATCAATACCACCCATAGATAAAATGACCACAATCGGCGTCAATATCAGCGCGAAAATCATCAGTGACGCTTGAACAGTATCCGTCCAACTGACTGCAAGGAAACCACCTAAGAATGTATAGGCAATAGTTGCTAATGCACCAAGCCACATGGCTTTTTCATAACTGATATTAAAGGTGCTTTCAAATAATAAGCCCCCTGCAACAACCCCTGAAGCGCAGTAAATCGTAAAGAAAACTAAAATAACGACCGCTGAAATAATACGCAGAATTTTACTATTATCTTCAAAACGGCTTGTAAAGTAGTCCGGCAATGTCAATGCATTGTTATTTTTTTCTGTTTGTACACGCAAACGACCCGCGACAAATAACCAATTCAAATAGGCGCCTAAACTCAAACCAATGGCTATCCAACTTTCAGAAATACCCGCAATAAAAATAGCGCCGGGTAACCCCATCAGTAACCAGCCACTCATATCAGAAGCTCCAGCAGAAAGGGCGGTAACAACACTTCCTAAACTGCGTCCTCCAAGAATGTAATCATCAAAGTTTTTTGTTGAACGATAAGCAAGGTAGCCTATCAGCAACATGCCAAAAATATATACGATGAACGTGATGATCATCGGAGTACTTACATTCATCCGTTGTCTCCATAGAATTACTTATTAGTGAGTTATCTTTATAAAAATCATTGATAACTTGTCACTATATGATGTGGCACATAATTGCACAGTTGCAATTTTTTCATGCTCATCATTTATGTTGTGATTGTTTGCGTTGCACTTATTTTATTAGCTTAACCAGCACATGCTAAACAAAGTCACATGTAATTAACAAGAAATTAACCGAATTTTATTCTATAAATAGAAGCCATATCACAAATGTTAAAGTTATAAGTTAAATTATCAATTAATTGATTAACTAATCCCTCAACCTTATAAAGGTTATAATTAACTGATATACATATATAATTATTATTTTAGGCTGATAAAAACAAGCGTTGTTTCACATTTTAGCTACAATCATGATTAACAATGTTGCACAAAGTTGCAACACTGAGATAATGTTGTGTAACTTTTCTATTTTAAATACTGATGAATTAGAGGAATTAAGATGAGTAGCACAACAACTATGGGTGTAAGACTTGATGAAGCAACTCGAGAACGCATTAAAGCGGCCGCTCAACGTCTTGATCGCACCTCACATTGGTTGATCAAACAAGCTATCTATACTTATTTAGAACAACTAGATAATGAACAATTTATGCCTGAGTTGTCAGCCAATATGGACGCTAAAGATAACCAATTGATTAATGAAGATTTAGCTATAGAGACTCATTATCAGCCATTCTTAGATTTCGCAGAACATATTTTACCTCAATCTGTAAAACGCTCAGCCATCACTTCCGCGTACCGTATTCCAGAAACCCAAGCCGTATCCATGCTATTGCAGCAAGCGCAACTCCCCCCAGAGCAAGCAGAAGCAGCGCATAAGCTGGCTTATTCCATCGCTGAAAAATTACGTAATCAAAAAAGCAGCACAGGTCGAGCTGGATTAGTACAAGGGCTATTACAAGAGTTCTCGCTTTCCTCTCAAGAAGGCGTGGCGCTAATGTGCCTCGCTGAAGCCCTGCTCCGTATTCCAGATAAAGCCACTCGTGATGCACTTATTCGTGACAAAATCAGTAATGGAAATTGGCAATCCCATTTAGGTCAAAGTAGCTCGATGTTTGTTAATGCAGCAACATGGGGATTACTGTTTACCGGCAAGCTAGTATCAACACATAATGAAGCCAAATTGTCTTCATCATTAAACCGTATTCTAAGTAAAAGTGGTGAACCCTTGGTACGCAAAGGCGTTGATATGGCGATGCGTTTGATGGGTGAGCAATTTGTTACCGGTGAGACTATCGCTCAAGCCTTAGCCAATGCGCGTAAATTAGAAGACAAAGGCTTCCGCTATTCTTATGACATGCTCGGTGAAGCAGCTTTAACCGAAAAAGATGCTCAAGATTATATGGTGTCTTATCAACAAGCTATCCATGCAATCGGCAAAGCATCTAACGGCCGCGGTATTTATGAAGGACCGGGTATTTCAATCAAACTTTCAGCATTACACCCTCGCTATAGCCGTGCGCAATATGATCGTGTCATGGATGAACTCTATCCACGCTTATTGTCTTTGGTACTACAAGCCCATCAATATGATATTGGTATTAATATTGATGCGGAGGAAGCTGACCGTTTAGAGATTTCTTTAGATTTACTCGAAAAACTGTGCTTTGAGCCGCAGTTGGCAGGCTGGAATGGTATTGGTTTTGTCATTCAGGCGTATCAAAAACGCTGTCCATTTGTCATTGATTCTATTATTAATCTTGCACAGCGTAGCAACCGCCGCTTAATGATCCGTTTAGTTAAAGGTGCGTACTGGGATAGCGAAATTAAGCAGGCTCAAGTTGATGGGCTCGAAGGCTATCCAGTTTATACTCGTAAAGTGTATACTGACGTTTCCTATATTGCCTGCGCTCGTAAACTACTCTCTGCCCCTAACTTAATTTATCCTCAATTTGCAACTCATAACGCACATACGCTTTCGGCTATTTATCAATTAGCAGGTCAAAACTATTACCCAGGTCAATATGAATTCCAATGTTTGCATGGCATGGGTGAACCATTGTACGAACAAGTCGTGGGTAAAGTTGCTGATGGCAAGTTAAATCGCCCATGCCGTATTTATGCACCCGTTGGTACCCATGAAACACTATTAGCCTATTTAGTTCGTCGACTATTGGAAAATGGTGCCAATACATCCTTTGTTAACCGTATTGCAGATGGCACAATTCCTTTAGATGAGCTTGTAGCGGATCCGGTTAAAGATGTTATTGAACTGGCAAAAACAGAAGGCCAAATAGGTTTACCACATCCGAAAATAGCATTGCCTCGAGATTTATATGGAAAACGCCGAGTCAATTCAATGGGTCTTGACCTGTCGAATGAACACCGCTTAGCATCTTTATCCAGTGCACTATTGACTGCCGCAATGCAGGAAAAAATAGCCGCACCATTATTAGGTGCAGACTTCCAATCAGAGCAACCTACACCTGAAGCGATAGCTATCATCAACCCCGCTTGCCATCGTGATATTGTTGGTCATGTACGAGAAGCCACTGAACAAGAAGCCAATCATGCATTAGATATTGCGAACGATGCGGGCGCAATTTGGTTTGCAACCCCACCATCTGAAAGGGCAGCTATTTTATTGCGTGCAGCCGATCTTATGGAACAACAGTTGCAGCCACTTCTAGATGTGCTAGTTCGTGAAGCAGGAAAAACCTATGAGAATGCAATTTCAGAAATCAGAGAAGCAGTTGATTTCTTAAATTATTATGCAACTCAAGTTCGCGACGACTTTGATAACAATACCCATCGTCCTCTTGGCCCAGTGGTTTGCATTAGCCCTTGGAACTTTCCGCTAGCCATTTTTACGGGACAAATTGCAGCGGCACTCGCAGCTGGTAACCCTGTACTTGCAAAGCCTGCGGAGCAAACACCACTGGTTGGCGCAATTGCGGTTTCAATTTTACACCAAGCAGGTATTCCAACAGATGTGCTGCAATTCCTACCTGGAAAAGGCGAAACTATTGGTGCAAAACTGGTGGGTGACGAACGTGTTCGCGGCGTAATGTTTACGGGTTCAACAGAAGTTGCCGGACTATTACAGCGCAATATTGCAGGTAGACTTGATGCACAAGGTCGCCCGACCCCTCTCATCGCGGAAACGGGCGGGCTGAATGCGATGATAGTAGATTCATCAGCACTCACCGAACAGGTTGTCACTGATGTTGTTGCATCAGCATTTGATAGCGCAGGTCAACGTTGCTCAGCCTTACGTATTCTTTGTATTCAAGATGACGTCGCCGAACGTACAATCCGTATGTTAAAAGGGGCGATGGAAGAGTGCAGAATGGGTAATCCAGAGCATCTTTCGACCGATATTGGCCCAGTTATTGATAAGGAAGCCAAAGAAAATATTGAACAGCATATTCAGCAAATGCGCAGCAAAGGCAAAATGGTATTCCAAGCTGCTTTTAAAAACAAAGATGATCAGCAAGAGCAAATGGAAGGAACCTTTGTTAAGCCAACATTGATTGAGCTTGATGATGTCAGTGAATTGAAAAAAGAAGTTTTTGGCCCTGTTCTACATGTCGTTCGCTACAAGCGTGAAGATCTCGAGTCAATTGTTAATCAAATCAATGCTACAGGTTATGGACTAACTTTAGGTGTTCATACCCGTATTGATGAAACAATCAATCAAGTTATTGCCATAGCTAAAGTCGGCAACTTATATGTTAACCGTAATATGGTCGGTGCTGTCGTTGGTGTGCAACCATTTGGTGGTGAAGGTTTATCGGGTACCGGACCAAAAGCAGGTGGTCCACTGTATCTATATCGCTTACTGAGTGAACGTCCAGAAAATGCAGTTTGTCACACGCTAGAAAGACAAGATAGTGAATTGCCAATGGATGCAAGTGCACGCTCCCAGTTACTAATGCCTTTTGATGAACTCTCTTTATGGGCACAAAAACACGATCAACTAATTGAACCTACGGTTATCGAACAATTTTCTCGTCTCACACAAGCGGGAACTTCTCGCTTATTACCGGGACCTACAGGTGAACGAAATACCTATACCCTACGCCCTCGCGGAACGATACTGTGTATTAGTGATAATGAAAAAGATTGTTTAGTCCAATTGGCAGCAGTATTAGCAAGTGGTTGCCAATCACTGTGGCCTGAAGATGAACTTCATCAGAAACTATTTAAGTCACTACCAGAAAAAGTGCGCAATACTATTGCATTGACAAAAAACTGGCAAGAATTTCAAGGGCAAATTGAAGGGGTTATTTATCACGGAGATAGCGACCAACTAAAAGACATTTGCCAAGCGGTTACAACACGTAAAGGACCAATAATTTCTGTTCAAGGTTTTGAGCGTGGAGAAACGAATTTACGTATAGAACGACTTGTTCATGAACGATCATTAAGCGTAAATACGGCAGCAGCAGGTGGAAATGCTAGCCTCATGACAATAGGTTAAAATGCAAAGACCTGAACCTATTTAATTAGGTTCAGGTCATACTTTATATTACTCACTCTCTCCCCTATTCATTCCAACGTATTAATCTCTTAATATTAATTAATCATTCACCAATATTAAAAAAAATTTTATTTTTTAATAAAAGAAATAGCATGATTAAATCAAACAAAAAAATTAATTAAGGTTGAGAAAATTTGAGTGTACCTAAAACGGCAAAAGGTGTCCAAAGGACACCAATTTCATTATTAACAAGAAAAAATTAGATTAACCGCCTAATTTTTATTATGTTTTAATGTCTATTAGTTCTTTTCTGATTCCCAATATAAATACTGCTCATACTTACGTAAGGCAATATTATAATTACTGAATGCAGAATCAGTCATTTTTTCACTTAATTGCTCTTGAACCTTGCTTGCAGCAAATTCTTTCATCGAGAAATTAGATGAAGACAGCAGTTCGTCTAAACGGCGTAGACGGACAACATATTCACGAACGGTACTATGGCTCATCTCAGTCTGTAAGAACAAATACTGTTTAAATGACATAATATCAAAATAATCAGTATTGCTATTGCAGTAAATTTCACTACAAAAACGACAAAGTGCAGTAAATTTACCCTGCAGCTCTACCCACGCGCTCTCATCGACTAATTCAGTCATATCAGCGATAGCTTCTTTATTTAAGATGTCATCGTTGAATACTAAAGAAATACGATCAAGCGTCTTGTGACAATGTGCACAATGAGTTTGGCTGTGTTTAAAATCTTTGATGTAACGGCTCAGTGGCCGTTTCTTTACAATAGAAGCAGACATAATGGTAAAGCCCTGTGTGTAAGTCTAAATATAAAATTGTAACAATATAAATCTTGTTACATACATGTCATGCCCATAGCATTAATAAAATGTCTACTATGTTGCATAGTGATACGACCTAAGCCGCATCTATTTTTCTTACTTTCCCTTTAGGCGAATATTCATCCTGAGAATGTAATGTAAGAAATTTTATTTCCCTTTGTCTGACACATTCTAACTCGTCTATCACTCTTTGGCGAATTTCTACAACGAGTAAATTTTGATACGAATTTGATTTAGCGTCAACTAAGAAAAAATATTTATTGTTAATTATGTACACATAATTTTAACCTAAGATTCCGATTCTCGATCGGCCTAAGGGGGAAGACTTTACCTGATAATTCGAGTTTCGTACAAAGGAAATTTGATTTAAAAATCAATCTTATACTCATACAAAGGTTTAAATCGTAAATTTGTGATTCAGCTCACTTTTCTCTTCTATAATAGCATCTTAAATGTACAGCTTATAATTCTGACAATATTGAATAGGCAGACATATGCCGAATTACGTAAAAAATAATTTACACTTTTCATTTTTTATTCTGTATTTACTGCATATACAAAAAAGTTATAAATATGAATGAAATTGTTATAACACTCTAAAATTTCAGTTTATATCTGAAATGCGCTCATAATATTTAGTTATTTTTACTTAGTGAACAGTTTGTTTGTCATATGGCAAAATAGTTAGAATACGTATCTACTACATAACAACGCCATAACCAAAATCAGATTGAAAAACAAAAAACCAACATACTGATAACAAAAAATAAGATAAAAGCTACTATTTAATATTTTTATAGAGTGATATTTTTATATTATGCCATTTAAGACACTATCACTAATAAAGTTATAGCTTAATTCATTGATTTAAAAGCCATTTAACACGAACGATAATACATGAAAATCATATCTTACTTTTAGGATTTGTTACAATTGATATTAAAAACTTCTCTTATATACTTTGTTTTGCAATATTTATAACTAAATAATTTAAAAGGTTGATTATGAAAAAGTTAATTTTAGCTTGTAGTATGGGGTTATTGGCACTGACAATCACTGCTTGTTCTGAAGAAGAAAAGAAAAGTGAAGTTGCTGGTGCAACTGAAACTTGTAATGCTTACTTCGCAGAAGTTGATAGTTTAATTGCAAAAGCTTCAGAAAATCCGCAAGCAAAAGCGCAGTTAGATGCGATGAAAGGTCAATTGGAAGAAGGCAAAAAACAAGTTGCAGCACTGCCTAAAGATCAACAAGACCAAGCCTGTCAGCAAGGTATTGATGCAATGAAACAAATGAAAACTGCTTTAGGTCTGTAATAAGCCGAATTCAGTTTAGTACACGAAAGAGTCATATTTTGGCTCTTTCTGTTTAAACCTATTCCTCTTTATGCTTTGTTATACAATCCATTCTATGAATACCCATCTTATTATCTAATAAAAAATTAGTATCTAAAATAAAAAGTCATACATCATAACTCACTGATTTATTATTATTTATTTTATAATCAAAGAAAAATAAATATGAAACATTAAGTCTAACTCGCTTATAATATCTAAATAGATTATCAATAATAAGCAGTAGAGACACGCATGTCCCTACTGCCTCATTTTTATTTTATAACCACGTTCCAAATCGTTTTATATAAAACTGTTTCATTAACTGAGCCACAACACAATAGCTTACTAATGTTAAAACAAGCCATGGGAAATACTCAATAGGTAAAGGCTGCAATCCAATCATTTCACCAAATGAAGAAAATGGAATATAAAGTCCTAACGCCATCACAATTCCGGTTGTTAATAATACAGGCAAGGCAGCTGTACTTTGAATAAATGGAATTTTTTGTGTTCGTAACATATGAACGACCAGTGTTTGCGATAACAGTCCTTCAACAAACCATCCTGATTGGAAAAGAGCCTCATGTGATATATTGTTAGCTTCAAATACATACCACATAAGCGCAAATGTTGTGATATCAAAAATAGAAGATGTTGGGCCAATCCAAATCATAAAGCGGCCGATATTTTTTGAATCCCATTTACGAGGACGTTTTAAAAATTCTTTATCCATTTTATCCCAAGGTAATGCTAATTGGGACATATCGTACAATAAGTTTTGAACCAATAAATGAATCGCTAACATCGGTAAGAAAGGAATAAATGCACTAGCAATTAAGACTGAAAATACATTCCCGAAGTTTGAGCTCGCCGTCATATTCAAATACTTAATAATATTACCGAACGTCTCTCTTCCTTTGATTACCCCCTGCTCTAAAACCATTAAATCCTTTTCAAGCAAAATAATATCCGCTGATTCTTTCGCAATATCGGTTGCTGTATCGACAGATATTCCCACATCAGCATCGCGCAAAGCGGGTGCATCATTGATACCATCACCTAAAAATCCGACTGTGTGCCCATTAGCTTGTAATCGTTTCAGTATTCTCGATTTTTGTAATGGTGTTAGCTTACAAAAAACAGAAACTTGCTCAACCCTTTCACTCAGCTCCTCGTCACTGAGCACCTCTACTTCGAGTCCACTCATAATTTCACTGACATTTAACCCAACATCATGGCAAATTTTTTCAGTAATAATCGCGTTATCACCAGTAAGCACTTTTACTGTCACCCCATTTTCACGTAATGCGGCAATAGCTTTTATAGCACTTTCTTTTGCAGGATCAAGAAACGTTAAAATACCTTGTAATTCAAGTTGTTGTTCTACCTTGGCAGATAAAGGTAAATGCGCTTCTGAATTATTCAGCACCCGAGTTGCAAGTAATAAAACACGAAAACCTTGTTTATTATAGTGACTAACTAGTTCTGTTATTTTCTCTCTTGCAGATCCATCTAAAGAGCACAACTCACCATTTTGTTGATAATATTGGCATGCAGCAAGCATCTCTTCTGCTGCACCCTTACAAATTAATAAGGCATCTCCTTCTGGAGTCATAACTGAAACCGATAGCTTGCGACGAATAAAATCAAAAGGAAGCTCATCAATTTTTTGATAGCCTTTTAATTGCTCAATCTTTTCGTTGCCTCTGCCACGACGAACAATAGCTTGATCCATCATGTTCTTAGCACCACTTTGATGGAAACTATTTAGCCATGCTAACTGCAAAACCTTATTGTCGGTTTGCCCATAGCTATCCAGATAGTGTTCTAAAATAATACGATCTTGCGTTAATGTGCCGGTTTTATCCGTGCATAGCACATCCATTGCCCCAAAGTTTTGAATTGCATTTAATCTTTTAACAATCACTTTGTGCTTAGACATTGCGATTGCACCCTTCGCAAGATTCGAACTCACGATCATAGGTAGCATTTCAGGTGTTAAACCAACAGCAACCGCCAATGAGAATAGCGTCGCTTCAAACCAATCTCCTTTCGTAAATCCATTGATTAATAAAACAATTGGAACCATGACTAGCATGAATCTAATTAACAACCAACTCACACTATTGACGCCACGATCAAACGCGGTCTGAGCCCGACTACCAACAATTGATTTAGCCAACGATCCTAAATACGTTTTTCCACCTGTAGCAACCACTATTCCTCTCGCAGTCCCACTTGTGACATTCGTTCCCATCAAACAAATATTAGAGATCTCTAATAATTCATTCTCTGACGGAGAGATAGCATCACTACTTTTGGCGGTTATATCCCCAAGCGTGTCATATTTTTCAACTGGGATGGATTCTCCCGTTAAAATTGCTTGGCTAATAAATAAATCTCTTGATTCAACCAACTTGAGATCGGCAGGCACCATATCTCCGGCAGATAATAAAACAATATCACCAGAAACAAGGCATTTGATAGGCACTTCTTTACGCGTGGAGCGGCCAGTTTTACTATCTCTTCGAAAAACAGTTGCGGTAGTTCGAACTAAGGATTTCAATGCTTCCGCGGCTTTATTCGTTCTATACTCCTGCCAAAAACGTAATAAACCACTCAGAAGAACCATGGTGACGATAATAATAACGCCAGTTAAATCAGTTTCTTCTCCATGACGCTCTGGAATGAGAAAATCAGTAAAAAAACTCACCACAGCTAATATGATTAATACAAAAATAAAAGGATTTTTAAATGAGGAAATTAGTTGTTTCCAAGCTGGGGGAGCTTTTTCATGAGCAACTTCATTTTCACCGTCAGTCACCAAGCGATCTAAAGCTTCGTTTTCAGATAACCCAAGCATGTTAGTTTGATACTCATTGAGCACTTGCTCGATGCTTTTACTCGCTTGTTCGCCAACAATATATTTTTGACGTGCAGGTATTTTCACGCTTTTGCGTTGATGTCTTAATTCAGTCATAACATTATCTCGAATACAGCACTATGTGCTTTTTCAAATGCTATCTAACTGAAAAAGAATTATATTTTCAGCTAGATAGCGTCGTTTTATATCTCCATGACGGAGGGTGGTCGTCCATTTCGGCTCCTATAGTTAATTAACTTTCGGCATTCAAGCAGGTAGCTCTGATGCCACTTTCCAATTGATAGCACTAACACTTTGTTCAAGACTAATACGGCATACCAATGCTTCTATTTCTTTTTGCTCCGCTGGTGTCGCAAGGAATTCAGCGCAAACTTCTAATTGTTCCGGTTTTAAAGTATCAGCACTACTGAGAGATTGCAGGCGGATATGTAATCCATTAATTGCTTGTAGAATCAATGTTCTAACTAAAATCTCATCACTTTGATGACACATTACTCGCATTTTGTAACGCTGCTCTACATCAAGCGCTTGCTGCTGAGGTTGTCGATTAATACGTGATGCCGCTTCTCTTAACAAAATATTGGCGCAAAGGATTAACAACGTTGCCATCCATGCTAAGGAATATTGACCAAGGCCACATAAAACACCAATTCCAGCGGAACACCAAAGCGTTGCAGCTGTGTTCAAACCGCGAATATTCATCCCTTCACGCATGATCACTCCGGCCCCTAGAAAGCCAATACCCGACACTACTTGTGCCGCAATACGACCTGGGCTATCAGGTGATGTTGTCACTGAACTCAGAATAAAAACGGCCGCGCCTGTGGCAACTAACGCATTGGTTCGCAGACCAGCCATACGTTGGCGCCATTGACGTTCAGCCCCAATTAATGCCCCCATACACATAGCGGCAATTAGATTTAAAATATCAGGAGTAAAAAGCATAATTGCTCCTCCAAAAATGAATTGGATAGCGATATATATGCTTAATTAAAAGCATATAGCCTAATTATTGAATAACAGCGTTATTCGAATACTATTAGCTATTGCCTGGAGGGAATAAAGAATAAAAATAGATCAACATAATACTCACCCAATACAGCCGTAGTGAATTACTCATAAAAATGAAATAATACTCATATAAATATTAGGGGTATGCGTGATAGGAATATCAGACACCGCCCGCCATAGTGGCAAGCAGTTAAAAGAAAAGACGATTAATTACTTGCCATACATTAAGTTTTTAGTACAACTCTGACTGTCCAATTAATAATCTCCGTAATAAAAGCTGAGCTGAGTATAGAGGCGTAATTTTTGTAAGTAAAGAATAAAATGTTAATAAATAGAATATTATTAATCTCTTTATTTATTCTTATTCATCTATTGGTGTAACAAAAATACCTTCAGTACTTTCTTTTTCATTAAAGAACCAAATACCACCTGGATATTCAGGTAATGAAATTAAATACATAACCCCTTCATTAAAAGGTTCAATCAATAGTATTGTCCCTTCGCGACGCGCTTGCCCATCAGTTTTAACATAAACGCGATCATTAATTTTCATAATATAAAAATCCTCCAATTTAAAGTTAACCTAAGACTGTCAATGTAGCGCATACGAAAAAGCCCGTCATTAAAAATGACGGGCTTTAGAAAATTAGTTACGTAATTTAGCTTAGATAGCGTTTACGTTAGCAGCTGCTGGACCTTTAGCACCATTTTCGATGGTGAATTCAACTTGCTGGCCTTCTGCCAGAGTTTTGAAACCAGCGCCTTGAATGGCTGAGAAGTGTACGAATACGTCTTTGCTACCATCAGCTGGAGTGATGAAACCGAAGCCTTTAGACTCGTTGAACCACTTAACTTGACCTTTCATTTTGTCGGACATTTGCACTTTTCCTATATAACATCAAAAAAACTTGCCTTTTGGCATAATATGGCCAGAGTCAGCTATTTAATAGGGAAGTACCAAGATATTGTGTCAGGATAAAAAATCATCAATAACAATAATGCTACTGACAACATTCTTCTTTATAACTCACTAACTTAGTCATCGTACATCAAATAGGACTGCTAAACAGGCCGACGTTTATTAACTCATGAGTAAAAGATAATAGCAACTATTTTATACCCACAAAGTATAATTTTTTGCTATTTTTTCGACTAGGTCACTTTTCACTTTTTTCATTAACAATGAATTTGCATTTTATTGATAATTTAAAGAATTTTTTAAATTTCACTGTGAAAAAAATCTAAAAATGTCAGTAAGAAAAATCTGATACAATGACAATCACATTAAATATTTTTTTTAACTGATATATAACAATTTCACCTACACATGATACCCTCATAGCATAGATGTTCTACTAGAGAGCTATCACATATGAATATTATCAAACAAATACTTATAGAAGATTTACAAACCATCAACGAGAATGAAAAACGTGATGGAAAACCTTATTTCAATAGTCAATTTCTGATCGGTCATCCCTATTTATGTATTGGTATGGTTGCCGCTTACATTCCATTAGCTATTATCCTTTGGTACGCACCTTACTTTGGCCCCTATTGGACACTGGGTATCACCCTATTATTCTTAATATTAACGAGCGTATTATTATTTGATGTTAAGCCTGTTTACCATTTTGACGATATCGGTATTCTTGATTTACGCGTCTGCTATAATGGTGAGTGGTTTGTCACTGAACCCGTATCTGATAATGCCATTAGTAAAATACTTGATTCAAAAGAAGTTAATAGTTCAATCAAGCAAGAAATTTCTCGTTTATTAGCATTAAAAGGGACAATTTCGTTTTACGATATTTATCACATTGCTTTTCCTGAAGTTTCAGCACCCGAACAAGCAAAACTTGCTACTCAAAATTAAGTTATATCAATCAACTAGCGTAAAAATCAGTCATAATGAGCAACGAATAAGCATCTGAAATTTTTTTATGTTTTTATCGTTGACAGCCTGAGGCGATGTCGTTAATATCCGCCTCGTTCTCAGGAACAAAGTAATTCCTCCATAGTTCAGTCGGTAGAACGGCGGACTGTTAATCCGTATGTCGCTGGTTCAAGTCCAGCTGGAGGAGCCAAATTTAAGAAGCCTGCCTTGTGCGGGCTTTTTGTTGTCTATCGTTTGCATTACGATTTAAAAATACCGCCTCCCCTTGCTAGACGTGGATCTCTAGCTATTATATTTTCAACTTTGCTATTATTTCATTATTACGACTTAATTTTTCTTCTCAATCTTATAAGCCTGCTTTATAACTTCTACTTTTTCATCTCTTTGGCTCAATTTCTCTACTTAGCGCCACTGCATGCCATCACTCGTTATTCCTTTTTATTTAATAACTTCGGCGATTAAGGAATGTTCTCATCTATATTCATATCCATCTTCGAATAAATAACATCCTAATTGCTTACTTAACACCCACTTAGTCATTTTTTTTATTTTTATGCTTTACAAGTGAAAGCAGGATGGGTAATATGCGCCTCGTTCTCAGGAACAATGCAATTCCTCCATAGTTCAGTCGGTAGAACGGCGGACTGTTAATCCGTATGTCGCTGGTTCGAGTCCAGCTGGAGGAGCCAAATTTAAGAAGCCTGCCTTGTGCAGGCTTTTTGTTATTTGCAGTTTTTCGAAATAATATTGTTTGAAAAATTGCACGTAGCAAAACCCACGTAACAAACCAACAAATTTAATCTAGCTAAAGCGCCTCTCACGCTAAAATACCCCCATCAACCTCCCCCTCTGATTTTATTTTACCTACCTCTATTTATAATTTACCGTTAAACATCAGATTGTTGTTTCCATTTTATTATCATTTTTATATTCCCATAATGCTTTTCGATGAAACTTCCGACAATTCGAGCAGATAACAGGCAGTCAGTGCAATTTTGTTGTTTTCCCCTTTGACATTAAAGGTGGAGGACGCTAATATCCTCTGCGTATTAAGGAGTTCCTCCATAGTTCAGTCGGTAGAACGGCGGACTGTTAATCCGTATGTCGCTGGTTCGAGTCCAGCTGGAGGAGCCAACTTAATATATCCTTTCTATTATTCTTACGTTATAAATCCTGTTGACTACCTTATTTAAAGTTCACCTCAACCAAAACAATAAATCTCACATACCCTTCAAAAATGATTAATTAACATAGCTATTTTTTTGCTTTCGCTTTATCATTCTTTCCCGGCCTGAGCACTCGGTTTATAAGTTAAAATTTATAATCCAGCTCAAACTCATATCCTACCTTTACGGAGCCGGTTTAATGACAACTGTAACTACCCTAACGATCCGCCGCCCAGACGATTGGCATGTTCATTTTCGCGACGATGAAATGTTAAAGACTGTTGTGCCGTTTACGAGTCAGTTTTTTGGTCGAGCCATTGTCATGCCTAACCTTGTCCCACCCATCACCACGATTGAAGCCGCCAAAGCATACCGTGAGCGCATCATACAGGCAGTCCCTACGGGACACCAATTTACACCATTAATGACCTGCTACCTCACAGACAGCGCTGATGCTAACGAAATAATTAAAGGCTTTCATGAAGGCGTCTTTGCAGCTTGTAAACTCTATCCTGCGAATGCAACTACTAACTCTAGTCACGGCGTCTCTGATATCAAAAAAATATATCCTGTGCTCGCTGCTATGGAACAAGCTGGCATGCCATTGCTTATCCATGGAGAAGTCACCGCAAGTCACATTGATATTTTTGACCGAGAAGCGCTATTTATTGAGCAAGTCATGTTGCCACTAAGGGCTCAATTTCCGCAATTAAAAGTTGTTTTTGAGCATATTACAACCAAAGAAGCCGCCCAGTATGTCTTAGAAGCTAATGAATTCACTGCTGCGACGCTCACACCACAACATTTGATGTTTAATCGCAACCACTTGCTTGTTGGTGGTGTTAGGCCACACTTGTTCTGCTTGCCTATTTTAAAACGTAATATTCACCAAGTAGCACTACGTGAAGCAGTCGCTTCCGGTTGTGACCGTTTCTTCCTCGGAACGGATACCGCACCACATATTCAATCACGTAAAGAGTCTTCTTGTGGCTGTGCGGGTGTATTTAACTCCCCGACTGCACTGCAAGCTTATGCAACAGTATTTGAAGAACTCGGTGCATTAGCCCACTTTGAAGCTTTCTGTTCATTGAATGGACCTAAATTCTACGGTCTCCCGGTTAATGAAGGCCATATCACGCTCACAAGAACCGAAAGTATAACTTGCGAGTCAATTCACTGTGATAACGATAAATTAATTCCATTCTTAGCAGGTGAAGACTCTCGTTGGTCTATCTCTATTACTAACGCATAATTTAATGGGGGGAGTTGAATAAGCTTCCCTTAATTTCTTTGAACGACATCACTTTATTTTTGCATTTACTGTCATTAATGTGAAAAATGATCTTTATTTACTATCTTATTAGCCAAATCCTCTTATACTCAATATTGCTCGTTGTAAGCACTTTGCTCTTAGTCAGTTATAGATATTAATTATTTATCACGCCGTTTGATTAGGAGGTTTTCATGAATAGAAAAGATGATGTGATCCAAACCCACTCCGTTGTTGGCTGGGACATCAGTACTGTTGATGCATACGATGCAATGATGTTACGTCTGCATTATCTCCCAGAAAAAAATGAAAATATTGAGAGTGCCATTGTTGATAAAACAATGTGGTTAACAACAGATATCGCTAAACAACTTATTAATATTCTTCAAGCAGGTATTGATAAAATTGAATCTGGCGAATATATACAGCTTAATATCAAAAAACACTAGTTGCCTAAATAGGTATTTGGCTAAAATCAAATACCTAATTCCAATCAATACAACTAAAATATTCACCATAAAAATAGTAACATGAGATATTTACTGTTTTTATTAATATTTAATAATAATTAGCTAAGAATTAATTTAAAATAAAGACACTATTGATTATTTTTATTATTACTTAGTTGACTTCCATATCATTTTCAATTTATTGTAACACTCTTTCTGAACAAGGATGTTCCCTATGCGAATATTAGTTATTGATGAGTGTTATTACACCCGACTTGGTATTACTGAATATTTATCTTCTAATGAAAAATTAGAGTTTATTAGTACAGGGTGCATTGATGAAGCGATTACATTTATAAATGATATACCTCCAAGTATTGTGCTAGTTAATTTAACCTATTACTGTCATTATTCTAATTATTGTCCAACGTTAAAAAGATTATTAAATAACTCAGCAAATATTCGTTTCTATATCTATATAAATGCCACCTATCCATCAACAGATAGACCATTGTTATTAAAAGATAATTTTTTCATTATGTCTAAAAATATTATTATTCAAACGCTCGATAAAGTCGTCAAAGATCCAGAACAAATAGAGCAAATAACCAAGCTTGCAAATAATATTGACTCATCTATATTCACAGCGAAAGAACAAAATATTATTAACAACTGGATGAATGAAACGCCTAATCATATTATCTCTCGAAAGTTAGGCATTAGTAATAGCACGGTTTATTCACAAAAAAGACATATCACTTCTAAAGTTTTTGTTAAAAATAGAATTGAACTTTTTTTTATATACAACGTTTTTAAATATTTGTATTAAAAAAACCCTTATAATAAGGGCTAAAATATAGATAAACTAAATCATTTATTATTATTTAATAAGCCATCGGATAAACGGTGGCGTGATTTATTAAAGATTTGGTTACTAACCTCACGTCCTGCACGACGAGCACGTTGTTGTTCTTCAGGCAACTTCATTTCTTCAGTGCAAGAAACACTACAACACCCTTCATATTTTTCAGCACAGCTTGGGCACTGAATAAACAATAAATGGCAACCATCATTGCTACAGTTCGTATGAGAGTCACATGGTTCACCGCATTGATGGCACTGTGCTAACATATCTTCTGTTATGCGTTCGCCCATACGGTTATCAAAAACAAAGTTTTTACCTTTAAATTTCAAGGGTAAACCTTGTTCTTTCGCTTTACGTGCGTACTCAATAATACCACCTTCAACGTGGTAAACATTTTTAAAACCATTATGCAGCATATAAGCACTGGCTTTCTCACAACGAATGCCGCCAGTACAATACATCACCACATTCTTGTCTTTTTGCTGCTGTAACATTTCAACAGCCATTGGAAGCTGTTCTCTGAAAGTATCTGATGGCACTTCAAGTGCATTTTCAAAATGGCCAACTTCATATTCGTAATGATTACGCATATCAACGAAGACCGTGTTCGGATCATCAATCATGTCGTTGACTTGATGCGCTTTCAAATACTGCCCTGTATTGGATGGATCAAACGTCTCATCATCAATACCATCAGCAACAACACGGTCACGCACCTTCATGCGTAATACCCAAAATGATTTTCCATCATCATCAATTGCAAGATTTAACCGTAAATTGTTTAAGACAGGGTCTGTACCATAAATCACTTCACGCAATGCATTCACATTGGATTCGGGTACACTGATTTGCGCATTAATACCCTCTTTCGCAATATATACACGACCAAAAACATTCAAACCTTTAAATTGCTGATACCAATTATTACGAAATGCAGCAGGATCTTGAATATTAAAATACTTATAAAAAGAGATAGTTGTACGTGGCTCACTTTCAGCCAACATGCGTTCTTTAAGAATTTTGTTTGAGACTTGATTATGTAACACTGGCATGGTGTTCTCATTTCCTTTATAACTTGATAATATTTAACGATTTAATATCAATGCGTCCATAAATTGCCCACATTTGATCATTCCTAATATTATCGCTGTAATTATGTTAATAAAAAACCTTTTTTTTGAAAGGTTATTGTTAGCAGAAATCATCATAGATTAATTATAGGCGTGACTTATGAATCATGCCCTATCGCTGAACATGAACAAAAACTGTTTGTCATTTAATAGTGATATTTTTATACACTGATATATTTATTGCTCATCACTGTTATGTTATAACATGCTATCCCATGTGCAATTAACTAATGATAATGATTAAATTAACTTTTTTCCTTTTGATGCTTTTTTGTTTAACGTCGACAAAAACTATTGCTCATCCGCATAGTTTTATTGATATGAGAATAGCGATTGATACTCAGCAAGATAATTATTCAGGGATAACTTATATCTGGAAAATGGATCCGATGACTTCAGCCGATATAGCTTATGAACTCAAAGGGATAAAAAATGATGATCCGCGCTGGAAAAAACAAGAAGCCATCATTATGGCTAATATTTTGGTACAAAATTATTTCACGGATTTTTATTATCAAAATAAAAAAGTAAAATTTAAAACAATCCCAAATAGCTATCGTTTACAAAAAGACGGTTTTCAGCTGGTATTCACATTCAGTACCTCATTAGCACAACCTTTACCTATCGCTAATTCACTGGTTGAAATATTAACTTATGATCCAACGTTCTATGTCAGTATGACTTATCAAAACAAACAACAAATCGACGTTCCTTTAGAAATCGCAGCTCATTGTAATGTCATATTGAAAGAAGCAGAAATTACCGATGCTATGCGTAGTTACGCATTTTCTTTAGATACCGACCAATCTCCAGATGAAGATCTTGCGCTTGGTAAACAATTTGCTCAAAGGGTTAATATTCAATGTCCTTAACTTCTTCACAAGCAAAAAAATCAACTAAGTCTATCTATATCTATTTGATAATAATTGTTTTAATAGGTTACAGTGCTTGGGAAATTTATCAGTATTGGGGAGTTTGGTTGCAACAAAGTGTGATTTGGCAAAAAGAACTCAATCAAGGGTTAGCAACCTTATTACAAGCCACTTCAACCGACCCTCTATACGCAGGCAGTACACTCGTTGCCGTCAGTTTTTTATATGGTTTGCTACATGCACTGGGGCCAGGCCATGGGAAATTAATCATCACCACCTATATTGCAACGCAATCCACCTATTTAAAACAAAGCGTTATTATCAGTTTGCTCGCATCACTACTACAAGGTTTTGTTGCTATTTTACTGGTTTCATTTGTGCTAATTATATTTCAACTTTCAACACAACATTTAAATCTTGCCAGCCGATATGCTGAACAACTTAGCTATGCTTTTGTCATTATTTTAGGTCTTATTCTGTGTTTGACTGCGATACGTCAATGGTGGCGTGAAAGTAGAACAAAAACATACCGTTTTCATCATTTACAACCTATACCCTCTTCAAACAAGCCTATCTCACTAATCAAAAGTCAAGTTTTATCAGTAAATTCAGTACAATGTGATTGTGGCCATAAACATGTTGTGCAAGAGGAAGATTTACAACAGAACCTAAAAGCAAAAATATTCATTATATTATCTATGGGACTGCGCCCCTGCTCTGGCGCCTTATTAGTCTTGCTGTTTTCTTATGTAATTGATGCTTATATCTGGGGAATTATTGCCGCTTTAGCTATGGCTGTAGGGACCGCGATCACTATTTGTGCCATTGCTATATTTGTTCATTTTATGCGCTACAGCGCCTTACGAGTTTCTCAGTCAAAAGGCATCTATTTGCATCCCTATTGGCGTATTGCACTCAGGCTAGTCGCAGGTATTATTTTTGTACTAATTGGTGTATTGATGTACCAAAGTTTGATGATGAGTGAAGTGGTTTCGCCTTTCCTTTCGCCACGAACTTTCTGATAGTAGCGAAAAAAGGGAGGGCTCCCCCTCCCCGGCACTTGCCGAATTTACGATGCGGTAGCCACATCGTATTTGCGCAATGTCAACTGCTTAAAATAAGGGCTGCAACCGTCTATGGCTATGCAGGGCAATATAGGCAACAACCCTTTACTACTTCGTTACTACTAACTAATAAGCTCAATACGTGCTGGCAAACCTTGTCTAACTGAAGCGCCCGATACCCAATCTAACCAAGTGTTGGCGACTTCACGTGTTGGATCCGCGAAACCTAAATCATTTAAGTTGATACCAGAGCCATTTGCCTTATTCATTGGCATTGGATTACCATCTAAATAGTGCTGCTTAGCGCCCATTTCGGTATGTCCATAACCATGTTCAATAGCAAGCACACCAGGCATCACTCCATCTAATACACTGATTTGAGCTTCTCCATGACCACCTGGCGTCGTGATACGAACCCAATCACCGTGTTTAACCCCCATTTTAGCAGCATCATCTGGATGAATAGCCACTAAGTTTGTTGGTTTCACATGTCGTAAGCGCTCAATCATCGTCGTTGAGCTACTCATCACATGCGATTTAAATGACATCATTTTTAATGGCCACTCTTGCGGTGGGAACACTTTATTGACATCGTCACCGTTTGCCATACGTGGTGGGTAGTAGGTTGGACAGCCGCTGTAGCGTTCGCCAGTAATAGCATGACGGTTAATCGCGACAGTTGGATTCCAAATTTGTAGTCCTTTTTTCCATTGTGGGCCTGTTGCATCACCATCCCACGATTTCTCGTATGGTGCAAAACGACCACCACGGGTATAAATATAAGCAACGCGACGCACCTCTTCAGGTTTTAATGTACGCGTCATTTCAGGTAGAATTCGAGCTACACCACTAATTTGAATATCTTCTGTCGCCGCCTCTGGCGCAGGTTTTTCACCTAACCATGCCATATTTGCAGCAACACGCAGGTAATAGTCTTCTGCACTGTTTAATGGATATTTATTACCGTCCATGTCTTCAATTACGTCATCACCAAAACCGGGCAAATTCAGCGCTTTTGCGACTGCAATACAGAAAGTTTCCATCGAAACCGGCTGACCATCAGCAGTTTTAGCTGTGCGTGATTCAACAATTGGCCAACGTGCAGTACTGGCTTTAACCTGAACACCTGCCCAAGGTGCACTAAATCCCCAACTTTCAAAGTTATGAGTATCCGGCACAATGTAGTCCGCCAGTGCCGTCGTTTCATTCATGAAAGCATCAATACCAATAATCAATGGTAGATGTTTTGGATCTTTCAGTTTTTCTTCCATTACCTGACGAATACCTGCAATACCATATACAGGGTTAGTCATATTAGTAATCCACGCTTTGAGAGAATACGGATATCCCATCAATGCTGAAGCCAATTGCTCAGTAAGCTGACCTTTAGCAAACGGATACCAAGGTGCTTTCGCCGGATATGGCTGTTCACCTGCGGCAATGCGTGCTTTAAATTCATCTGATTTTTCATAGACTTCATTACTGCGCGATAATACGACACCTTTAGGTTTCACTTTACCTTGATAGCTGGCCATTTTGTAACGAGGACCATCATTTTCCCCGTTAAATTTGCCGCCACCTACTGAAACACCACCTTTAAGGTTTAAATTGCCAATTAATGCATTGAGCATAATAACTGACCATGCTGTGTAGAAGCCGTTGCCGCCCATCATTCCACCATGTGAAATAACGGCCGCTTTTCTATCATAAGAAGTAAGTGCTTTACCCAGTGATTCAATCGTTTTCACTGGAACTTGGCAGCGTTCGCTATATTCTTCAAGAGTCATGCGATTTGCTGCTTCTTTAAGGCACTGGAAGCTGGACTTTACTGTTACTTCACTACCATCGTGTAACGTTACAGAACGCGTCACAAACAGGTCTGCATTCGTCACATCATCAGCAAGTTTTAGTTCACCTGATGCGTCTTGGACTAAAAAGGCTTTCTCATCTTCACCTTCTCCAGTCATATATGATGAAATTAATAACTTACCTGCTAATGGATGCGCGTCATCGGTAATCACTAAGTGAGTTGAGTTAGTCCAACTTTTCTCACCTGCCTCTTCCATGGTTTTTTCACTTGGTACACTCAGATATTGCGCATTGTAACGTTCATTCTCGATAATCCAACGGATCATCCCCATCACTAACGCCGCATCGGTTCCCGGTTGAACAGGAACCCAGTGCCCATGATCATTTGCCAGCGTTGTCGTTAAAGGCAATGCTGGTGCGACAACCACATAATTAAATGAATCACGCAAACGTGCAGTCGCGAGTTGGCGGCCTTGACGCTTAAACGGGTTTCCTGACTGTGCTGGCGAAGTGCCAATAAATAAGGCAAAACGGACATGATCCCAATCTGGTTTAACGTGAGCATTTTTATCCAGATCATCCATTAATGCACCTGAGCCCGCACGATATGCAAGACCACAATAGGCACCATGAGCACCAAAATTTTTACTACCAAAACCATTTTGAGCGAAGCGACGAATAAAGCCATCGCGCCCATCGTCACCAGCATTGGTGACTAATAATTGATTCGCTTTTGGACCCAATTTAGGCTGCGTTGGATCTAATGGCGTTTCAAGGTCACGGATAGCTCTTAGTCCATCCACATGACCTTCACCAAATAGATTTCCTCCCTCAACCACTTCTTTAATCAACTGCTCAAAGCTGATACGTTCCCATTTACCTTCTCCGCGTTTACCTACGCGTTTCATCGGCTCAAGGATACGTAGTGGGCTAGTTAAACCCTCCATCAAAGTGGCGCCGCGAGCACAGGCTGTCGAACGATGTTCGAGTCCACTCTCTCCGCTCATTTTTGTAAATGCAGTTTTCAGCGGCATTCCATAAGGAAAATGTTTTTCATGGGAAAGTGGATGATAAGGATTACCCGCTATCCGCAGCACTTCGTTTTTAGCGGTATCGACACGGGCACGAATACCACATTGAGTCCAACAACCAAAGCATTGAGTCATCGCGATGACTTGTTCAGGATTTTCCTGCCAGCCATTGGCTGCCTGTCCTTCCGGACGTAAAGAGTTACCGTTAATCCTATCAAGTGTGACTTTACCTGAAGTACCGTTAACTAAGCCATCCACTGCACTTTTGGCAACATCGCGGTAGCTCGCACCAAATAACGCGATACCACCGACAACTAAACCACCTTTAAGCCATTGACGTCTTGAGAATTTAGCCATGTTGTACTCTCCTTGCAAACCAACGAACACCTTCACGAACAATAATGATTAACGCTATCCACAAACCGAATGTCCCAATGATTGCCATCAATCCATCAGAGCCAAGCGGGAAATGATATGGGTTTGCAATAATGTTATATTTTGGTACCGCTTGAACTTCCATCAGGAAAATCCAACGTAATACCCAAGCCAATGCCATCGAAACTAGTGCAAGTACAGTAATGTAAGGTACTGAGCGAGTAGCTTTAACATTACAAACCGACATAACAAATGCCGCTGCCCATAATGCGCAAACGCCGATTAACATCCACCAGCCAGGGCTTGCAAGTGTTAATTGCTGACGTACCGCCATGCCGGAAATGGTATCGCCTGACAGCCACAACGCAAAACACACCACGAACAGAAGTAATGTAATCACTTGGAAACGCGCTAAGCGATTTTGATATTGAGGCTCACGACGTGCACCAAGGCTCACTAACGCAGGTAGCACTTGCAGCGCGCTAAGGAACATGAGAACGGGTATCCACCAGCTAAACCAAATTGGTCGTGCATTCAATACTGATGCTTCGCGTCCGGTATATAACAATAGTCCAATCGCAGAAAGTGCCGCTAATAACGCAATCCAACGGGTCGCCTTAAACTCTTTTTTCCAAACCAGTTTCACAATTAACGCGACAAAATATAATCCCATAAATGTGGTGAATAATGGCAGCAATACAGAGCCCCACCACATCCAAGACCAAAAGGTAGGATGCGCATAGAAATGCCAAACCCTGGCGGTTTGATGCAAATCTGCGGTTAATGCCAATGGTGCAGTAATCCCCATGGTGATAGCGATAAAAGCAGAAATCATTTCTAAACGGCCATTTTCACTTTTATTTTGCCAATGGAGATAACAAGCATAAAGCACCGCGCAAGACGCAATACCAATGAAGAAGAAATATTGTACTGCCCAAGGTAGCCAAAAGAATTCTTGTGGCTGAGCCATTATTTCTGAAATATAAGTCACTTGGCCATTCATCAGAACACCTCCTGCCATAATGCGGGTTGACCTTTATCTTCTAATGGCTGAACAAATGCGTCATCCAGACCGATATAAAAGACTTGTGGTAAGGTGCCACTTTCTGGTTTCAGCACTTTAATTTCAGCTTCATGCTCAGTGAGCATTTTACGAATAGTGCTATTAGGGTCTTTAAGATCACCGATAATACGTGCACCGCCCACACAAGATTCAACGCAAGCAGGCAATAATCCGACCTCTAAGCGATGGGCGCAAAATGTGCATTTATCTGCAGTTTGTGTTGAATGGTTGATAAAACGGGCATCGTAAGGGCAGGCTTGTACGCAATAGGCACAACCCACACAGCGTTCGTTATCAACGACGACAATGCCATCTTCACGCTGAAAGGTTGCTTGTACTGGGCAAACCGGTACACAAGGTGGATTATCACAATGATTACAAAGGCGCGGTAGCAGAACGTTAGTCAACCCTTCTTCGCCTTTCACTGCAACTTGATACTGGTTAACTGTCGTTCTAAATTGTCCTTGAGGTGTCTGGTTTTCAACTGAACAGCTCACGGTACAAGATTGGCAGCCAATGCAACGACGTAAGTCGATGAGCATTCCATAACGTTTATCTGGATTACCTTCTCGACGCGTTGGGGAAAGGCTAAAACCAGCTTCTGCAATCGGAATTAACGATGCACCAGCGGTTACAGCCCCTATTTGTTGTAGAAATTTTCGTTTACTCAGATCCATAATCGGCTCCAGTATTGACATTGCTAATGCAAAAATAAAAGTTAATTATCAATATGTTATTGGTTTTAAAAGTTTTATTGGCTATTGATGTAGCCTATTTTAGATAACCGTCGAAATTCTTATTTCTCTTTAAAGTCGGTATGCTATCTTTGTTTCTCATAAACCCTAAATCATTCAAGATGCTTACTACCTGTGCAGCTTGAAGTATGATGGGAATGGCTTCATTGTAGGGAGAGACGAACGCCCCCCCTATTGTGGTTTACCACATACCTATCGCTAAATTGATCTAACGCAACGAATAACCTAAATATGTTAAAAAAATCATCTATGCCGTTGTATCACATACTAATAATAGTGCTGCTAATGTGGTCAATACCGACTATGGCTGCTCAATGGACAATTGGCGTGCTCGCCTTGCGTGGCCCAAGTTCAACCCAATTACATTGGCAGTCATTAATTGATACGCTGAATGAATCCATTCCTGGTGAACGCTTCACGTTGCAACCGCTCAATCTTGATGAAATGAAAGACGCTATTTCTCATCAAAAAATTGATTTTTTACTGACTAATCCAGCACAATTTATTCAATTAGATAGCCGATACCATCTACGTTGGTTGCTTTCGTTACGTTCAGATGTCGAACCGAACAGCACTACTCGCAATGTGATTGGTAGCCTGATATTAGTGCGAGCAGATAGCGATATTAAAGATGTGAACCACTTGATAGGAAAAAAGGTCGGTGCAATTTCACCAGATGCTTTTGGTGGTTACTTGTTAGGTTACAAGGTATTACGCGATATGGGATATGATGCAGAGAAAGATTTCCGAATGCAATTTCTCGGTTTTCCTGCGGATGCCTTACTGTATGCTTTACGTGATAGTTCGCTGTCAGCCGCTATCGTTCCTGTTTGTTTGTTGGAGAACATGGATAGCGAAGGATTGATTGATAAACAGCAATTTCGCCCATTAATTCAACATTCAAGTTCACTCTCTTGCCTCACCAGCACAGAGTTATATCCTAATTGGTCCTTTGCGGCATTAAGTGGAGTCCCTGATAATCTGGTCGATAAGGTGACGAAAACGTTACTTTCCACAGATAATACGACAATGCGTTGGGGAGCACCCGCTTCAGTGACTCAAGTCGAAACCTTATTGCGTGATGTTAATCAACATCCACAGCAACGCCAAGTTTGGCAAGATATTGTCAGTTGGACGATACAACACCAAATCACTATTAGTATTATTGCGTTATTTTTTATTTTATTAGGGATCAATCATGTCTGGATTGCTTTTCTAGTCAGGCGTCGCAGTCGCCAACTCGAAGTTGCCCACAACCGCCTGCGTCAGCAGGAAGCTAATTTACAAAAAGCTCAGCGTTTGAATATCTTAGGTGAAATGGCATCCGGCTTTGCCCATGAACTAAATCAGCCATTATCTGCCATTCGAAATTACGCTCAGGGCTGTATTTTACGTCTGAAAAAAGAATCTGATGACCACCCGCTTATTGGCGCGCTCACTAAAATTGATCATCAGGCGCAGCGTGGTGCGGATATCATTCGTAACTTACGCCTTTGGGCAGGAAAGCCAAGTCATGATTCAAGCCAACAACTCAATCAGCAGTCAGTCAAACAAACCATCAACCATATTTGGCAACTATTGCAAGTTGAACAATATGGTTCAGGTACACAATTATTATTGCCTGATACTGATGATGTTATGCTTAAATTACCCGAGACATTGCTCGACCAGTTACTTTCCAATTTAATTAGCAATAGCCTACAAGCTGGTGCTAACACCTTAAGTTTTGAGTTCCATTTTGCTCAAGACCGCTTTTTATTAGTATTGCAAGATGATGCTGGTGGGATGCAATCTGAGCAATTAGAACAAGGCATTACCCCTTTTGCGACAACAAAAAAGGAAGGTTTAGGACTTGGGCTAGTTATTTGCCAGAGACTTATCCAAAGTCAAGGCGGCGACATTCGGATTGAAAATAATATCACTGATGATGGACTTAATGGCTTAAGGGTGACGTTAATTTTCAGCTATCCTTAATTTTTCCGTCAATAGCGCATGTTTTGCCACACAATTGATAACATTCACCTTGGTGATGTGTGACAATCATAAGCTGAATATTTTCAATAATATGTGAAACCACACAATAATCGATAACATGACTCTGTGAGGTAATAATCAATGCCCGTTATTCATCTGGTGGATGACGACACCGATGTCACCGATGCCTGCCAATTTTTACTCGAAACACTTGGTTATTCGGTTACTGTTTGGAATGATAGCGAACAATTTATTCAGCAAGCATCACTTCATCAAGAAGGTATTGTCTTACTTGATATGAGAATGCCTAAACTTGATGGACGGCAAATTCATCATCTACTTAAAGAGCAACAAAGTACGCTTGCAGTTATTTTTCTTTCCGGTCATGGGGATATTCCTATGGCTGTCGAACAAGTCAAACTCGGGGCGATTGATTTTCTGCAAAAACCTATTGATAGCCAACAACTGGCTATAACACTTGAACATGCACATTTGCAGACCGCCAAAGCCACCGAGCGTTACCTAATTAAACAGCGCTATGAAACCCTGACGCCAAGAGAAAAAGATATCTGTAAATATGTTCTGCAAGGCTTAATCAATCGTGAAATTGCAGATATCGCTTGTGTCTCTGTTCGTACCGTTGAAGTACATCGTTCACGAGTTATGGACAAAATGGCAGTACGAAATTTAGCTGAATTAATGATCACCTTACAAACTGCTCATATTTTAAATGAATAATTTGTTATAATTACCACATTATCGATAACCTGCTATTGCTTTGATAGCAAACAACTCTATATCGGAATCTAATGATACAGGCACCAACGTTTAAACTCAGTTTTCTACACCCTCGTTACTGGCTCACTTGGTTTGGTACAGGTGTACTTTATGTCCTCGTGTTACTGCCTTACCCAGTTATTTACTGGATAGGGACACGTTTAGGTCGCCTATCCAAACATTTTCTAAAAAAACGTGCCTTAATTGCTAACCGTAATTTGCAATTGTGTTTTCCAGACATGAGCGAAGAAGAACGTCGCCAAATGGTCGATAAAAATTTTGAATCTGTCGGTATGGGCGTATTTGAAACGGGCATGGCTTGGTTTTGGCCTGACTGGCGTGCACGCCGCTGGTGCAAAATAGACGGCCTACAGAATATGAAGGAAGCGCAAAAAACCGGGCGCGGCATTATCGTTGTGGGCATCCATTTCTTGACCCTCGAACTTGGTGGGCGAATGTTTGGTATGCATAACCCGGGAAATGGCGTTTACCGCCCGAATGATAATCCCGTCTACGACTGGCTTCAAACCAGAGGCCGCCGACGTTCTAACGATGTCATGATTGACCGCAAAGATCCTAAAAGTATGGTACGCATTTTACGACAAGGTAAAATTCTGTGGTATGCACCGGACCATGATTATGGCCCACGTAACAGCGTTTTTGCGCCATTCTTTGCCGTCAAAGATACCGCCACGACAACCGGTACCTCAATATTAGTACGAATGGCTAATCCATTAGTGATCCCTTTTACACTGCGTCGTATGCCAGCAGCTAAAGGTTATGAACTACTTATCCAGCCTGCTGTTGATGGTTTCCCTAAAGATGATGAAGTCGCAACCGCAGCCATGATGAATAAGCTCATTGAAAAAGAAATTTTAAGAGCACCTGAACAATATATGTGGCTACATCGTCGCTTCAAAACACGACCGGAAGGAGAGCCCTCCTTATATGGTGATTTGCATCATTAAATCGATGAAGCGGCCGTTAGTCATATAACCGCCGTTTCGTTCTTAAGGAATAAGTTAGGAGTCTATGCTTAACAGGAATACTTACTGGAAACGTAATTTGTATGTCGTATGGTTCGGTTGTTTTTTAACTGGCGCGGCATTTAGCCTGATCATGCCTTTTCTCCCCTTATATATTGAAGAACTCGGCGTAACTAACCACGCCTCATTAAGCCTATGGACTGGTGCAGTTTTTAGTATCACGTTTCTATTCTCTGCAATTGCAGCCCCATTTTGGGGGCGATTATCTGACCGAAAAGGTCGAAAACTCATGTTATTGCGCTCAGCCCTTGGTATGGCTATCGTCATGGTGCTCATCGGTTTTGCGCAAAATATCTGGCAACTACTCATCCTCAGAGCCATTTTAGGTCTTCTGGGGGGCTTTGTTCCCAATGCCAATGCGTTGATAGCAACTCAAATACCGATTAAAAAAAGCGGCTGGGCAATGGGCGTACTTGCCACAGGTGCAGTGAGTGGCGCATTGATAGGTCCATTGATTGGTGGCTTACTCGCTGACCAATATGGTCTGCGCCCGGTATTTTTCATCACCGCCAGCGTATTATTCATTTGCTTTTTTGTGACATTATTTTATGTTCGCGAACGTTTTACACCCGTTTCTCGTAAAGATGCCTTAACTGGCAAACAGGTTTTTGCTTCTTTACGTAATAAAAACTTAGTCATTAGTTTATTTTTTACCACCATGATTATTCAAGCAGCAATGGGATCAGTAAATCCGGTAGTCACCCTCTATGTTCGAGAACTCTCTGATTCCATCGAAAACTTGGCGTTTGTCAGTGGTATGATAGCTTCCATTCCTGGTGTTGCAGCACTGATAGCAGCCCCTATGCTAGGTAAGCTTAGCGATAGAATAGGACCTGAAAAGGTCTTGTTGGCAGTATTAGGCGCATCAATATTTGTTCTTTTCCCGATGGGACTCGTCAGTAATTATTGGGAACTTGGTGCTTTACGCTTTTTACTCGGTGCTTTAAATGCTGCACTGTTACCCGCGGTACAAACTTTAATTTTGTACAATATTTCCCATCAAGTTACTGGACGGATATTTAGCTATAACCAAGCACTACGAGACGTCGGTAATGTTACCGGACCGTTAATGGGATCTCTGGTCGCCGCGACTTATGGGTTTAGAGCTGTATTTTTTTTTAGTGCAATATTGGTACTCATTAATCTCATTTACTCATGGTCGGTTATCAGAAAACAATCTGATGGCCTTCGTGCTGAGCCCAGTGAATAATCGTTAAGTGAACAATAAATGAACTGATATTCTTTGCGTAAAACCCTAGCTATTTATAGGTATTACAGCATTTTATGCATAAGTCTATCTTTTATCTCTCTAGTGCATTGTTTTTATTATACTTAATCGATTCAAAATTCTTGCTTTTATTGTCAACTAAAATCCTGTATTGTCCCCTACCTTATAGTGAAAAATGAGAGTTACATCGAACTTTCACCTTAAAACTACATATATTGCAATAAATTTATTCTGCTTATAGATGATTCTATAATAATGTATGTTAAAAATATGTTTACACCCTGAAAGTTAACATATCTATATATTGACACCTAAGCACTTAGCTTGGTGTTTTTTATCAGACACACATCTCAAGAGATAATTTATCGGAGTTCTCAGATGAATAATTCTGCGACTAAAACAAAAACATTTTTCGGGCATCCGTACCCACTAAGTTCACTTTTCCTCACTGAAATGTGGGAAAGATTTTCTTTCTATGGCGTTCGTCCACTACTCATTCTGTTTATGAGTGCCGCATTACTTCAAGGCGGTATGGAGCTGCCTATTGAACAAGCCTCAGCGATTGTGGGTATCTTTGCAGGTGGCGTCTACATTACGTCATTACCGGGCGGCTGGTTAGCCGATAACTGGTTAGGTCAACGTAGAGCCGTTTGGTACGGTTCTCTCATCATTGCACTTGGTCACTTGTCTATTGCCATGTCTGCAATTTTAACCAACACCTTCTTCTTTGTGGGCCTTTTACTGATTGTGTTAGGTACAGGACTGTTTAAAACCTGTATCACCGTAATGGTTGGTACTTTGTATAAAAAAGAAGATACACGCCGTGACGGTGGTTTCTCACTATTTTATATGGGTATTAATATGGGGTCATTTATTGCCCCTCTCATTATTGGCCCTTTGCATGAAAAATATGGCTGGCACATTGGCTTTGGTCTTGGTGGCCTAGGCATGTTAATTGCGCTGTTAGTCTTCCGTTTTTATGCAATCCCACAAATGCGCCGTTATGACAAAGAAGTTGGATTAGATTCAACGTGGAACCGCCCTACTGTACAACGTAAAAATGTCGGTAAATGGGTCTCTTTGGTGATGGTACTGCTCGCTGCATTAGTTATTTTAATCGACAATGGTACGATCCCATTTAATGCCTCAATGATAGCGAAGAGTTCGGCTTACATTATCTCAACATGTGTCGGTATCTATTTCGTATTTATGTTCTTCTTTGCAGGTTTAAATAGCAGTGAGCGCTCGCGTTTATTGGCCTGTTTAATTCTGTTAGTTGCCGCAGCATTCTTCTGGTCAGCATTCGAACAAAAACCGACTTCATTTAATATTTTTGCTCGCGATTATACTGATAGGCAAATGGGTGATTTCGAAATCCCAACGATCTGGTTCCAAGCGATTAATGCGCTGTTCATTATTATATTAGCTCCACTGTTCAGCTGGTTCTGGCCATCATTGGCTAAACGCAACATGAACCCGAGCAGTATGTCAAAATTTGTAGTCGGTATTTTATTTGCGGCGGGTGGCTTTGCAGTGATGATGATGGCAGCAAACCACGTTCTCGCAACACAAACGGGCGTATCGCCATTTTGGTTAGTGGGTAGTATTTTATTACTGACTCTTGGTGAGTTGTGCCTTAGCCCGATTGGTTTGGCTACAATGACCTTATTAGCGCCACATAAAATGCGTGGACAAGTTATGGGGTTATGGTTCTGTGCCAGTGCGTTAGGTAATCTAGCGGCGGGGATCATGGGTGGAAATATCCGTAAAGATCAACTGGATTCAATGCCTGAGCTGTTCTCCCATGTCTCAATCGCATTAATCATCTGTGCGATTGTTTTGGCTATATTGATAATACCAGTTAGAAATATGCTTAAAAATGCGGATAAAAACGAAGCGAAAGCGAGCTAATCCACGTTAATATTCACTGCTCGATAACCTGTACTGGGCTATTGAGCAGTGTAATTCTATATTTATCATTTATATCTACGCTATAATCTTCCAATACATCAATGATGCCCAACCTCAAAGGATAGATTGTATGAGCGTATTTTCACTTCCTGTTTACTATGTTGACGCCTTCACTGATACCCTATTTCAAGGTAATCCAGCAGCCGTTGTTTTACTCGAAAAGTGGCTACCTGATGAACAACTTATTTCTATTGCGGCTGAAATCAACTTATCTGAAACCGCATTTTTAGTGGGCGTTCACATACGTTGGTTCACGCCGATTATGGAGGTCAAACTTTGTGGTCACGCTACTTTAGCTGCATCTTTTGTACTCACTAAGATTATGCACCATCCTGATAATCCAATTATTTTTCAATCAATTTCAGGTGAATTAACCGTCTCGGAAACTGAAAATACCTTTACTCTCGATTTTCCTATTCTTGAGTGTAAACTTGCAGATAATGCGCAATACCCTCAATTAACTAAAATTTTAGGTGTCGAAATTGAACAATTATGGTTGGCTAAAGACCGCTATATTTGTTTTTTATCTACCGTAGAACACGTTAAAAACTGCCAACCTGACATGCTGAAACTGTCACAACTTCCTTTACCAGGCTTAACAATTACCGCAAAAAGTGACAATAACAAAGTCGATTTTGTTTCGCGTTATTTTGCACCTGCAAAAGGCGTTAATGAAGATCCTGTCACAGGAACTTCCCATTGTGCAATTGCCCCACTTTGGGCTAAAAGGTTAAATAAAAACAGCTTAGTTGGCCATCAAATATCTGCTCGTGGTGGATTAGTCAAATGTGATATCGAAAATGAACGCGTAAAGCTAACAGGCAAAGCGACTTTATTTTTAAGTGGAACGATTCATATTTGATTAATTGCTGAATTTATTTGTGATGAGTATTACACTGACTCATCAATGTGAATAAGCTATATAATACATAAAATAATTTTAAGGTTTAAACATGTCTCCAGATGTTGAAGATACAATCGCACAAAAAATTGAACAATCTATCACCTGCGTATCGAAAGTTATTTTTCCAACGACAACCAATCATCATAGTACCCTCTTTGGAGGCACAGCTTTAGCTTGGATGGATGAAGTTTCTTTTATCACTGCCACTCGTTTTTCTCGCAAGCGCCTAGTGACCGTTTCTACAGAAAAAATTAATTTTACCCATCCAATTCCTTCTGGCACCATCGTGGAATTGATCGGCAAAGTCAGCCGAGTGGGTAGAACCAGCCTTGCAGTCAATGTCTCCATTTTTCTAGAAGACATGTATTCTGAGGGGCGCGAAGAGGTGATCCATGGCCAATTTAACTTTGTAGCGGTTGATGATAATGGTAAACCAACACCATTGTTTGAATGATATATAAAAATGCAAAAAGTGTGTGCTAAATTAACTTGCACACACTTTTTTTGTTTTACGCTATCACGATAAATTCTCTTACATCATCAACGGTTAAGCGAAGGCCAAGAATGGTGAGATACATAATAAAATCCCAGTAAAAATAATTAGATATAAAGAGGCGCCTTTATACTTATGCAACATTGGGACTTTATAAACTAAATACGCTGGAATTAAACAACCGACCATACCAAAAATTGGGCTACAGATTGAAGTAAAGCTCAGTACCGGTGCATTAAGAATAATCGCTCCCCATGCAAGTAGCACTGCAAATACCATAATACCATTTTTAACCCACTCATCTTTAATGCGTTCAACTGGCATCATTCGTTGTAAAATATTCATCACAATACCTTGGGTCGCCTCACGGAATCCGAGATAAACACCAAAGAATGCGGTCATTACAGCGAAAATATTCAGCATGACACTCACAACGGTGACCCAACCACCCGGAAAGAATTTAGCGGCAATGGCTAAAGCAGAAATATTTTGTTCGTAAGCTTTAACTGCCTCTTCATGCCCCATCGCTAACGTAAAAGAAACCGCGTAGAAAAATACCGTACAAAACAGGATACCAAATGCAATATTCATCGCACGCAGCGCTTTATAGCGCGCCACTTCTCTATTCGTATTTTGGCTGCGAAATGAAATAACCATTGGACTCAATGTTTGAATAAACAGTATTGAAGTCAGTGTAAACGGTAACGTAATAACCGCTTCTTTTAATAAACGCCCTACTGGTGGTAAAGAACCAGCATTATATAGATGCCACATTCCTATCATTGAAACACCCAAGGCAGCGACAACAAATAATTTAGTCAATACCATAAAACTTGATAGCTTAAAGAGTAACTTTTCACCTCGAGATGAAATCGCCACTAAAATGCAGATTAGAACCAAACCATACCACGATGTTTCTGATAATAATCCTTCGGTCACACCAAAAGTCTGTAAATATGACGCACTGTCATTTGTAATCGCCGTAGAATAAACAAACATCCAAATGACGAGCATCACAAAATAAAGTGCGCCTAAAAGCATTCCCCAGTTTTTACCTAAATAACCACTAATCACACTTGGATAATCTTTACACTCAGGTGACTCAGCGAGTGTGTTAATAAATAAACGTTGAAACAAATACATTGCAGGATAGCCGACAACAGATGAAAGCAAAAACACCCATAACCCCATTAATCCGACTTGCACAGGCAGAAATACGATCCCTGCCCCAATTGCCATACCAATACTCATGATGACCCAACCTGCGTCAGTACCATCAAATTTAGTCGCTTCGCGCCATTGTTCTTGAGTCATACCTGCTCGAGATGCCGCTGTAGAGCCGTTTTTTCTTTCATTGTTATCTATCGTTGGGATCGTTGCCATAATTTTTCACTCAATATTTAAGTTTGTGATGAAAAGCTTTTTTTGATTTTAAAATACGGTTTAATAGTTATTTATATTAATAACCTTAGTTATTCGCAGGCTTTTATCATGTTCAAATCATAAAGGATATGTAGGAGAAAAAACGACTCTTTATTAGCCTGCAAAATGGGCTATTTATAGAAAATTTTTCTCTATTAAGTGAATTAAGACAAAAATATCTCTATCTAGAAGAGGAAATAAAACTTGTTCACCAAACCGTAACCCAACAAAAACTAACTTATTGTTTTTAAATATTTAATTGATATTAACTGGAGTTTTCACTTATTAACAATTTCAACAATCATAAATTTAATACGTGCTAAATATCACAGTATTATATGATAACTAATATTAAGTATCGCAATAACTCTGTACTTTGTAACAATTATGTGATTTTTTAGAATAAATCACTATATGGGTATTTTACATATAATTTATACTTTAATTGTTCCTATATGAATGCGCTAAAGCTTTTTTTTCATTGTGACTAAGTTAATTTGCTACTCATTTTTGAATTATTTTAGAAATTGACTTCAATAATTAATTCAGCATTGTAGCTCAGCCCATTTAAAAACTCTCATAATGTGTATCTATTATTACATATTGATATTTATCAAATATCGTCGTAAAGTATTGGATAATAAATTGATCGTCGTAACTTGCTATTAACCTCCCTAAATTATTAAAATGGGCGTTTAACTCAATAAGATATTCATAATCTAATCTTATTAATTTTTATTCGCATTTTAAACTAAGGCTGATTAATAAAAAGCAGTAAACAATACGTTAAAAATCAATTAACAATTAGATTTTAACAGTCATTGCTTATTAAAAATACTTATCACCAACAGAAGACATTAAAAATATCATGTTCAGAATTTTTTCATTAATTTTACTGTTTATTTTCTCTATTAATCTTAGTTTTGCTGCGGTTCCTAAAGAAACATTAAAACTAATAGAACAAGAAGCCCAAAAAGGTGATGTTAAAGCACAAGTGATGCTTGGAATTGGCTATTATTTAGGAACAGAAATCAAACAAGATTATCCTAAAGCAAAAAAATGGCTAACCATGGCCTCTAACAAGGGAAATTCAGACGCACAACTTTTCCTTGGCGATATGTATTTAAATGGTAATGGTGTTGAAGTTAGCCTTGAAACAGCGATGGGATGGTTTGAAAAATCCGCAAATAAAGGTAATGCCGAAGCGCTAAACTATATGGGTCAGTTTTACTACCAAGGTATTGGAGTCAAACAAAATTATATTACGGCCTTTGAATGGTTTAAAAAGTCGGCCGATAAAAAATTTCCACCCGCACAATACCAAGTTGGGAAAATGCTTCAAGATGGTGAAGGAACCGAAATTAACGAAAAATCAGCATCAGAATATTTAGCGTTAGCCTGTAAAGCGGGTCTCAAAGAGGCATGCACTAAGCCGTAACACAAAATAAATAATCCAATTGATACTAATGATACAAACTATTTTTCATCTTTATAGGCAATACGCTTACCCATGCGTTTTGCCTACTCAAAAATAAATACTTCAAATTTCACGCTAAAATATTAAATAACATACACTTGATCACACCTTTCGTTCTAAAATTTATTATTATTAATTTATTAACAATTATTATCATAATTCATGATATTGTTCTAAACTTATAATATAAAAGAAAAAAGGAGAAATTATGTACAATACTATTTTAGTTCCGATTGATGTTACCGAAGATTCACTCACTAATATGCTCATTCCCCATGTAAATTCATTGCAAAAGCTGAATAATTCGACAGTTCATTTCCTTGCAGTAACAGCTCCTATCTCAAATTATTTACGCTATGGCGGAACTATTTTACCTGGCGATTTTCCAGATGATGCAAAGCAAGTAGAAATTATTCTCAAAGAATTAAATGAAAAAGTTAAGCTGTTTTCTATTCCTGAAGATAAAGTGCAAGTAAAAGCAACAATTGGCTCAGTTAAAGATGAAATTTTAGCAACAGCAGAAGATATTAATGCCGATATCATTCTACTCGGCTCCCGTAGACCAAGCATGTCGACCTATTTATTGGGTTCGAATGCCGCCTCAGTAGTTCGTTATGCTAAGATTAGTGTGCTTGTCGTTCGCTAAGATGAATTAAATCAAATAAAACGCTTTAAGGTCTTAAAAAACACAGGTCATGTAAGTTCTTAATAATTGTTACACAAAACAATAAACCCATACAATAAATATGACTATTACATATTTATTTAGGGTAGATTAAAGACTCATAAACATTTTCGTGATTTTCACGCCCTGCTCATTTTGCAGGGTTTTTTCTTTCTAGCCATAGCCTAAATATTTACTCTCTTAAAATCCATCCGCACCTTTTCCACAAAACCATCATTCAATAGCACTACAATGTTAAAACATGAAAAAAATCATGGTGTTATAAATCATAACGTATTAATTCTACTGATAAAAAAGCCTATCTCTTACAAGATAGGCTATCAAAAAATAAATTTAAGTTGATTACTGTTGTAATGCTGACTTCATGACTTTTTGGAAATCATCCCAAGAACAGTAACCGCTTTTATCAATTGGGCAATCTTTGAGTTCTAATGTGACATGTTTAGGGGGGGTTTTTAACGATAAATAAGCGTTATCTCTAAGTTGGTCTGAGGTTTGATATACATACTCAACTTTCATAAAATCCTTTTTAGCTTGCTTATCGTGCCAGCGTTGAAATACCAACTTACCGCCAATCGGCGTATGTTCATATTGTTGTGGTAATTGATAAGGCTTAAAATCCATCGCTGACATCACTGAAGCAATATTAGAGTCATGTCCGACTAAAAAAATAAATTTAGCGGTTTCTCCTTTATCTACAGAAACAAAACCATTGTTGATATAATTCAGTATTGGATGAGCCACATTTTTAGCGATCAATTTAGGTGAAAATAATGTTTCCTGATAACCATTTTTCAGGGTATTCAGTTTAACCCACTTTTCATCTGAATTAACCAATCCCCAAGCGACATCTTTTAATGGGAAACCTTCATAATATTGTAAATCTATCGCATCCGCAGCCGAATTAGCTATTTTTAATGGGCCACTAACACCTGGCTCTTTATCCGCCTCTACAATAAAAGTATTCTTTTGCGTCGCTAAATCACAAAATTTATCCGTCTTACATTTTTGAGAATCTTTTATATTAAGCAGGTTATTTAATTCATCATAGCCCGGTTTAAGATTAAGACCTTTTAAATGTTCTTCCATTGCGAATATCGCTTTTTGTTTAAATTCAGGCGTTGCATTGGTAATAATAGGATTGAATACAGGGTCCATTGTACCAATTTCAGGCTGGTGATGAATATTCACTTTACAGCCGGGGAAAGCACCAGTCGCGAAAAATTGCGCCGTAGCAATGGTTCTTTGTAAACTATTGGTATAAATATAAACATCTTCACTACTTGTCGGGCAAAGTTCATCGGCCAACAATTTATTTTGATCTATCCATTCCCTAAAATAGTGCCCCATATAAACCTCAAGAGCACCGCCTTTCGTGGTTAAATAGCCACTTTTCGCATCCCATTCTGGCCATTTTTTATCTGTAATTTCTGTCAGAATACCCGTATTAACAATTGGCGTTCGTAAATTATGGCGGCTAAGGACTAAAACTTGGTCGAGCACCATATCACTTGCGTTATCGGTATTTGCTAAAACAGGGGCGATAGGGGTGAATAAAGCAGCAGATAAACACAATGTTAGCAGTTTATATTTCATCTAAATACTCCTACAATTTTATCAAAATATGAAAATGCAAAAAATACATAACGTTGTAATTATGTTAGAAAATAAAAAATTAACCTGTCCATTTAAATATATTCCAATAATGAAGGATTTACCTTTTTTTTCTGAGACTAACCTCCCAAAACTACCGCTTAACTTAAATTAAACGGTTATTTATCAGCGTGTTTATTTTTAATAAAATAATTAATGAATTATTAAAAAATAGATATTAATCAGCTTTATTCTGACTAATTTATTGACACAATTTTTAGTCTGTTTAAGATTGGCATCTTAAATATTAGGAATATAGAAATGATAATTAAACCTGCTATTGCTAGTAATTACGACGAGATTATTCAGGTATGGGAATCATCTGTTAGGGCAACACATGACTTCATAACCGAGCAAAACATCCAAGATTTAAAAATCGCTATTAAAGAGCAATATTTGCCTAACTTAGCCGTTTTTGTCGCTGTTGATGAAACTCAAAAAATTATTGGTTTTATTGGAACCGACGAAAATCGCCTTGAAATGCTATTCATTGCTCCCAATAATCGGGGCAAAGGAACCGGAAAAAAACTCCTTCAATATGCCATAGATCAATTAGGCATTACTGAAGTCGATGTCAACGAACAAAATCCACAAGCCGTTGGGTTTTATCAACATATGGGATTTATACAATATGCTCGTTCGGAAATAGATGGGGAAGGCAACCCATTCCCTATTTTACACATGAAACTCAGTACGATTGAATAATAAATAAATACGTTTTTCGGCAGATTTGCTAGCTTAAATAATCCAATAAAATATAAAGATAATGATTCCCTAGACACTATTGACGTGGTTACGGCTAGTTCCATAACCATTTGTTCAGTAAATTTTTATTCTGGAAGAAAGGGTAGCGCGTGTTCTTCTCCCCATGTTTTCAACATGAGCAATATTGATTGCAACGACTCCCCCCGTTCCGTTAGGCTGTATTCTACTTTTGGAGGAACTTCAGCAAATACCTTTCTCGCAACTAATCCACAGGACTCTAACTCACGTAATTGTTTAGTTAACATCCGCGGCGTAATAAATCGCAATAATCGCTTTAGCTCATTAAACCGTAGCGTACCATTGGTCATCAGATGGTAAAGGATCATGCCTTTCCCTTTCCCCCCAATAAGCTCTAAAGTTGCCTCAACGGGACAAGCTTCATAAATATACGTTTCATAACGCGGTTTTTTAACAGTATCCATTATGTACCTATGTATCAAAAATGTACGTACTTGTTTAATTAATAGTATATACGTTATCATAAATTTAAATAGTAACGAGTTTATTTTAAAGGGAAGATTTATGACTATTACTGATATTGCAATGAAACGTTATTCAACTAAATTATTTGATCCAACTAAAAAAATCAGCGCTGAAATATTTGATAAATTAACAACGCTATTACGTTACAGCCCATCAAGCGTCAATATTCAACCGTGGCACTTTATTATTGCCGAAAGTGAAAATGCAAAATCGCGTATAGCAAAATCAACACAAGGCGATTATCACTTCAATACAGTCAAAATTACTGATGCATCACATGTCGTCGTCTTTTGTGCAAAAATTGACGTCAATGACCAGTACCTATCGGATATTCTGCAACAAGAAGATACCGATGGCCGCTTTGCGCTTCCAGAACATAAAGAGATGATGGCAGGGGCAAGAAACTATTTTCTTAATATTCATAAAAACGATCTGCACGATTTGCCTCACTGGCTCGAAAAACAGGTTTTTATCAATTTAGGTGGTTTTTTACTCGGTGCAGCCGCATTGGGCGTTGATTCAGTACCGATGGAAGGTATTGATTTTGATATCCTTGATAACGAATTTAACCTCAGTGCACAAGGCCTCAAACCTATCGCTGTCGTTGCACTAGGTTACCGCGCTGAAGACGATTTCAATGCTAAACTGACTAAATCGCGCTTAACTGAAGACAAAATTATCACGCTAATTTAATTTGATAATAAAATTGCGATTTAATAAATCAAACTGTCATTTTTAATAAAAAAGCCACTGTAATCAGTACGTTTGTACTTACAGTGGCTTGATTATTTTTAACTCGATATGAGTTTATTTATGCTTTTCTTCGGTTTTAGCTTTAGATTCTGCTTTCGCTTCTTCAGCTTCTACTTCACGATACCAACGTGGGTGATGCTTTCTAGCCCAGCGGCGGCTAACTTTACCTTCAACCATCCCACCAATCGAGCCTTTCACCCAAAATGCCATATACATATGGATCAAAATGGCATGGATAAGCACAATGGCTGCAACCGCATGAATAAGCAGGCTCCAACGGATCATCCACATAGGGAATAAGTCCGCAAAGTAAGGACGCCAGATGATAATTCCGGTGATCAAGAGCACAAAAATCAAACTCATGATGCTCCAGAACATCATTTTCTGGCCTGCATTATATTTCCCTACATCAGCAACATTGTGTTCGTTACCTTTAAGTACCTCGATAATATTTTTAAACCAAGGTAGATCTTGTCTGTCTGGAATATTATGTTTAACAAAACGGAAAAACATAAACATCAATACGACAAAGATTAATACACCAAAGAATGGGTGAAGAATACGCCCCATTTGTGGCGTACCAAAAGTTTCCGTCAACCATTTTAATGTTGGGAAAAATAGTGCGATACCAGACAAAGCAACCAAGAAAAAGCTGATGACAACAGTCCAGTGACATGCGCGGTCAACAAATTTTGTCCGAACAATCATTTTGCTCTTTTTACTCATGGTCATCTTTCTCCTCTTCATCATCCACTTCTTTATTCGGCCCAATTCCCACATAGTGGAAAATCAGTCCGGCAAAGGTGGCTATAAAGCCCACAACAGACAGTGGTTTCAAGACGCCCTGCCACAGATTGATTGGTGTATCAATTTGCGGGTCTTTCGGTAGTCCATGATACAACTGCGGTTTATCCGCATGATGAAGTACATACACGACGTGTGTACCGCCTACGCCCTCAGGATCGTAAATCCCAGCCTCTGCAAACCCGCGTTTTTGCAACTTAGAAACACGCTCAGCGCCATATTCCAACATTTCTTTTTTCGTACCAAAACGAATAGCACCAGTTGGACACGTTTTCACACAAGCCGGTTCTTGACCTACGCTGACTCTATCAACACATAAAGTACATTTGTACACACGATTATCTTTTGGATTTAATCGTGGAATGTTGAAAGGGCAACCCGCGATACAGTAGCCACAACCAATACACTGCTCTGATTGGAAATCCACAATACCATTAGCGTACTGAATAATTGCACCCGCTGATGGACAGGCTTTTAAGCAGCCAGGGTCAGTACAATGCATACAGCCATCTTTTCGGATCAACCACTCTAACTTGCCGCTTTCGCTAGTTTCGCTAAAACGCATTACCGTCCAAGATTTTGCACTTAAATCGGTTGGGTTATCATAAACCCCAACACAATGACCAACTTCGTCACGGATATCATTCCACTCAGAACAGGCCACCTGACAGGCTTTACAGCCTATACAGGAGGTCACATCAATTAACTTACAGACTTCAAACTTATCGTCGCGCGCATGGGGTGGAGGCGTAATACTATTGGTCGCGGAACGTTTAATGATGTCTTGAGATTGCATGGACATAGTTCCCTCCCTTACGCCTTCTCAATGTTAACTAAAAATGCTTTATACTCAGGTGTCTGAGAGTTAGCATCGCCCACGGATGGCGTTAACGTGTTAGAAATAAAGCCTTTTTGCGTTACACCTTCAAAGCCCCAGTGAATTGGTATCCCAACAGTTTCAATCGGTTTTCCATCAACCATCAACGTTTGCAGTCGCGGTGTTACCACAGCAACAGCCTTAATAAAACCACGCTTACTGCTGACTTTGACTTGATCGCCTAACGCAATACCTTTGGCTTTCGCTAAGGTTTCGCTGATTTCAACAAACTGTTCAGGCTGAGCAATTGCGTTTAAACGTGCATGCTTAGTCCAAGTATGGAAATGCTCAGTTAAACGATAAGTGGTTCCCACATAAGGGAATTCTTTATGGTCGCCAAGTCGTTTCTTATCTTCGTCAAAAATTCGAGCCGCAGGATTAGAAATAACATTTGGATGTAATGGGTTAGTTCCTAATGGCGTTTCAAATGGTTCATAATGCTCAGGGAAAGGTCCTTCTGCCATTTTATCAATCGCAAATAAACGACCTAAACCTTCAGGCTGCATAATAAAAGGACCCGTACCCACTTCAGGTGCTGAACCATTAAAATCAGGCACGTCATTACCGACCCATTTTTTGCCATCCCATTCAATAAGCACACAATCTTTATTCCATGGCTTACCTTTGGTATCACAAGATGCACGGTTATAAATAACACGTCGGTTAAGCGGCCATGCCCAAGCCCAACCTAATGTATTACCGATTCCAGATGGGTCACTGTTATCACGGTTCGCCATTTGATTACCTTTTTGCGTCCAGCTACCCGTATAAATCCAACAAGATGATGCTGTTGAACCATCACTACGTAGCAGTGCAAAAGAGCTTAGTAATTCACCTTTTTTCGCTTGTAGATTGCCATCTGCATCAAAGAGATCCACCAGTGCAACACCATTGTTCTCTTTTGCCACTTCTTCTGACTCAGGATGGAATTGACGTTTATAATCCCAACGCATTTGCATCAGAGGATCAACACCATTACCACCCTCTTGTGCATATAGTTCACGGATTTTATATAAAATACCGGTTAGGATTTGCCCATCATTACGTGCTTCACCTGGGGCATCCGCGGCTTTCCAGTGCCATTGTAACCAGCGGCCTGAGTTAGCAATTGAACCATCTTCTTCAGCAAAACAAGTTGAAGGTAAACGGAATACCTCCGTTTGAATCGACGCGGAATCGACATCATTCATTTCACCGTGGTTTTGCCAGAAATTCGCGGTTTCGGTCACAAGAGGGTCAACAATAATTAAGTATTTAAGCTTACTTAAGCAGCTAACAACTTTGTTTTTATCTGGGAACGAGGCAACAGGGTTAAAGCCTTGGCAAATGTAACCTGTCACTTGATCTTTGCTCATCATGTCAAAATATTTCATAACATCATAAGCTTGGTCCCATTTCGGCAGCCAATCAAAGCCCCATTGGTTCTCTTGTTGCGCTGCATCACCATAGAAAGACTTCATTAAACTGACAAAAAATTTCGGGTAATTACTCCAATAATTCACCTGGTTAGGTAAGGTGGCTTTTGGTGTATTCGCCGTCAAATAATTTTCAACTGTCAGATGTTTTTCAGATGGTAATGTGAGATAACCCGGTAAACTGGTTGATAACAAACCTAAGTCTGTCAGGCCTTGGATATTTGAGTGACCGCGTAAAGCGTTGACTCCACCACCCGCCATACCCATATTACCAAGTAGCAATTGGATCATTGCCATTGTACGAATATTTTGAGCGCCAACAGTGTGTTGAGTCCAACCTAATGCATAAAGGAATGTTCCGGCTTTATCCGCAGCACTCGTTGTGGCCAAAATTTCACATACTTTTAAGAAGTCAGCTTTTGGCGTACCACAAATATTTTCAACAACATCTGGCGTATAACGAGAGACGTGTTGACGAAGTTGATTCCAGACGCAACGTGGGTCTTGTAACGAGTCATCGCGTAATGCATGACCATTTTCGTCAAATTTATAGTTCCAGCTTGTCTTGTCATAACTGCGTTTTTCTGCGTCATAACCGCTAAATAAGCCATCGTTAAATTCAAAATCATCCCTAACAAGTAAAGCCGCATTAGTATAATTTTGAACGTATTCAGCATTAATTTTATTATTTTCAATCAGGTAAAGTAAAACACCTGATAAAAATGTAATATCCGTACCTGAGCGAATAGGCACATAGTGATCTGCCACTGATGCGGTACGCGTAAAACGCGGATCGACAACAATCAGTGTTGCATCATTATTATTTTTCGCTTCCATTGCCCAGCGGAACCCGACAGGATGTGCTTCCGCAGCATTGCCGCCCATGACAACAATAACGTTGGCATTTTTGATATCAACCCAGTGGTTGGTCATCGCACCGCGACCAAATGTTGGAGCAAGACTTGCTACCGTTGGTCCGTGTCAGACACGCGCTTGGTTATCGACCGCGAGCATACCGAGCGATCGTGCAAATTTTTGGGTTAGCATTCCAGTTTCGTTACTTGCCGCCGATGCACACAGCATTCCAGTTGATAACCAACGATTTACTGTTGTGCCTGCCGCATTTTTCTCAACAAAATTGGCATCGCGGTCATCTTTCATCAAACGCGCAATACGCGTGAATGCATCATCCCAACTAATGCGCTCCCATTTATCTGAGCCTGGCGCTCGATATTCAGGGTAACGTAAACGATTTTCGCTGTGAATATAATCCAGTAGTCCTGCCCCTTTCGGACAAAGTGCACCACGGTTTACAGGGTGGTCAGAATCACCCTCAACATGAAATATAGCGGATTTAGCATTCATGGCGCCATCGCCCATGCTATACATTAATAACCCACAACCGACAGAACAGTAGGTACAAGTATTACGAGTCTCTTTCGACCGAAGTAATTTATTTTCACGTACATTAGCTATTGCCATTCCAGGCATAAAACCTAACGCAGCTACAGTTGTACCTGCCATCCCGCCAGCGCAGATTTTAAAAAACTTTCTGCGACTAACGTTCATTACTAACCTCTTTATCTTTTTTGTATAAAACGATGAGAGAATAGCAGCCTAATATGATGAGTTATTGCCTAAAATCAATTAATGTGAAAATAAATGTTTAATTAATATTAACTGAGTAGTTAACCAACAATTAAATTTACTACTAATAGAGTATTTTTTGTTAAATTGATTTGGATCAAGTGTTACATTTTGAAAAATAGTTAAACATTAGCACACTAAAATAGTGAAATTTAAGATAAGTTTAATTTCGGGTATTTAAAACATGAGATAAAACTAAAATAAAATATCGTTTAATTATTTATAAAAGCTCATATATTAATTAATCATCTCACAGAAAACTTAATTAATAATTTAAAGCGCAAAATAAAAATCCTGCGCCGATATATTTAAACAAACTATTTCCAACCACTAATAATAATACCAGCTCCCAATAGTACGACTAAAGCACCTACCCAATCTGTGGTTGTCAACTGCACCCCATCGACCACACGCAACCATATCAATGCAGTGACAATATATATTCCCCCATAAGTTGCATAAATTCTACCACTCGCTTCAGGGTGTAAGGTTAATAACCATACAAACAACATTAAACTTAAAGCGGCTGGTAGTAACAACCATGGACCACCTTGCTTTTTCATCCACAAATAGGGAAAGTAACATCCCGCAATTTCAGCAAGCGCAGTGATAAAGAATAAAACTATCATTTTAAAGGGCATAAAATCTCTTCTAATATATTGATTATAAATATTTTATTTATTCATATTACACTACCATAGACAAAAATTTAAATACTATTTGAGTCATCAATTAATTTATCAACAGGTAAAAGCTTAATTATTAAATTAAATAATTAAGCTAATGCAAAAACTAGTGCCATCCATGTTAAATAGATGGCATAAAATTTATGTTGATTTAACTAACAATAGAGAGAATCGCCTTGCTATTGGCAGTACAAATAACACAGTAGGAAAAGCAATCATCCATGATAGCCCCCAAGAAGTTATCCAAGGTGATAAGATTTCAGAGGTAAAGCCTAGTGCTCTGATGACACTAATAAGCGAAACAATGCCGCTCATTACTAAAGATAAGAAAAAAGGTACGAGGAAAATCATTGCTCTAGCAGGAAGTTTAGGGAAACCTAAAACATAATTTTTGTCTTGAAATGACATAAAGACTCCAAATTAAACGGTACACAACAGCACATAACTGTTAGTACAACAAAGTTATATGCGTTGATTTACGTAAACGCTTACGAGTCTTTAAGACCAATAACGTACATTCTATAATTTGTATTAATTTTGTCAACCTAAGCTAAACAATATATTTCATCGCGTTAATCTTAATATACATTAGTATTCAAAACCCCTAAATCCAATCGAGTAAGAACAAAAATTTCACCTCTTGAAATTCATCATCTTTCATTTATTATACGCCGTATAATTATTAATATTATAGGCTGAAAATGATCACAGGACATGTATTTATAGCAACAAGCGTAGATGGTTTTATTGCTCGTGAGAATGGAAATATTGATTGGTTACATGAAATAGATACCAAAAATGAAGATCATGGCTATGTGCAATTTATGCAGAATATTGATGCCATTATTATGGGACGAGGAACGTTTGAAACACTCAGTGCTATTAGGCCTTGGGTTTATGATATCCCTGTGCTTGTGCTTTCTAAAACACTGGCAGACCAATCAACTCCTACTGATCTTATCGGTAAAGTGCGTTTTGTGAATAAAACACCAAAAGAAGCAATGGCTTTACTCGAAAACGAAGGATGTCGGCGCGTTTACGTCGACGGAGGGCGTGTCGTTCAATCTTTCATTTATGATGCCCTAATCACTGACCTGATCATTACTCAAATTCCTCTTTTACTTGGCAATGGTCGTCGATTATTTGGCGATATTCCTAATGATATATTTCTACAACATCAAAAAACAAAAACATTCCCATCAGGATTTGTGCAATCAAAATATATTATAAAACGATAAATACACTAAAAATAAACATAACAAAACAAGAATTGAGATATCAATATGACTCAACGCAGCCGCGGTAGACCTAAAGCAAGTGAACCCCAAATTTCTCCAGAGGATATTATTACTCATGCATTATTGATTATCGACCGTGATGGCTTTGATAACTTAACCATGCGTGCGCTTGCGAAGGAAATGAATATCAATCCAATGACGATTTATCATCATTTTCAAGACCGTAGTGGCTTAATAAAAGCTATCGCAAACTCTCTATACGCTAATATTATTCCTACTTTAAAAGGGACGAATAGTGAACAAATTGAGGCTATTTTATTGGCCTATAGAACACAAGTTACACGTTACCCTGCACTCACTCTGGCGATATTTAATCTCCCCAATGCATTTCCTGAACAAGCTAAAAAAATAACAGAGAAACTAGTTTTCTTATTAGAACAACGAGGACTCCATTCTACAGAAGCATTGCAATGGACACATATATTAGTGGATTATACCCATGGAGAATCTCTTTCAGTCACTAAACAACCAACGATAAGCACGCCTAATTCAATCGAAGATAACCCTGAATTAACTCGTTACCGTAGTGCTATAAATATGCTTATTAATAACCTTAAGCATGGATTATAATCATTATTCATGCCGCTAAAACTTATTGCTCTAGCGGCATTTTTAAATCAAGGTACCTTTTGATTAAATTTATTATTATTTGCGTAAGGGATTTTTCCGTCGCATTGCTCAAAACTAAAACTTTCTCGGTCAACAAAACCCACAATATTATCTGAATCAAATAACTTTAATGCAAATTCAGCTAATTCATCACTCGTATGATAAGTGCCAAAAGATGCATCATAATCATAGTGTTCAATTCGATTAGCAACTTGGCCAAACTCTGTTTTTGTCGCTGCGGGTGCTAATACCTTAGCACTCAATTTAGCATCGGAAGCGAGTAGTTCCTTAGCTAATCCTTCGGTAAATACATTAACAAAAAATTTGGATGCGCAATAAGTAATAGCTGTTGGCACAATAGTATACCCACCAGCCGAGCTAATATTAATTAATTGGCTATTATCAATATGATGATAATCTCTCACGAATAATGAGGAGAGGATCGTTAAAGAATTTATATTTAAATTTAACAAGTGATTAAGCTCATCAATAGGTTGTTCTGATACCTCCCCATAATAGCCAATGCCTGCGTTGTTTATCCAAACTTGAATATCAATTTCTGCCAGTGAGTTATAAAGTAAAATGGCATTTTCAGGTACAGATAGATCAGCTGATTTTATAATCACGTCAATTTTTGAATTTACCTCCATAATTTCATCTTTTAGTTGCTGTAATAAACTCACTCGCCTAGCAACAACCACAACATTAAATCCTCTACCCGCGAATGCTTTTGCCATTGAGCGCCCAATACCCGAACTTGCACCTGTAATAACAACATATTTCTTATTTTTCATAACGCCTCCTTTGACAACATGGACTAAAGGGTAAAAGATAGAGCTAACTCTAAGTCAAGGCATTTAGGAAAATAGATGAATTACTCAATTAGTGAATTTGCAAATTTAACGGGATTTAGCACCTATACGCTGCGCTATTATGAAAAGGAACAGATACTAAAGCCTGCGAGACAAAACAATAATCACCGTTTTTATTCAGATAGAGATGTTGAGTGGATTAAATTTATTGCTCGTTTAAAAGAAACTGGCATGCCATTAAGAAATATAAAAAAATATGCCCAGCTCAGAGAAGAAGGCAACACTACGGTACAACAGAGAATGACACTGCTCATTGAACATAATGATAATCTAGAGGCACAGTTAACCGTACTTAGTGAACATTTAGTCAGCTTAAAACAAAAAATTAATCATTATGAGCAATTAATAAAATAATAAAAATCATCCCACTTGGTACTCAGGAGTCTGTATGACAACCTATATTCAACTCACCATCAAAAACGATCTCAGCGTTCTAACGTATCAATCAGATGACATAACACTGCCTATTGGACTGACAAATATAAATGGATATCGTTTACAACACTCGCCAATAACGCCTTATGAAGCTGAAATGGCTATTGAGCATATTGAAGACACTATTATTCCTGCTAGAAAACTATTTCCTACCGGAAAAATTAGCCTTTCGTGCACCAATGAAGAATTAAAACAAATACCTATAGATACTATTGACCTAAAGCAATTTATATCGACCTCACAAATAGAAAGAGCATTTAATGAATTAGTGAATGTCATTAATGGTGGCCCATCAAACTCAACAACCTTGCCATTAGATAAGTCATTTAGTGCATTTTTACTGATCATCAGAGAAATAACACATCATTGGGGACTAGAAGGCATTACGATTACAAAGTAATAGATACGCTTGCAGTACCTAAATTTCAATTTATATCAATAATTCAATACCTGTTTAACTTTCACATCTAGTTTAAGTTAATCAGGTTTTCTCTAGCTCTTTCAATAAACTCATACTGTTACAACACAAAGTAAAACACAAAAAATAGGCAATAGATTAAATTAATTTTTGTTTAGTCTTTTTTTTATTAATTTAAAATCTAATTTAATTTTATTAAATATACTTTTATTTTTACTAAAATGACCATTTAATAACTAAAGCACTAGCTTATGAGTACATGAAATTATTTATTATAGTTCCTAAAAACATTATAAATAATATGAAAAAAAGCCTTAATTAATATATTAATAATAAATTAATACATATTTATCAATAGATTAATTCATGGTGTGATCTTGTTCTCATTATCATATAAACAACTATTGATAAAACACCCTTTATACCCACAAAAAGCAATAAAAATAGATTAATACACCAGAAAACAACACTATAAATAAAATTTAATTCCAATTAAATGCACACTAACTAGCATATTATTTTATGAATTAGAATAATGATCTAGATCAATTCAATCAGTGTAAGTGAATATGTTAAAGTGTATCCAAGTTAAAGAAATAGATTTTATAAATTCATAAATATTGATTTAGATTAAAGAGAGCACTCCATGAAAAACATTAATTTAATTACTGCATTAGTATTAACCGTAATTTCTACAGGTGTTATAGCCGCAGATGGTAAAATTACTTTTAAAGGTGAAGTTGTCACACAAAGCTGCGTTGTTGAAGCGGCAGATCAAAGTAAAACAGTTACGTTACCAAAAATAAGTTCTGTATCATTAACACACCCGGGCGACACTACAGGTACAACACCATTTTCCATTGGATTAACTCATTGCGATTCATCCGATACAATTAAAGATGTTGGATTAAGCTTTGTTGGTCCAAATATTGACTTAGAGACAAATACGCTAAAAACAGACGGTGTTGGTGCAACAACAGCTAAAAACATTAATATTGCACTATATAATCAAGATGACTCTAAAATTATGCTAGGTGGCGATACAACAACTCAAAATACTAGCTATACTAAAATCAGTAATGATAAAGCACAGTTAAATTACTTTGCTAAATATTACTCTACAGGAATAGTCGAACCAGGCTTAGTAGAAACAACTGTTGATTTCGAAATTATTTATAAATAACTCTCTATTAAAAAACTAATTGGAAATAAGTTGCTTAGTTTGCTCTAATCAACTTATTCCTATTTGTATTCCTTACTAAAGAGCATCTAAATTTACTATGATCAAAAAAACGCTCCTAATCCTCCTGTCTTTAATAACCATTCCCGCTTATTCAAGTATTGTGGTTACAGGCACTCGATTTGTATACTCCTCAGATGAAAAAGAGATATCAGTTAATATTGAAAATACAGGCAATAAAGTAGCATTAAGCCAAGTTTGGCTTACTAATGGATTTTCAGAGAAAAGAACAGATAAGCAAACGACTAAAGCTGATATTGATGATGCACCTTTTGTTATTTTACCGCCTTTATTTAAACTTAAACCAAATAATGCACAAACTGTCCGTATCCTTTATACCGGAGAGCCATTAGCAACGGATAGAGAAACTATTTTTACATTGAATGTTTTAGATATTCCGCCTAAAAATAAAGAAATTGCAAATAGTCTTCAGATTTCTGTTCTATCAAAATTCAAGTTATTCTATCGACCAGTACAAATAGCCAGTGAATATGATTCATCTATCGATAATCTAGAATGGAAAATAATCAAGCAAGCAGATGGTATTTACCTCACAGCCAATAATAGTAGTGGTTTTTATATTACCCTTAATAAAGCAAAGGTTATTATTAATAAAACCGAGTATGAAACTCAATCTGACTTCAATATGATGGCACCATTTGGTGGAACAACAAAAACAAAAATAAACAAACTATCCTCGCTTCCTAATCAGCCTATAGAAATAAAATTCAGCTATATCAATGACTCAGGTGGAAGCTCAGATTTAACAAAAATAATTAATTAACCTTATTTGGTTTAGTCTATGAGAAGCTATATATCACAGCCATTATTATTACTGGTATTATTTTCTATGTCTATCATCAGCGTCCATGCTGCAGTTGATGATGATGATATGGAATTTAACCCTGCATTTATTAAAAACTATGCCGTAAGTAGTGACGCCTCTCTCGACAACTTCATCAGTAACAATGATGATACTCCGGGCCTATATAGCTTAGATATTGATGTAAACGAGCAATTTGTAGATAGATTACTCGTTAAGCTTGAAAAATCAGATGATATATTGCAAATTTGCTTAACTGAAAAACTTATAAATTCCCTTGGCATCATCGATTCACTAATGGAAAGTTATAATAAAAAAATCGAAAGTAATGGTAATGACACCTGTGTATTTCTTTCGGCATTGATTCCTGAATCTTCTTTTAATTTTAACTTTAGCAAACAACAACTTTCAATTACTATTCCACAAAGAGATTTGATAAAAAATATCGCTCCTGAAAATAATCCTGCTAATTGGGATGAAGGTAATGCTGTAATCTTTAGTAATTATTCTTTCAACCGCTATACTACCCGAGCAGAAGGCTACTCCAAAACAACGAATTCACTCAGTTTAAACTCAGGTATTAACCTTTTTAAATGGCGATTACGTCATGATAGTCAAATTTATGATGATCAGTACACCGCTATAAATACTTACCTAGAAAGAGATGTAGACCTAATTAAAAGTAAACTTACCTTTGGTGATTTTTATTCAGGTTCTATTTTTTCCAATGGGAGCTCATTACGAGGTATTCGCTTGCGTAATGATAATAGTATGTTATCAAATAGGGAAACTGGCTTCGCGCCCTCTATTCAGGGTATAGCAAAATCGCAAGCACAAATTAAAGTTTACTTACCGAACTCAAATACAGAAATTTATAGTACCGTAGTTCCTGCTGGACCATTTGAAATTAATGATTTATTACCCATTTACTACTCTGGTGACTTACTTGTTGAAATCATAGAATCTAATGGGGAAATTCAAAAAATGTTAATCCCTATCCAAAGTGGCTTATCTTTTACACGACCAGGTAAAATAGATTTTGATATAGGCGCCGGTAAATTACGTTATAAAGATAGTGTCTTTGGTGACCCCATTTTTGATGCATCAATGCGTTACGGTGTGAATAACTATCTTTCAACTTCTCTAGGGACAATTGCTAGCCAAGATTATTTATCTAATGCATTAGGTGTTACTGTTAATACCAATCTAGGTGCTTTCAATGCTGAAATGCTCCATTCAAAAGCTAAACTAAAAAATAGTAATAAAAATTTAGAAGGTAATGCCTATAAACTAAGCTACAGTAAATCTTTTGCTGAAACTAAAACCTATATTAATTTATCTTCAATTCAGTACGATTCGAAAAACTATACTAATGCCTATACTGCAATGCAGATGAACCAAAATGATTCCGACTATAATAATCAACAACAAAATAATAGATATAAATTAAAAACACAGTATACCTTATCAATGAGCCAACGCCTTCCTTATCAGTTAGGTAATTTGAACCTCAGCGGATCGCTTGCCGACTATTGGAATGGTAGCAGTCAAAATAAACAATACACTGTATCTTATAATACAAATATTCGTGATATTGGACTCACTACCTCTTTACAGAAAATTAATAATCAATTTAATAATGATACTTTATTTTCTATGTCAGTCAGTATTCCACTCTACTCTAATGAGAATACGATGAACCTAACTAGCAGCTATTTATCCGCGAATAAAACTCAAAATCTTGGTGTCGGTGTGAATGGTGCAATAGGAGAATCTGTTGATTATTTCGTAAACGTCGGACAAGATAAATATGATAACGAACAAAGTCATTATGGTTCAGCCAGCGTAAATTATAAATCTTCATTTGCTAATTTATCAACAGACTATAGTCAATATCAAGATGCAAAAACGCTTAATCTAAGTGCAAATGGCGCAATCGTCGGGCACTCCGGCGGAGTTTTATTTTCGAACACACTAGGTAACTCCTTTGCTATTATCAAAGCTGAAGGAGTAGAAAATGCCCATGTATTAGGTGCTGATACAACAACAAACCGTTGGGGATATGCCATACAGCCGAACTTAGTTCCTTATCGTAAAAATTTAGTTGGTATTGATACTAAAGACTTAAGCCAACAATACACCATTGAAGAATCTAAACAAATGGTTATTCCACGCTCGGGTAGCGCAGTATTCGTTGATTTAAAAACAAAAATTGGCGCACCTATTGTCTTAAGAATTACCGATAAAAATAATAACCCATTACCATTAGGGGCTACAGTTTATGATGATCAAGACCAATCGCTGACTTTTGTAGGACAAGGCGGAAAAATATTTTTAAATTTAAACGCACAGTTACATCATATTTATATCCATACTAATGCAGGCGAACAAGATATTTGCAAGGTTGATCTAGAGGATATCATTGCAAAGAACCTTCATAATGAAAAAATCACAACCCTTAATTTGACTTGTACAAAAGAGCAATAATGAAAATACCACTGATAGCCAAAATCATATTACTAGTTAGTACATTTATGGTCAGTACAACTGGGCTTACCTACAGCATAATTGATGATACTTCAGGACATGTCCCACCGAGATGGCGAGGCTCCAATATTAAAGCTACTTTGGGTACGGTATTATCTGGCACCTATAATTTTGGTGACATTATTATAGATATTAAAAATAAGCCTATCGAATTATTGTATGTGACTCACTTTCATATGTCATATGCAAAGCCTAGATTTAACTGTAATAAAGGTCAATATTATCGAGCAGCTATTACCGCCGATAGTATAGGTGTTGTTCTTGGAGAAAAGGATGGCTATGCCATTCTTCAATCAAATATACCAGGTATAGGTTATCGATTAGATATTGGTGGTGCAATTTCAGGAACTTATATAGATCCAGTAGTTTCCCGCTACAGCAAAGTCAGTGCAACAGGCGCTAATGATATTGAAATGTATTGCCAATCTACCGCTCAATTTGCAATGGCTATCAAGGTAACTTTAGTTCGCACTAATGAGTTACTCAATGATAACGCTTCTAAAGTATTTATCCCTGTTAATGTTACTCCGTTGTATCCAAGAACAGTCCAACTATTTGATAGTTCGGGTAATCTAGTTCTTAGTGGCACATGGACAATTCCTTTAAAAAATGCCAGTAATGCTTCAATTAACTATATTAAAGAATCATGTCGCTACCAATTCTCAAATAGTGAACAAATATTAAATTTAGGCAAAGTCAGTAGCCAGCAATTTACAGGTCCTGGCAGTACGGCTTATGGTGAAAATGGCCAACAAAAAATTGATATATTAGTTAATTGTTCAGGGACAAACTCAATTCGTCATATTCGTGCTTCTATTTTTGAAGGAATTTCAGGAAATGAAGCGGATCAAGCTTTGCGTCGTCAGGGTGTATTGCTAAATAATCTAACTGGTCCCAATGCAGCAAAAGGTATTGGCGTTCAATTATTAATTAATAATGATATCAAACCATTAGGATCTGACACACAAGATTATGTTAATGATGGCACTCAGTGGGATGTCATCGCTGGAAATCAAGCTCTTACTGGTGTATATAATTTTGCGCTTAGTGGTCGTTATTTCCAAATTGATCCTAAAATTCATGAAGGAAAGTTACAAACAACGGCAGGTTTCACCTTAATTTATCGCTGACCTTTAATAGGGTTTGATTAAAGTAACTAACATAATTTATTTATTACATTGTAATACTGAACATTTATCTGATACATAATAAGGCCACAATAAATAGTCATGTGGCCTTATTTGATACCTAATGGCTACGGGTATCTGTAATAGGTTGACGTACTAAAAAAATATAAGCAAATGCGCCTAACAACGTTACACAACTACAAATAATTAACGCTAAATTGAATGAATTAGTTTTATCTAAAATAAACCCTGTCACTATCGGAGCAAAAGATGCACAGATAAAACTCGCAAAATTCTGAATACTGCCAACAGAAGCAGTCATCCTTGAAGCCACTGAAACATGAATAAGCCCCCATGCAGAAGTACCCGCAAAGTGAATACAAAATAGCGCCATACCAATCAGTAAAACTGCAGACATTGATGTCGTAGCCTGTGGCACAATAAAAGTAAATATTGCAGAACAAACCATACCAATAACAATGCTTATTTTACGACTTTTTAAAGGAGCCATTCCTTTTTTTACCAACCAATCTGTCGCATATCCATTTAGTAACATTCCTGCTGCGCCAAATAAAAATGGAATTGCAGCCATCATCCCTGTGCTTTTTAAATCCAAATTATATGCAGTCTGTAAATAGCCTGGTAACCAAGCTAAATAGAGCCAAGCCGTATAATTGATACCGCTAAAGCCCAACATCATTCCCCACATTGTACGGTTACGAAATAAGCCTCTCCATTCAGAAAAACTTAATGGATCGCGTTTAACATTAACACTTCCCGCATTTAAATAGTCTTGTTCATCACTATTTAAGACAACTTCCTCTCTATTGCGATATAACATATACCAGCCTATAGCGAGAAACATTCCCAGTACACCAATGGTGATAAACATACCCCGCCAACCGATAACTAGCATCATTGCAGCTAGTAATGGTGGGCTTATTGCCATCGCAATTGTCGAAGCCGCATTAAAATATCCCATAGGGCGACCACGTTCTTTAATATTGAACCAGTCATTAATTACTTTTACTCCACATGGGTTCATTGGCGCTTCACCAATTCCCATTCCGATCCGAGCTAATACAAATTGGGTAAATGAATGAACTAGCCCTGACAGGGCTTGAAATAATGACCAAAAAAACATGCCAATGCCAAGCATTAACCGAGGCCCTTTTCTATCAAGCAGTGGGCCACAAGGTAATTGTGCAATACCATAAGCCAATGAAAAAACTGACAATAATATGCCTATTTCAGTTGCACTTAGACCTAGCTCTTCTCTAATGGTTAAATTTGCTACAGAAAGCGAACTTCTATCAAGATAGTTTATAATGGCAGCTAAAAATAAAAGGATCATTGCTGTCATTTGTATCCGCTTCAAACGTTTACTTTTTTCAGGTATTGGAATTGTAGTATTCAAATCTTTAGTTTTCTTATCATCACTTAAATTATTTTGATGATTGATAATGCTATCTGTTTTATCCACATTAACTCCCTATCTTCCCAGAATTATATTCAGATTAGTTAACTAAAATCCTAATTAATTGATTGTTATTTATTTTTTACTTTATTTTAGATCTAGACGTCATTTTCATGATTTTGTTCAACCTGAGAATATGTGGGAAGACATATTTATAATTTATAATTTCATAAATTCGTGCACTTGATAGTAATTTACTGCTTTTTATCGGTACTTAATTATTAAATTAATTTATTTCCCTGATTTTTATTAATTAAAAACATATTTAATACTGTTTTGTGCGTATTACATCACAAATCAAATGGGTATTATTATTATTTTCTCCTTTTTAGCTGAAATTAGCAGGAATACAAAATAAGGAGAGCATTATGTCAATAATAAATACATTAGTTTGCCAAGAACCTAAAAAATTAATTTGGGAAAAACGTTCTATTTCAGAACCTAATTCAAATGAAGCTAAAATTAAAATTAAAACAGTGGGAATATGTGGAACCGATATTCACGCTTGGGGAGGGAATCAACCTTTTTTTAGCTACCCTCGTGTATTAGGGCATGAAATTTGTGGCGAAATTGTTCAGCTAGGTTCCAACAAATCAGCGTTTAATGTTGGACAACAAGTTGCCGTTATTCCCTACGTTGCATGCCAAAAATGTCCTTCTTGTTTAAGTGGTCGCACAAACTGCTGTGAAAATATTTCTGTTATCGGTGTCCACCAAGATGGCGGGTTTGCAGACTACTTAAATGTTCCTGTTACAAATTTATTACCTGCTGAAGGAATTGCACCAGAAGCCGCAGCATTAATAGAACCTTTTGCTATTAGCGCGCATGCAGTTCGCCGCGCTGCTGTACAGGCAAATGAAGCAATATTAGTTGTTGGTGCAGGACCTATTGGTTTAGGTGTTGCCGCCATTGCTCATGCTGACGGTGCTCAGGTTGTTGTAGCAGACACTAGTGAAGCAAGACGCAATCATGTGGATAAATATTTATCACTGCCAACAGTTGACCCTTCTGCTGATAATTTTGAAGAGCAATTAAAACAATTATTTGCAGGAGCTTTACCTTTAAAAGTTATTGATGCAACGGGTAATCAACATGCCATGAATAATACAGTTAACCTGATCCGACACGGCGGAACCATTGTGTTTGTAGGATTATTTAAAGGTAATTTACAAATTTCCGATCCTGATTTTCATAAAAAAGAAACAACAATGATGGGAAGCCGTAATGCAACGCCAGAAGACTTTGAAAAAGTAGGTCGCTTAATGGCTAATAACCAATTAAATGCCGAAATGATGTTAACGCACCACTATCAATTTACCTCTCTAGCTGAAATATACGAACAAGAAGTTATTAATAATAGAGAGTTAATTAAAGGCGTTATCCATTTTTAATATTTGGAGCATGAGAATGAAAACATTAAATCGTCAAGATTTTTTAGGGAAGAATTATCCAACTCGTATTATTCAATTTGGTGAAGGCAATTTTTTACGTGCCTTTATAGGTTGGAGTATTGATATTTTAAATGAAAAAACTAACCTTGATGCAGGCATTACTGTTATTCGCCCTATTAATACGGATTTTCCACCATCATTAAATACCCAAGATGGTCTTTACACTACCATTATTCGTGGTTTAAATGAAAATGGTGATAAAATAAGTCAGTCTAGGCTGATCCGTTCTGTCAATAATGAAATAAATCCTTATAAAAATTATGATGAACACTTAGCTCTCGCTCAAGATAAAAATATCCGTTTTGTCTTTTCAAATACGACGGAAGCCGGTATTAGTTATCATGAAAATGATAAAGTGAATGATAAACCACCAGTCAGTTTTCCAGCTAAACTTACCAGACTTCTGTTAGAGCGATTTAATCATTTTAACGGTGCAGCAGATAAAGGCTGGGTTATCATACCTTGTGAGTTAATTGATTATAATGGGGATGCCTTAAAAGCATTAATTTTACGTTATGCGCAAGAATGGCAGCTACCCGCCGAATTTATTGAATGGATAAACACTGCAAATACCTTTTGTTCTACACTCGTTGACCGCATTGTCACCGGTTATCCAAAAGATGAGGCTCAACAATTAGAACAAGAGCTGGGTTATCATGATGCTTTTTTAGATACCGCCGAATACTTTTATCTATTTGTTATCCAAGGTCCTGAATGGTTAGAACAAGAATTACACCTTGATAAATACCCAATGAATATTCAAATAGTTGATGACATCAAACCTTATAAAGAACGAAAAGTAGCCATTCTAAATGGTGCTCATACCGCAATGGTACCTATTGCTTGGCTATGTGGGTTAAATACGGTTGGCGAGGCCATGCAAGATGATGATGTTAGGGAATTTATTGAGAAGTTATTAAGTGAAGATATTATTCCTGTTTTAGATTTACCTGAAAACCAATTACGCGCTTTTGCTGAAGCGGTTACAAGTCGTTTTCAAAATCCGTATATTCAACACCAGCTCCTTTCTATTGCATTAAATAGTATGACAAAATTCCGAACTCGTATATTACCTCAGCTTATTTCGGGTATGAATAAAGGTTATATTTCAGAACGTTTAAGTTTTGCTCTTGCAGCACTACTGGTCTTTTATCGAGGACAGCGTTTTGAGGAGTTTTATCCCTTACAAGATGATGATATATGGTTAACACGTTTTACTGAGTTATGGCCACGTGTTGGTAATACACTTGATTCAAAAGAATTTGTTCGTATTATTCTTTCTGATGAAAATCATTGGGAACAAAATTTAAGTAAAAATGACAAACTGGTTGATAAAGTTGCCCTACACCTTGATGCTATTTTGCAACAAGGCATGAGAAAATCAATCAAATCATTAAAATAATCACCTATTCTACACGCGACTTTAACTGTAACTTAAATAGCGTGTAGATATCTTTTGTTACTATAGATCTTTATGATTTAGCAATAAGAAAATATAAAATTACTCGCTCGCAAACTGGAATTTTAAATATTGTCATGGCAAGAACGCAAAATTTACGACATAAAGTCATTAATCAATTTATTGATGCAATTCGTCATCAGTATATTTGTTCGCCGCTACCTTCCCAATCAGTACTTGCAGAAATGTATAATGTGAGTCGCACGACAGTTCGCCATGTATTAACCTATCTCACTCGGCAAAAAATATTAGAAAATATTGGCAATGATTACGTCATTATTAGAAAACCTAACGATGAAGATCTACTTGATACCATTGTTGATCTACCAGATATACAACTCAATGAATTTGAATCCTTTTTTTACAAGTTAATCCAACAAAAAGAACTTAAGCCTGGAGATAACTTTACTGAATTGCAACTTGCTCATCGAGCCAACGTTAGCCCTGTCGTTGTCAGGGAATTTTTACTGCAATTTTCTCAATATAATCTCATTGAAAACTTGCGTCGTGGGCTCTGGAGCCTTAAAACTTTTGAACAGGATCACGCAGAAAAATTATTTGAATTACGTGAACTACTCGAAACCTATGCACTCACGCGTTTTATGAATTTACCCGCTAATGATAAACGTTGGGTACAAGCTAAAGAATTATTATTTCAACATAGAGAATTAAGAGAAACTATTGTTGATAATTATCGTGCTTTTTCTGATTTAGACCGTAAATTCCACACCTTGCTTCTCTCTGCTGCGGAAAATCCATTTTTTGACCAATCATTAAATATGGTTACCATTATATTCCATTTTCATTATCAATGGGACGATAGCGATCTACGTGAACGTAACGCTTTAGCCATTGAAGAACATATGACAATTTTAAGTGCCATCGTCAGTCACAATGACTTACAAGCTATGAACGAGCTACGCAATCATTTATATACGGCAAAACAATCAATGAAGCGCTCCCTTCAAACATCAATAGCTCAACCTTCTAAATAGTGGGATTCAGATAAATTATTCACTATTCCTCCAATTTTATTTTTAAATTGAATAATTGATATACATCAATAAAAAAACAATTTCTTCTCAAATTTAATTTAAAAGGTACATAATAAATATCAGTTAGGGCTAAGTAGGTAGCTATACTATTTTGTCCGGTGATTGTGTAAAACTTATCTATACTTAATATTAGCTATACTTAATATTAGATAGATAAACGAGCATCACAAACTAATCCAAACATATTTAGGAGTGAATAATGAGCAAAGCTAAAGAATTGCAAATCCGCCCACTCAAAACACCAACTGACCTCTCACCTGAAGCGACTAAAGATATTAGTGCCGCTATGAATGCGATATTGGCTGATATTTTTGCTATTTATCTTAAAACCAAAAATTTCCATTGGCACATGAGTGGACCGCATTTCCGTGATTATCATCTCCTATTGGATGAGCAGGGAGAACAATTGTACGCAATGACAGATCCTATTGCTGAACGTGTACGTAAAATTGGTGGCGTGACGCTACACTCCATAAGCCAGATATCTAAAATGCAAAGAATAAGCGATAACAACGCTGAATATGTTGAACCTTTGGATATGTTAGCTGAGCTATGTGAAGATAATAAACTGCTTGCTGCTGAATTTAGAGAAGCCCATGAGGTCTGTTCACAGTATGGTGATTATTCAACTACTAGCTTAATTGAAAACTGGATTGATGAAACCGAGCGCCGTGTTTGGTTCTTATTCGAAGCTTGTCGCGAAGCAAAAACTTCTGGTCATTAATTCTATTACCTTTTTAAGCCACTTTACTTGTATGTAAAGTGGCTTTTCTCTTAGGCGTCAAATTACTATTTGCAATATCAACCGATAATATCAGTTAATCTCTTGTCATTTAAACTTAAGGATTGTGGTCATCGTCATCGTGATTATGATCTTTATGACTATGCAGTTCTAATTCGGTTTCACGTCTTTGACATTCAGTTAAATACTGTATTGAGTCTGCTTTTCCCGTTGCCGGATCAACATAATAAAAACCTACTGTATTTTGCTCAGGTGAAAATACCTCAATGGCACGCCCATCATCATAATAAAGATCGCCTTTACTAATCATTACCTTAAAATCTTTAATACTTTCAACCTGCCTTTGCTGTTCATTTTTCGTCATCGTATAGCCAGTATAATCACCACCATCAAATTTCATGATATGTAGTGTATTATCAATTAAATAAACTCTTGCTGTCGTCGCAGCAGTAGGGAAAGTAAATAAGCCATTTCTCTCCCGAGATATCTCATTAAACGATTGATCAATAGAACAATCAAAAGCACGTTCTGAACGAATAAGATTACAACCAGACAGCAGAAGCGTTGAAACCAATAACATCCCTATTCTTTTCATATATTCCCTAATTTATTCAATAGCTTATTTAACAGTTAACTATACTAGCTAATTTGATTTAGCATTAAAGATACCACCCATAAGCTAAACTTTCATCCAAAAATGAAAATCAATCTAAGATAAATTGTTAATAAAAGTAAAATATATGCCACTAGATCACCTTAAGCATTTAAATACTTAAGGTGATTTCATCAACCATAATTAGAAATTAGCTTCTATACCAAATCTAAACGTTCTTCCTGGAATTGGCATATAAATTACCGTACCTGGGTCGAAGGCATATCGGTTAGTCAAATTATCAATATTGAAATTTAAGTTAATATTTTTTTGAAGATAGTATTTACCGAAAACATCCATAGTTGTTGATGAATAAAGTTTTTCAACTGGTGCTGCTGCCGTGCCCGCTAACCATTTTTGAGGATAATCTTTTCCTGAGTTATAACGCACTCTTAAGCCTGTTTGTAATTTTTGATCGAACAATTTGACACCAACAATTCCCGAAACAATCTTTTTCGGTGGTATTCTAGACGGCGATAATCCCCAAGAAAAACCCACTGAATTACACGCTGATGGTAATCTGCCAAGTTCCATTTCATCTGCCGAACATAGCTCAGAGTTATTATAAAATGTTGCATCTAATGAACCGAAAGCATAATTAGAATCATATTTCAGCTCGACTTCATAACCAGAGAGTTTGAAACTGTCATAATTTTTAGTCACTACATAAGGTGAGGACCAATCATCTAATTTAGGATTCACCCCCTGAGATAAATAATCCTTTATATTATTATCGAAATACGCGACACGTAATGACGTGGTATCTTCATCCAAAATAATATTTTTTTTCTCTACATTAATACCCAACTCAAATGATTTAGCGTGCTCAGGTCTTAATGGCACATTCGGGCTATAAGAGTATGTTTGCCCTGAAACTGTGCTTTCAAATAAACTTGGCTCTCGATAACTATCTGAATATTTAGTATAGACATCAAGCTCATTGGTTATATGAAAACGAACTTCACCCATTAAATCATTCTTAGGTCCGTAGCTGCGACTTTTCCCTTCAATATGGTCATCAACTTCAAATGAATGTATTCGCCAACCGGCAAGTGTTGTGAACCAATCATTTCTGTATTCGATATTCGTAAATGCCGACGTATTTGTTCCTTTCGCATCTCGCGTGACGGATGGTAGCTCTTCACCTTGTAAAATCCCATTAGGTGTCCAAATTGGCTGATATCGCTTACTTAGTGGTTTAGACTTTTGAACCATGTATTCCACACCATAAGTAATATCAATCGGATAGTTAGCAACCTGAGAGGTATTCTCTAGATTAAATCCTATTCTTTCATCTGAATATCTGTGTTGGTATTGGTCGCCATAATGAGCGGTCACATCCTCAGTTAAGCCATTTCGCTGATTGAATGTTCCTTTCGTCCACCATAAACCTAAATTCATATCCACCAAAATTGAGTCTGGCTTATATGAATAGTTCATAGACGCCGTATCAACTTCCGCGCTTCCAAGCGACCATTGGGGCATTCTTCCATCACTTTGGTACCAATAAGCGGCTAAAACCTCTCCGGCTTTTTGTTCATGTCGACGATAATTCAGTTCCAAACTAGCGTCTGGATTAAAATAGATATTTGTTTTTAATAAAGTCGATTTACTTTCATAACTGGTATTAACGACCTCTTGCCCTGGTAATATAGGGGCATTGGTATTTTTATATTTTGAATAACCGTGTTTACCTGCAAAGAAATTACCCTGAGTTCTATCGCTATAAGCAATTAAAAAATCAAATTTTTCATTTCTAAATGCAGCTCCCGCAGTATAAGAACCATTATTAAAATGAGTACTTTGCAGATTTTGTGAAGGCCTATAGTTGCCTTGAAGGCGGTTATCTGAACTGATTGTTGGTCTTACATTATTATTATATATATTACCTTTAAATAAGAAACCGAACTGGTCGCCTTGAGGAATAATACTATTGGCCGAGAGTGTTTTTAATTTAACCGTACCACCAATTGCGCCTCCTGAGAATTTACTCATGGAAGCCCCCTTTTCTATATCAATAGTATCGATTAAATCCATATCAATATAAGTTCGGTCTGAGCTTCCTTGGTAACCACGCCATGTATTGGTTGATTGCAAGCTACCATCGATAACAATCGGTACTCGCCCATTACCTTGTAGCCCTCTTATTCCTATATCGAGCGCCCCAGCCTCATTTCGAGCGTTATTTATTTGTAACGATGATTCATTTGCAAATACATCAGAGTTAGTTGTTCCTCTTATTGTACTAATATCCCCAGTATTAATATGTTTACTGTCAGATTTTATTTTACTTGCCGTCACTGTAATTTTATCTTTTACTGACGATGATGTGTTTTCATTTGCATATACTGAAGCTGATGTGTACAAAATAGCCAAACCAACTATATTTCGTTTAGTATTAAATCTCATTTAAGTAATGCCTTTCATTAATCAATTACCATTTATTTGGTATAATTGAATATTTGCCAATAGATTAAATTTAAGTTCTTCGTGTTATAACCACACAATTTAAATGTGGTTGAATTTCCAATTTATTATTTTTAATTAAACTAATTTGAGATATGTTCTAGGTATAACGAATACTTTATAATTCAAGCAAACAATATACCGTTTTGATAACAATTATCAATATGATAATGAATATCATTAACATTAAAATTTCTATTGTTTATTAAATAGGTGTTTATTACATAAGCATTTATTTAATTATTGCACTTAATATTCAAAAAATAACAACGTAATAATTAAGGGAATTGAAATGGCTCACCTAATTGATCAGGAATTAGCTTGAACTTAACACTAAAGTCGCACTCTAATTTTCTTTTGCGATTAAAGTGAATAAGTGATGAGTTTAAATGCATAAGGGTCTGTTATTAAAAGTAGTGAGGAGTGATATTGCGGTTTCGATAATCCTTGCAATTTATCTTGGTTTTTTCTTAAATTTTTCTGTTTATATTTCAAGATTTCATTCACAGATTTTACTCAATGAAAACAATGGATACCTATACTTAATAGCTGAAATTATCGTCAATATATTGTTTTCATTTTTTCTGTTTAGGCTGATTGCACTACTTGGAATATTTAGCTTTAAAGTCTTATCCACATTAATTATATTAATCAGTATTGCTATCAGTTATTACATTACATTTTATGATGTTGTGATTGGTTATGGCATTTTAATCTCAACCCTCACAACGGATATTGATTTGTCTCAGGAAGTCGTTGACAATAATTTCTTCATTTGGACTATTTTACTCGCTATTCCGCCCATCATACTCATTTGGTTTGCCCAAAAAACAGTACTGAACAAAAAACGAAGCCGATTATTAACGTTATTTACCTTTATCCTTATTCCGCTACTTATTTTTAGCTATATCAAGCTCGTCGATTCTTATCAAAAAGAAAGTGAGCGTGAAAAGAACATTGATATATCAAGCTATGGTGGTGGTATTGGCTACTCTTATTTGCCGACAAATTGGATGATCCCATTAGTTCAATATGGGATTGTCAAATATGATGACAATTTCAATGAAACGAATCTGTTAGATCCTTTTGAAAAATTCACTTATACAGCAAACGAAAAAAATAAAGATGTTTATGTGGTATTTGTAATCGGTGAAACCGCACGCTGGGATCATATGCAGTTATTAGGCTATCAAAGAGAAACTACCCCAAAGCTCGCGAGTGAGAAAAATATAGTGGCATTCAAAGGAACCTCATGTGATACCTCAACCAAATTATCACTAAGATGTATGTTTGTGCGTGAAGGTGGCGTAAAAGATAACGAACAACGGACTGTCACTGAAAATAATATTTTTTCTGTCATGAAGCAGCTTGGGTTTTCATCCAATTTATTTTCGATGCAAAGTGAAATATGGTTTTATAATAAACTTGATGTCGATAACTATCTTATTCGTGAAATGATCACATCAAAAAATAGCTCGCGAGGTCAAGAAATTCATGATGAATTATTATTGGATGAGGTTGATAATGTCATTCAAGATAAAGTCAGTGGTATGAATTTGATTATTCTCCATACCAAAGGTTCGCATTATCTTTATTCGAAACGTTACCCTGCCGAATTTAAGAAGTTCATGCCTGAATGTATCGACAATGCAGCCAAATGTTCAAAAGAGCAGTTAATTAATTCGTATGATAATTCAATTTTATATACGGATACCGTAATTTCTGATCTTATTGCTAGATTAAAAGATAAAAATGCCATTGTTTTTTATACGTCTGATCATGGTGAATCTATTGATGAAAATAAAGGGCTACACGGCACGCCGCGTAATATTGCCCCTATTGAGCAATTTAGAGTACCGCTGATTGTCTGGATGTCGGATACCTATATTGCAAATAATAAGAACTTATATGACAACCTTAAACTCAATAGTCAATCTCGCACATTCTTTCATCACGAAATTTTTGACAGTCTCTTAGGTTGTTTAGGTTATACCTCTTCAGATGGCGGTATTAATAATAAAAATAATCTGTGCTTTAGGTGATTTGTTTTTATTAATGCTCAAAGCCTCTTATCTTATATTAGACCATAACCTTACGTTTTCTTGATATCTATTTTCATAATATATATGGTTGCCAAGGTCAGCTACAGAGGAGTTTCTAAATTCGGGAATAATTATAGGGGGCTCAGATCAAACATTACAGGTGTCATGATTGATCTGAGATATCAGTTAGGAATATCATATTTAGACATTCAACTATCATAATAAATGATGTCAAAATTGTCATATGACATTAATAATATTGAGCAGACAATATTATGTAAGCTTGATATACTCCCGCTTCAGGAGGATTTTTATCGTCGGAGTGAAGCGTCGTACGCAGGTTAAGGGAAGTCGAACCTTTGAAAGTGACGGTTTTCATTGTGTCACAAGATGTACCGATACATAATTCAGGTTTAACAGATAATTTAGAACTCATTTCAACTGGGGTTGGATTCACAGCGAACAGTACAGTATTTTGCGCATCTAAACAGGATATATTTATCGTTTTATCCAGACGCGATGCATTCAACTCGGAATTTCGTATTATACCATAATCCAGAACCATCGGGCTATCAATAGTGCAGGAGACAGGCTTTATAGGGGCACCGTTCAGGCATCCGCGCAGAGTTTCAGCCCATTGTTTTTCGGATTCGACCAGCAGGTTATCAACTTCGATGCATGAATTCCCGCCGATGGTTCCACCGTTATTCATTTCATTTTTCACATCACTACTAAAAAAGCCATAAGTAACACCAAGTTGGTTCACAGCAGTTATACAATCGGTGTTACGATCGAACGAGTAGTTCGTTCGTCTTATACCTGATAAATAGTCAATGAATTGGGATGTCATACCGGCGGGTTTTGACACGAGGACAGGATCAGCAGATGAGTAGGAACCATTAGAAGATAGAGCGAAAGAGACGGTGCAACGATTGACCCCGCCGAGTTTTGCGACGTTTTCAGCAACAGAAGGAGTCATTTCAACGAGAGGAAGGCCGTTCGACGAGACCCCGTACCACTCATACACGACCCGGTATGGCTTGTTTGCAGAATCCAAACGTGTACCATCACGGAGGCCAGAAATCGACAGACCGTCATAGCAAAGAACGATAGGGCTATAAAGGGATAGCAGGAGCGTACCAATTGTCATGTTTTTCATATTAACCCTAAGTCACCAAGATTATGAGATAATAAATAATACTTTACGTTTGCACTTCCTTACTCCTGTATTTATTAAGGGTAATAGATAGTCTGCCCATAAAGCCGCAAGCGTTTTTCTTTTTCAATTTGTCGTTCTTTCGCACGTGCTAATGAACGTGGTGAACGTGTTATTTCTGTTGACGTAAACCATTGCCCTAACCAATCAAACCCTTTCTCAACTCGACCCATTTGAGTCTTATCGGGATGACAGATAAAGCCGTCTCGCGCCAAAAAATCTTGTAATACTGCAATTGAACGTTTTAAGGGCCAGCGCGTGGGCGATAATAATAAGAAATCATCCATATATCTTTCATAAAAAATGCCTCGACATTCACTTAGTGTCTCATCCATAGAAAATAAATAACTACCTCCTATTAGTGGACTCAATGCACAACCACTGATAAGCTACGTCGCCAAACTTCACCCATAATTCACTGATACATCAAGGTATAAGTTAGCGTAGCGCTAAACCAACCTGGTTTAATGGTTTTATTTTCCATCGCGTTTTGATCCGCTTTCAAATAAGCACGTAGCTTAATCACCATATCGCCATCTTTAATCGGATATACCGGCTCAACCTGTGCATTGTTAATGGGTAATGCCGCCCCGCTCATGGTTTCTAAACCAATCACCACACCAGAAGCTTCACTGTCAGGATTAAATTTCAATAGACCATCTGCCGTAGCATTTCCACTAAACTTAGCTGAAATGGTATTCCCCAAAGAGGTATCGCAATCATCTAAATAGAATTCAAACTCTTGGTCACTATAAGCACCACGTTGCCCTGTATAGAGGTCTTTAGAATTAATATTCTCACCAAAATACACATATCCATTTTCAGAGCCCGGGTTTACCGTGCAAGGCAATGCAATTAATTTACCACTATATTGAATCGTATTACTGCTATCAGCCCAGCTAATAGAAGGTAATGTCCCCACTAAGGCTAAAATAAAGCCACTCATTAAATAATGCTTTTTCATTATGATCTCCTTAGGGGTACAGCATTTGCACTGTCGCGGTAACCGTAAAATCACCTTCACGCAAAATAGTCGCAGGGTTTGGATCACGAATAGGTACGGCGTAGAGAGGTAAGGTCGCCGTTCCGTTACTCGACATAGTCATCTTTGTCCCTGTATTAGGTCCGATAACGACACCGTTGTGGTAAAGACGAATCCCTAATCCATTGATATTCGTTCTCAGTGCTTTTGCATCATAAGAGGCCACAAATGGGCTCATATACTGAAGATATAAGGCAACCGCATTACCTAAATCAGGGCCACAACTCAGCGTTAAGGTAAAATCTTGTTGATAATTAACACCATCAACTTTAGTAATACCAATTTCACCAAACTGCACTTTAATTGGCTGATTAGCTCCATCAGGCCCAGCAACATCACAAGGTGGGTTTTCAATTAAGTTGCCTGAAAAATTTACCTCAACCGCCTTTGATGGGTTGTAACTCAATAATGCTGCGCTACCGATAAGACCTAGCGCCAAACCTCTATATTTATTTGTCATCGACATTATTGATACTCCACACTCAAAGTGCCTGATGCAGTAAACTCACCACCGCGTATCCCGCCGACATCGCTCGGTACAGCAACCGCCGTTAATGTAGGCTTACTGGCATATCTAAAAGGAAACCAATTATTAAGCTTTAACTGCTGACCATTCGCATTAATCTGAATGGCTAAATTGTTATCAGTCGTTTTTAATTTACCGGCTACTTTAAAGGTACTATTAGGAACAGACATGGCATCTACTCCCGTAAACTGAATTTTAATTGCTGGGTTATCTGCCGCATCTTCACAATTAATATTGTAATTAATTGGGGTTTCTCCGTATGAGCCACCATCGATTTGATTAATAATCAAATCAGGGAATACAACCGAAACTGGTGCGCCTGGCGCTGGGCCATAAATATCACAGGTTTTTTCCACTACTGTCACTTTGACTTGAATAGTAAAAACCTCAGCAAAACTTTGCCCACTTGCCAGTAATAAACTACTGGCAATCAGGGTTGAAACCATTCGCCGAGCTGGGCTTTTCGCTATAATTGGTTTGATTAACGACTTCATCATCTGCCCCTTATTACTCGTAAATCATTTCAAAAGCGATGAGTGCAGAATAAGCACCCGGCTCCAATGGGCCAGAAGTTCTTACCGGAGTCACGTAATAGGTCAGTTTATCTTGTCCTGATGCTAACAATACTGGGTTACTATCTTCCCCGAGTGGCAGTGGCTGACCTTTACTATTACTCAATGCCAAACCAATTCCTGCGGCACCATTAACCTTTGCGTAATTAGGCATGAAAGGTACTGTTGGCGCTAAAAAGCGCACTTTTACCGCAGGCTGTGTCGAGCTCCAAGCGGTTTGTCCTGTTCTAATATTCTCTAATGATGTGGATGTTTCTAAACAATCTAACAATTCAATTTGAAACGGAATTGGACGTCCCTGTCCGCCTGTGCGGCTTAACTCTGCTGTTTCTGTATTACCCAATAGCACCGATTGGTAACTAGAGGTCATTGCCAATCGGCATGGACTTTCAGTTAATGAACCCGATACATTCAACACACCGTGTTGGCCATCAACATTCCAGTTATCACTAGGACGGTACAAAGCACGATTGTCATCTTGTGCAAATGCCGATGCGCTACTCATACCCGCAAGCAAACAAACTAAAAAGCTATTGCGTAGCTGCTGGGTCAGTTTTTGTTGAGTCATGGTTCTCTCCTTTCCATTCATGCCGACAGGCCTAAGATAATGTATTATTTGGTTTCAGGAACAACCTGACAGCTCGATGCCTGACAACGGAAATTCAGCTCTGGGCGACCGCCATAATCATTGATATAAGTGATTACTGGTGAATTACCCAACTTGCTCGCACTCACTCCCAAGTTTTCACTCGCAAACGGCGCTACCATGATTGGGTTAAATTCTTTGGCGTCCGCTTTTGCTGTCGCACCTGCATTAATAATGGTGACATAGTATGGCGTCGGGTTTTTTAACATCACGGTTTCACCCTGCTTTTCCAGCGTTAATTTATCTTGTGCTGGAGCCGTATTCTTTTCAGGAATAATGGCTTTTGGGCGATAAAACAATTTCACTCGCGTTTGCAATGCAATCTGCAATGTATTTGGCTTGTCACTTTTTGGTGGAATTTCACGCAAATTAAAGTAGAACAGACTTTCACGGTCGTTCGGTAACATGTTGGCAGCTGGTAATGCCTCAATTTTGACTTGGCTTGATTTGCCCGGCTCTAAACGTTGAACAGGTGGCAACACAACTAAGGGTGAATTAATTTTTTCACCTTCGGCGTTTTCCATCCAACCCTGAGCTAAATAAGGCAATTGCTTGTTATTATTTGAAATATTAAGCGAGATGGATTTTTGTCCACCCTCAAAAACGACACGTGTACGGTCCATAGAAACTGCAGCTTGTGCAGCATAAGAGTACAGAATTAGGCTAGTTAGCCCTGCAACAATACTGCGTTGAGTTATCTTTTTCATGCTGTCGTAACCTATTTAGTGACCTATTTAATAACCTGTTGTGGTTGCTCGGATGCAGTACCGAGCAACCTCTTTATATTCAAAATAATTTGTTAATATTGCTTAACGTTGAGTAATCTGTTGTGGCTGTGAGCTCACACTTATCACAGGAATACACGGTAGTAATAACGCTTGTTCAAGAGAACCTAACTGTGCCGGGAACATCACTTTACAAGCCTTGTTTTCACCCCATGTCACGGTCATTGCATCCCCCGGATTAATACCACTGATGTAGGCATTACCTGCATCACCGACGATCCCGGTATTTTGATCTTTCATATTCTTCACTTGAGCACCAAATGGTGGATGAGTCCCATCCGTTAAGCTCAATACAGTCATGGCTTTTTGCCCCGAAACCACTTCAAAACGACGGAAACCTACAGCACCTTCTGTCATGGTGGCTTGTACCACTGACTGCTGTGCATCGACGTTATCTGGCAAGGCATTCAAATCAATTTGCGCCTTACTGCGGTAATAGCTGTTCACATCACCGACAACCGCTTTACCAAACATATTTGACTCAACTGGCGCACCAAAGCCTTTGATTGGTACACCTGCAACACCGTCTGTATCAACAACCATACGTGTACCGCCCATGCTATTAACACGGTGGAATCCACCGCCCTCGCCAGTCATGGTGAAACCGCCCGAAGCCGATAAACCAAAGGCACTGTATTGACCATGTTGATAACTTGCGTTCGCACTGACACGAGCAATATCCGCTTGATGGTTAATAAAGGCACTGGAAGATGCACCGTAGCGGCTGCTTCCCGCACTCACTTGGTATGTTGTACGGTCATCAATACGGTCATAATAAGTGGCACGGTTAGTGGTATCATTGCGACTCGCATTCAATGAATAACCGATGCTTCCGCTATTACCCCATGGGAATGACAGCGATAAATAAGCGCTATCATCGTTCACACCGTTATATACACTGCGATTCGCCGATAAATTGACGCTGACGTTTTTAAGCGAACCAATATCCATGTACTTCGACAGCATCACACTGTAGTAGTCATTATTTGGGCGATCCCAATAAGTTTGGTGGTTATAATTCACATACAATGACATGCCGGCATCACGGAAATTTTTATTCAGTGAAATGGTGTATAGCTCTTTACTACCGCCATAACGCTGCCCAGTTTGTTTCGCATTCAAGTAATCTGACATGGACATAAAGTCACGCTCAGAGAAGCGATAACCGGCGAACTGTACTTGGCTATCGTATTGCTCAAAACGTTTTGAGTAGTTAACGCGGTATGAACCACCACTGACTCTGTTTTCACCCGGCAAACGCGCAAAAGATTGCGTTGCATCGAATGAAATAGCACCAAAGGCGAGCAAGTCACGACCGATACCCATAGAAAGCGCATTATAGTCTTGGCTATTTAAGCTTCCGCCAAACAGTGACCAACCGTTATTAATACCCCAAGAAAATTCGCCAGTTAAGAAGTTATCCCCTTGGCTATGGCGTTCATAATCAGTAGGTTGACCTAATGCCAATTTATATTGAATTTGGCCCGGGCGCGTTAGATAAGGTAGGTTAGCCGTGTCTACTTGGAACTCTTGAACCGAACCATCTTCTTCTTTAACAACCACATCTAACTTGCCGCTAATCGCATCACTTAAGTCTTGAATTCTAAATGGTCCCGGAGCAACTTGGGTTTCATACAGAACGCGCCCTTGCTGGCTAACAGTTACCGTTGCATTCGTTTTAGCAATACCTGTTACTTCAGGCGCATAGCCTCGTAAACTTGGCGGCATCATATTATTATCCGAACGCAAGCTTGCTCCCGTAAAACGGAAACTGTCGAACATATTTGATTCGAGGTAATCTTCACCCAGCGTTAACTTGGCACGCAATGTTGGCACCGCACGGTAAGCATAAAAACGGTTCCACTGGAAATCTTTTTGTGTTGACGCGTTGATGCCATTCATGTGACTTAAACGCCCTTGCCAATCAGCACGTAAGCGCCATGCTCCGGCGTTCACACCCACAACACCGTTACCATTCGCTTGGTAGCTATCATTCCCACCTTTACGGTATGAATTATTCACATTTCCGTTAATGTTATAGTCAGCCAGAATTGCTGGAACACCATCATCCCAACGCGACGGTGGATCCCAGTTAGGTGCGGTATATTCCATATAAGCTTGTGGAATACTGACGTACAAAGATGAAGTCGCTAAATCACCACGGATCTGCATCCCCGGTAAGCTTTCAGGATTTAAACACTCCCCGTCATGCCACCAAGTTAAATCTTTCAGTGAGGATGAAGTCAGCGCTAACTGGTTCATATATTCAGGCGATAAACAAGCTGCGCTCCCTTCTGGATCATTTTCTGGAGCATAAAAAGGAACCTTAATTTCAGGTAGCTGCTCATCATTAACTTTCAGCGTTAATGAATAAGTACCCGGCATAATGTGACCTGCACGCGCAAACTGATTTAAATCAATGTTACTTTTGTCTTCTAAATCTAATACATCGGTATTAAATTGAATTGCTTCTGCCGCAAAAACAGGCAGTGCTACACCATGAAAGGTGAGCGCAATGACCACACTGAGTAAACGTGGTTTTGGTGAGTAAGCATTAAACAAAGACATAAGTAACATCCCTAAAGGTCAGTATCAGGAAAAAATCAGCATTTTTATTAGTAATAATCCAGCTTGAAACGAATTGCTGTTTGGTATTCCCCTGGACGTAGTGGGGTTTCATCTGAAACGAGTCTTAACCCATAATTAAGAACATGGTCTCCGGGTTTGATATCTTGTTTTGATGTGGCCAATCCAGGTTGTACTGTTTGTCCTGATGCATCTTGTAATGACAATGCGACGCCTTTTGCCGCGCCAGAAACGGTGAACCATTCGCCATTTGCTGGGCCATCAAAAGTCACCGAAAAGGTTTGCCAATTGTCGCCATCATGTGGGGTGAGTTTGCAACCAATTAAGGCGATCGAAAAAGGTTGAACTGGTCCATGTCCAACTTGGCGTAACAAACCAATTGGCAAAATACCCATATCAATAGATTGCTCATAAGAACCAGTATCGATAGCACAAGCGGTATCAACGATGCTTCCTTGCATACTCACTTTGCCCCAAATTTCGCCAGGAGCAGCTTGTGCAGGCATTAGCCACAGTGCACTGATTGATAATAATGCTAGCTTTAATTGTCCAATTCGCTTCACAGTCACCTCCATTACTGAATCAGTCATGAAGTGCCTAAGCACTTCATGACACACATACGCTAATATCTAAAAATTAGTTGTATGCTAAGGTAAAGTTAGTGACTGCTGAGAAGTTACCTGGAACAACTGTAGCTCCCGCTAGACCTTTAAGTGCCGCTTGGAATTTCAGTTCATTGCTACCTTGAACGTAGTTTTGAGTGCTACCAGCGTTAACTTCAATTTGTGCGCTAGAAGAGTTCATGATTTTCACTGCTGCGCCAGATGCATCACCTGTGATTTGCAGTAAGCCAGTTTTTGCTGCTTGGCCATCAGTTGCTTCAGTACCAGCAAAAGTAATAGTCACTTGATTATTATTTTCTAGGTTGCAGCCTTCTAATTGGATAGAGAAAGGTTGAGCTGAAGACTCGCCACCTTTTTCTAAAGTCACGTTAGAAACTTGACCTAATTCAACAGTTTGGTTCTCTTCACCTGGAGCGATTGAACATGGAGCTTCAATGATTGAACCGTTAAAAGTGACTGTACCTGTACCTGCGTCAGCAGCTAAAGCAGATGCACTCATTGCGCCAGAAATCAAAGTTGCTAAAATAATCTTTTTCATATTGGTTACGCCTTACGATGAACGTTAAAATAGGGTGGATTTTAATTAATCCACTTGGTTAAATAATTAATGAATATTTATTTTTAATAAATAAAAATAAATAGAATACCTTCTGAGAAAAGAAAGTATTTTCTTTATTCTCAGTTAAAAAATTAAAACAAATTAATAGCTATTAATAGAAAATCAACCGACTAACTTACTCATCTTTACTGAAAAAGCATTCTCACCATGATAATACGGAACTGGAGGTAAGAATAAATTAATACAATGAGTACCAATCTCTTTCTCTACATTATTAACATTAAGGTAGACTGAACTAAAAAAACCACTCAAACTACAATCCAACTCATGTAATATAACAAAGAGTGTATCTACATTTATATTACAGACACCTCTTTCATATCTAGACACTTGTTGTTGAGATATATTTAATCTTTCAGCTAATTGTTTACCACTTAATCCGCGCTTCTTCCTTAAGCGGAAAATCTCTTTCCCTACGGCTATCATAAAAATACTTTTCGATACTTCTTGTTCTACTATCATATTAGGCTCCTTACTTCAGATACAACCAACTTCTTCATTAAAGGCTGCCTGCAAGAAAATGTTTTATGCATTGCTCTGTTGGGAAGAAATTTACGTTAGCTTCTAATTAAAATCAAGCAAGGCAATAGCTATCAAGCAGTTATTAATCAAAATAAAATACCCTTAACACGAGTAATTAATGAAATTAAATCACTTTAATTCAGGAGCCTCAAGACTCCCATTATGAACATACAAATATGACTAGAATTAAAACCCAATAACATCATAAAATGACCTCTAAGTTGATATTTTATACTTAAATTAATACTTTTTAATACATTAAGTAATAGTACGTATTAAATTCATAACAACAACGCATACTCAAAATCAATTAATCATAATAAAATCATTATGTTATAATTAATTCCAAACAAATCATTACTTCATATTTAGATATAATATTTTGTAATAACTCTAATATTATTGTAATCCCCGTTATTATTTTGAATAAAATAAGATGAGATTTTTATTTTTATTGAATATTTATTTTTTAGTTTATATCCTGATACAGTTATATTTTAACTACTAACATTATCGTCATTAAACTACTGTTCAATAAAATACATCATTAAATGAATAACACTAACGAATTTTCGAGATTCCATTATGACTAAAATTAACCACCCTAATATTAGAGCTTCAATTTATACTTCAATATTATTTTCAACACTACTCTTCCCATCATTATCATTTACTAATGAGAATCAACTTCCAGGATTATTAGAATTTGCTAATGAATATGAACAAAAAAAACTAAAGCAAGGAATAGAAAAAAATCAGCCTTACAATGAAGAACAAAGTGGAATTCAACTGCCACAAGTAAAATTGAAAATGCTAAATAAACAAATTCAAGCACTCACTATCAATGAAAAAATGTATAAGGCTCGTTTCCAACAACAAGAAAAAGAAATTCTACAAGCTAAAATAAATCGAGTTAATGACAACTTATTAGTTTTATTAAACAAGCAAAGCGTACAATTAAAATTAAAAGAACAAGAATCTTTAAAATCACAAATAGAAGAATCATTAAATAAATCAAAAAATGAAAATCTTAATTTGAATAACAATATCAAATTATTAAGTCAACGAATTGAAAATGCTGAGAAGGCACAAAAATTAGCATTGGAACAAGCTGTAGCCACGCAGCAGTTAGTGCCTCTTGAGCAACTAAAAAGTGATGAAGCCCTAAAACAAGCTTATGCGGCAGGTATCGCTATAGGACAAGATGCAATGACTATCCACAAAGAGAATCAATCTTTTGGACAAGATATGGACAAAAAAGCCTATTTAGCCGGTATCACCGATGCAATTGAAGGCCGTACATTACTTTCACCCACCGAATTGCATACAGCATTAATTGCAGCTGATTCTGCTATAACAAAAAATCGTAATGCCAAAAAAGATCAACAAGCACCAATTACAAAAGCATTTATGGCGAATTGGTCGAAACAAAAAGGTGTGGAGTCAGATCCATTAGGCTATTCCTACAAAGTGAACTATACCGGGCAGGGAAAAATTCAAGCTACCGATATGGTCAGTATTGTCGTTAAAGAATCACTATTAGATGGAACTATCGTCAATGATATGGATTTACAAGATAAATCGCTCACACTGCCATTAGATAACTATCCTCCCCTTTTCCAATCTGCCATTAGTCATTTGCAAAATCATGGCGAAATCACCTTTATCGTTCCGCCTGAATTAGCCTATGGCGATGAGGGCTACCCACCCAAAGTACCACCAGGAGCATCAATTATGTACACATTACGTATTGCAGATATAAAACCAGCACCTGCTCTTTAATATTAGGAAACAATAATGAGAATTTCCCTATTAGTCATAACGATAGTCAGTATATTGATGACCACGAGTTGTGGCGACAATTCAGATGACAATAAACCACATACAACCAATACAGTTTCAAACTCAATTAATGCCACCACAGAGTTTGACGCAGGATTATCCTATTACAATGCAAATCCGCCTAATTATGTACAAGCGGCCGAATATTTTCAGAAAGCGGCAGAGCAAGACAATATGGAAGCCCAACTTTATTTAGCCGCATTATATGAATCAGGATTAGGTGTTAATCAATCATGGCAAAAAGCCATTTATTGGTTCAAAAAAGCTGCAATGCGAGGAAATTTACCTGCACAGTACCAATTAGGCTTAATTTATGAAAAAGGCCAAGGTGTTGAAAAATCGCGTAGTCAAGCATTACACTGGCTCAGTCTTGCTGCTGAACAAGGTGAGCCCGATGCCCAACATCAGTTAGGTTGGTTATATATGGAGGAAAGTGACAGCAACCAAGCTTCGCAACTATCTGCCATAAAATGGTTTAAAATGGCAGCCGAACAAGGCCATGCATCAGCACAAAATATGCTTGGTTGGTTATATGAAAATGGAGCGAGCGGGCAACCTGAACTTAATGAAGCATTAAAATGGTATCAAGCCTCGGCAGATCAAGACAATGCTTACGCACTTAATAATTTAGGTTGGTTTTATTGGCAAGGTAAGGCAGGTAAAATAGATAAAGAAAAAGCACTTAATTACTTTATTCGAGCAGCTGAATTAGGTGATAGCGATGCCCAACTTAATCTTGGGTTAATCTATTATCAAGGTGATGATGTCCCCATTTCAATAGAACAAGCACAAAAATGGTTTATGCTTTCAGCGGAGCAAGGTAATCCTTATGCACAATATAACCTTGGCTGGTTAATGCTAAAAGGTGAAATCAAAAATGCATCGCCACATGCTATACGCTATTATTTTCAATTAGCTTGTGATAATAGTTTGCAGCAAGCTTGTCTTGCTTTGCAATCAGATTCCCAACCACTATTCATTGGGACTCCGGAAGAAAGCGTTATCCATACTCCAAGTGTGTCCCATTAGGCATTTCTAATCGCATTAGACACGCCTCAAATAAAAAATGATTTTAAACCTTTATCAGTATGGTTTTGGCTATAATCCTGTAACCAAAACCGTACGACTTCGATTACTAAATCAATAAAAAACATTATTTTACAATGCATTAAGATAAACAATAATCAATTCAAAACAGTATTTATTATTAATGAAACAATGTTATTAATAAAACAATGCTTCTGTGGTGCTATTTTTTAACAATTTGATGTTCTTACCTTCTGAGTTCAAGGTTAAAACAAAATTACATTTATACGCAATATTCTGATTATCATAGCTACATTTAGAATCCACTTGCAGAATAACCTGCCCTAGAACCAATATTTCCATAAAGAAATCAAATGGTTTTTGCATATCTTTCCCATAAGTCATTATGGTTTCAGAAATGACTTTATTATCTTTATAATATTTTATCGTTGTTGGCAGTTTAAACTCGTTGTAATTGTTTTCGCTAAACTTTTCCTTGGTATCAGCAAGCACTGAACCAATGATAATCCCATCTTTATTATATTGATAAATCAACTCACCATTAATATCTTTTCTGGATAATATCATACAGTTATTACCTATAGTCATTTCGATAGGACCAGAGGTATCGGTACCAACTAGTTTATTCTTGACTCTTTTAACAACAAGATGATTATTCAATCGACTAAGATACTCATCTTGTTTTTGATTTAAGGTAAAGCTCTCTACACAGCCATCACGCCCAATAGTTAATAATGACTCATAGTTAATCGAATTATCTTCATTATAAACAACAGCTTTAACTTCTTTAACATTCCCTTTAACTGGATTAAAATCATATAGTTGTGCCATATTAAAGACAACAGGATTATACTCTTGCTTTTGAAATGCCAAAGATTCAAAAGATATAAAAAAAATAGTTAATTGTATAATTGGCAATAAATATTGATTACCCATTTAATTTCATACCTCAAAACAACTCATATACTGTGATTTATTTTAATAATCATCGTATTAGCTTATTACAAATACGAGTAATTTTCTTCTAAAAATCAGAAATTTATTCAAACAAAAATAGATGGCAAAAAATTAAGATAGATTAGCATTTTATTTTAACCCCCCATTATTTTTCGATATTTTGGGGATTAAAAAACTATAAGAGATATAATTAAAATAATTAATCTTAATTAAAGCCATAATACAGCACTATCTGATTGATAATAAAAAAATTTTTACGTTTTAACATATACAACTAAAATCATTAAGGATCTTTAATGGGAAAAAAAATATTTCTAATTCATAACCCAAGTCCTACTCTTGGACGAGTAACGTATCCATGGGTAAACGGCTCGAGTATTGTAGCCAGATATCTCTCAGGTAATACAGTTGATAACTATTTATCAGCGTTACAAAAAGAGATAGATGTAAAAAATTTGGATTGGAAAGCTTACTGTGATGACACAGAGTCAGATATAGAAAAACTGATTTCCCAAAATGCAGATCTTCTCGTTTGTGTCCCTGGTCTAAAGTACCAATTTAATGAAACAGGGTTTGATAAAAATAATATTATCTACCTCAGCACAATAGAATATGCCAATAATGTCACTACAGCTGTTATAAGCAAGATAGTAAAGCTAGATAATAGGCAATAAAATCAACACATGCCTAGCCTTAACTTAACACTATCTAAATCGATTAGGTTTTGATTTTTTTGAGTTTAGATTTACTTATAATTGAACAACGTTCAGAATTGATACAGGGGGGAGAGAACCATACATGGCATTCACTACATTGATATTAAATGATTATTTAAATTTCAACTTTCATTCTATACAAATTTCTATACAACTAAGATCATTGCTAGGCTGTTTTTGATGCCTGTTTTTTTCTTGGCTCAATGAAATATTTCAATTGCATAAATATCATCAATTGATGATCTTATTGCAAATAATGAAAAATTCAAAATCTACATCCCTGTAAATTTTTTATTCGATAAAAAACTATCCTTTAAATTACAATCTTAATTGCACAATAAACAAGCAAGACACTAAGTATGTAATTAATCACTTTGCCATGCTTGGAAAAAACAATTTGCAAGTAATGTCCTGCAAGTGCCCATGCTAGATTTCCAGCGATGCCAATCACAGACAAAATAATACTCATGCCAAAAATAACCAATATATTATTAGAATATGGTAATGCGAATGTTGAAATTGCTGTTATTCCATACAAAATAATTTTCACATTGACAAACTGTAGCCAAAAACTCATCCAAAAACTGATAGGCTTAACCTCTGCTTTAGATGTTGACGTTTGGCTTTTAGCGATTTTCCATGCCAGCCATAAAATATAGGCAGCGCCAATCCACTTTAGCCACCCCATAAAGATTGGCAGAACTGTTACTAAAGATAATGTAAAAACTGCGCATAAAACCATAATTACAAAAAAACCCAAACTCATTCCCGATAAAACACTAATACTTCGACGAAATCCATATTGAGTAACCGAACTCATTGCAAGGATATTGTTAGGTCCTGGTGTAAACGCTGTTATTAATGTGTATGTTAAAAATGAACTTATAAGCATTGCTATCATCAACTTTCTCCTAAAAAATGACTCTAGCGCATTTATTAACTTTAAAAAATTGAATGTTTTGATACTATGAATTCGATATTTTCGATTGATATTAGGCTGGTGATATGGACTTGCGTCGACTCATTACATTTAAAACTATCGTTGAGGAAGGTTCTTTTATTCGAGCCTCACGTAAACTTTTTTGCACTCAATCAACTATTACATTTCATATTCAACAGCTTGAACAAGAATTATCAACCAAGCTGTTTGAAAAAATTGGGCGACAAGTAACCTTAACCACTGAAGGCAAAAATATACTACCTCATGTGTATGAACTTATTCGTGTAATGGATTGTATTCGCCAAACAGCACAACATAATGCTGAGCCAAATGGTGATTTACGGGTTGTAACAGGGGAAACATTATTAGCATATAAAATGCCTGTTATTTTAGAGCGCTTTAAACAACAAGCCCCGAAAGTTCGCTTATCCTTACAATCATTAAATTGCTATGTTATCCGTGATGCTTTGTTGGCTGATGAGGCTGATTTGGGTATTTTTTACCGTGTCGGAAATGATAGCGCTTTAACTATGGAAGATTTAGGCTCTCACCGCTTAGTTCTTGTCGCTTCTCCCAATCTTGGTGAAATGGATTTTATATCTCCTAACCAGCATTTACCTGTTAGCTTTGTTATCAATGAACCCCAGTGTATTTTTCGACAATTGTTTGAAACCACAATGCGACAGCGTAACATTACCCTTGAAAACACTATAGAATTATGGAGTATTGAGAGTATTAAACGTTGCGTATCTAGTAATCTAGGTATCTCATATTTGCCATATTTCACTGTTGAAAACGAGTTGCGCTCTGGTGAACTAAAAGAATTGCCCTTTAACGACCCATTTTTAAGAATAACGGCATTATGTGCTCATCACTCAAAAAAAGTAATAAGCCCAGCCATGAAGGTTTTCATGGAGTGTGTAAAAGAATGTTTCCCAATAGAAGAATGAGTTGAACAAAATAGGATGGTTAGGCTGGTGAACTTATTCGAGCTACCCCGATATTTTCGGGTTAGTTGAACTGGTCATCTTTAAGAGGGTTAGTTAAAATATAATAACAATGCTGGAAAACCCAACAATGTTATGCTTACAACTTTTGAGTCAATGTAGCACCTATATTGATATAAAACTTGATCATTAAGCTAAGAGGGATTAGGGATTCATGAGTTACATCGATACATTTCGTCACGAGTTACTTGGATATTTTAATGGGTTACCAATTTATCACCCGTTAGATATTGTTAGTGCTGAAGGATGGAGGGAGCCAGATTTTTCATGCGCTCCGGATACCTTAGTCCTTGGTGGTGGCTCAGGGGAGCATCCAGCACTAGTCCTTCATAATTTACCATCGCTCGCTGCAGGATATTTATTTTTAGCACTTGAAAGATTTGAACATTATTTCCCTGATGTCGCCTTAAACATTCCTCAAGAAGCAATTAATGCCATGACAGATATTTATTATTTAAAAGCGGATTTGGAGTTTTGTGGTTGGTCTATGCTTCAGACTCATGAATTTGTTAATAATGCCAAAAGCTCTTTGCATTGCTCTCCCTTGGAAGATAACCAGTCCGTAGAAGGTTGGATTGAAAATTCAATCGGTGAATTCATTTATTACTCGATACCCGAACTAATTAATACAGAAAATAGTAAATTATTTGAAATTTTCAAAGAATACGAAATTGGCTATTGGATGAAAAATGTACTCTGCCCACCTCCAAATTATATGAAAACCAGAAAGCAATCGATGAAAGATTCTGCATTTCAGGAAGCTGGTTTCTTTGCATGGGATTATACTAAGGCAGTATAAAATGACTGTGATTGTTTAACCTACTAAGTTGGTATAATCTGCGCCCCTGTTAGCTGATAACCATTAAACCATTCATAACGACCTGTAGCAGTTACTTTGTTTCCTTTCTGGCAGGTCATAAACTCCAGCGCGTTAATATCGAATGCCACTACCTTTAATGGGTACGGGCTACGCTTGTCACTCTCAGCCTGAATAGTCATTGTGACCATAACTTTACCTGTAGCTGTTTTAACTCGCTCAGGAGCTTTTATTACCGTTCCTGATGTAGTGATCCTGATTGATTTTTCTTTTCTCACTTCTGGCTTATTCATCTTCATATCATCAACGCATACCCATTCATTAGAATTTCATACTATTCATGATAAATTCTATTAGAAAATAATTCTAAATTGCCACCAAAATATAACAAGTTAATTCTCCCTTATAATTCATTTATGCATTGAACTATACGTAATGATATAACATAATAGCAAAAGTTTGTTCTGGGCTCTATTTCCTCCCCCGATTCTTCTCGGGGTTTTTTATGCCTCTACCCCCATCATTAAATGACCTTACAATGCGAAAACTACCTACGAGATAACCCGTATCTATAGGCGCCTTATAAAGACTTTATACAACGCGTTTATTTTACAATTATGTCTTTTGTATCTAACTGAATGTTTAGCTCTTTTGCTATTTCAATGAGTTGGTCATGTTCATCATGTGTAATTGTCACGTCATACTCCTCGATGTAATCACGCAATGTTTCTAAAGCTAAAGGACTTTCATTGTAATTAATATATTCAACTGCGAACTTTACCCTTTCTAGTGGCAACCTATCTTTGAGCTTTTCACCTAATTCAATTATTTTTTTGTTAGTTTTCATTTTTATTCGTTCTTTCTTTTAAATTTAGCCAGCCAGTGACGAACCTCCGATTTCAGAGCCTCTTAATGCTACAATAACTAATGTTGAATTTATTAGGGTTAATTTATGTCACACAATAGCTCAAGGTCAAAAGCCCTTAACTCTGAACTACCATTAAACCAAAGAGCATCCCATGCTAGAAGCTGCGCTAATCATGTTTCGGCTAGACTTGGTATAACACGAGAGGAATTATTTAAAATTACAATGGAAGCGACAGGTATAGACTTGAATGAGCCGAAAAATGAAAGTGAGTTAATGGAAGCTTTTAGCTATTTTGAACAACTTTGATATGCCGCTATTACAGCATTACTAGTAATAAGCCAAAGTGACGGCATCGATAAAATCAATCAGTTAGCTCTCCTGTTCTTTCCTGCTATCTGACGGTATTGGCTCCATAATATTGCGAATCTTCGGTGCTGCCGTTTCAATCTGCCGTTTTAGCTTTCTAATCGAATTACGCATGGCCATTTTTAATCTCTTCCATAACTTCTTTCAGTGCCTCAACTTCACGCTGCAAGCTCTCAACCTCGATAATCTTAGAAGCATCAGCAAATACCTTTTAAAATCACGGTTCCTACATCTGGCGGCACCAGCCCTTGACTGATAGCCGATACAACGCTCAACGCTGCGCTTGATAGGTCTGTGGTGTCACAAAGGAATTCGATAGGTTGAATAGTGGATTTAGAAACTGGGTAGCAACGGTCAGCCCATATCTTTAGACAAGCAGCATCACCGATTTCAATGCCGGCAAGAATTGATTTAATTGCTTGCGGGGTCATTTCCATTAGATTACGCCTTATCTCAGCGCCTTTACTTAGCCTGCCTGATGGGTTCCCAGACTGCCCCTTTTCCCATCGTGTATCATTTTGGTTTTACCAGCGAATTGATAGCGATAACTCCAGCCTTTGGAACCGTTAGTTTCAACTAACAAAGATAGCCCGTTACCGTCCGCCAGCGTGTATGATTTTTCTTTTGGCTTGGCACGCTTGATTGCCATGTCTGTTAGCTTCATAAATCACCAATATTGTATAGGAAAATTGTAGAGGGAATTTCTATACAAAAAACTATACAACAAATTGTAGAGATTTAGAAAGATGTTAGTAGACTTTGGTAGAGTGAGATTTTGCTGGAATGCTTGGTTTAACTGAGGTTAGGAGACTTTAGTAGACTTGATTGGAAGTGAAGATGGCGGAGGAGGAGTCCGCTAAACATAAATCCAACCCCATCCAAGGTTATTCAATTAGTGTCTTTATATCAATAGATTATTTAAATACAAATCCAAATCCGTATAATGAATTCCATACAAAGCCTAACAAAAATGGCATACCAGATGGCATACCCAAACTTTAGGACAAATTCACCATGGCTTTATTAACCAATACCAAAGCTAAGAATATACAACCTGGGGATAAACCATTACCTCATGGCGGTATCACGGGCCTCACTCTACATCCATCATCAACAAAAGGAAGAGGAAAGTGGGTACTTCGCTATATGAGCCCAGTAACACAAAAACGTCGAAATGCGGGTTTAGGTAGTTACCCTGAAATCACAATTTCAGAAGCATCAAATATTGCTTCAACAATGAGAGAGCAAATAATCAAAGGTATTGATCCCCTTGAGTTCAAAAAATCAATTTCTGAGAAGCCATCAATCCCTTCTTTTGAAGATGCTGCTCGTAAACTTCATACTGAATTACTTCCTGGCTGGAAAAATGAAAAACACGGTAAACAATGGATTACTACACTTGAACAATATGTATTTCCATTTATCGGCTCAATGACATTAGATACCATTGCACCCGCTGATATAGCGGACACATTACGTCCTATCTGGTTAACTCGCTCCGAAACCGCCTCTCGCGTCAAACAACGTATCCATGCGGTTATGCAATGGGCATGGGCACATAGTTATTGTTCTGCTAACCCTGTCGATGTGGTCGCTCATTTATTACCACAACAAATCAGCATTAATGTCCGTACAGAGCATCAACCTGCAATGCCATGGAAATCGCTACCTCTTTATATTGCAACCTGTGTATCCACTGATGAACGATACAATATCACTCGAACCTTACTCTTATTTGTAATACTCACAGCCTCACGTTCTGGAGAAGCTAGAGCCATGCGATGGGGAGAAATTGATTTTAAACAACGTATTTGGACTGTTCCAGCCGAAAGAATGAAAGCCGGTATACAACATCGAGTTCCCTTATCGGATCAAGCTATATCGCTACTCCATAGCTTAAAAGGGCTACATGATGAATTGGTTTTTCCTTCCCCCAGAAAACAAGTTGTCCTTTCTGACATGGTACTCACTGCATTCTTACGGCGTACGAAAGCACCTAGCGATAATCCTAATCGCGTTGCAACAGCACACGGCTTTCGTTCAACTTTCCGGGATTGGTGCTCTGAGCATGGCTATTCTCGGGATTTAGCTGAAAGAGCACTCGCTCATACAGTGAAAAATAAAGTGGAAGCAGCTTATCACCGAACAGACTTATTAGATCTGCGACGCCCTATGATGCAAGCATGGGCTGATTATCTATTGCCTTAAACTTAAGAGCTAGCCATATTGGCTAGTAGCTTTTTTTATCTCTTATTAACAATAGAAGGCATGGACTGTATGAAGTGGCATAGTTAATTTGGCCACCTGACTAGAGGTGATATTCTTACCTCAATAACATCCAGGTGAGCACATGGCTAAGCAATATTCAGCAGAGTTTAAACTCGAAGCCACTAAAATGGTAGTTGACCATCATTACTCAATGGCTAAAGCCGTACAGGCAATGGGCGTTAGTCTTACCGCACTTAATCGATGGGTTTAAAAACTGCGATTAGAGCGACAAGGTAAAACACCGACGGGACTTCCGCTTACACCCGAGCAGATTGAACTTCGTGAGATGAATAAAAAAATACAACGCCTTGAAATGGAAAACGAAATTCTAAAAAAGGCTACTGTAGATTCAATTGGTCAATGCAACAGTTATGTGAAAACATGTAGTTGCGGAGGATTATTGAATGAGACGGACATTTACGGCTGAGGAAAAAGCATCTGTTTTTGAATTATGGAAGAACGATAAAGGCTTCAGTGAGATAGCTAATATTCTGGGTTCAAAACCAGGAACTATCTTCACAATGTTAAGAGATACTGGCGGCATAAAACCTAATGAGCGCAAGCCGGCTGTTGCTCACCTGACACTGCCTGAACGAGAGGAAATACGGGCCGGTCTGCCTGCCAAAATGAGCATTCGTGCGATCGCTACTGCACTGAACCGTAGCCCTTCGACGATATCACGTGAAATTCAGCGTAATCGTGGCAGGCGCTATTACAAAGCCGTTGATGCTAATAACCGGGCTAACAGGATGGCTAAAAGGCCAAAATCGTGCTTACTGGATCAGAATATACCGTTGCAAAATATTGTTCTGGAAAAGCTAGAGATGAAGTGGTCTCCGGAGCAAATATCCGGATGGCTAAGGAGAACCAAACCACGTCAGAAAACACTGCGAATATCACCTGAGACAATTTATAAGACACTGTACTTTCGTAGTCGTGAAGCATTATACCACCTGAATGTACAGCATTTACGCCGATCACACAGCCTCCGTCATGGCAGACGGCATACCCGCAAAGGTGAAAGAGGCACTATCAATATAGTGAACGGAACGCCAATCCATGAACGCTCTCGGCATATCGATAACAGACGCTCCCTGGGACATTGGGAAGGCGATTTAGTATCGGGCACAAAAAACTCTCATATAGCTACACTTGTGGACCGAAAATCGCGTTATACTATTATCCTGAAACTCAGAGGTAAAGATGCTTTATCAGTGAATCAGGCTCTTACAGATAAATTTCTGAGCTTATTCGTTTATCAAGTTTATAGTCATACAGCTTGGATTGACATGAGAGATATTTAAGTATAAACAAGTGATTGGATACTTTTTAATTAAATAACTTATATTTATCACAATAAA